>CAZGBQ010000259.1:0-4557 GCA_964524045.1 uncultured Acidobacteriaceae bacterium
CTGGGAGACCTTTGTGATTGACCACCGCCGCTCCCCCTTGCCCCGCGGCACGTCGGTCCAGCAGGATTGGCGTGCTTGGCTCTCCACAGAAAAAGCGCAACTGTTCCTCGAATACAAGCATCACCTGGAATCCCTCTACAACATGTTCAGTGTGTCACTCAATGATGCTATTGAATTCAAACAAAAAGGGCATGTGGCCATGTCCCAGGAGTCGATTGACACAACTTCAGAGTTGTGCGATCGGCTCAGTTGCCCGCTTGCGGGGATTCTCCGCGCTCTTTATGAACACGCCAGGCATTATGGGACGGTTCCGAACGCCGCGCCCCTGAACCCCGCGAACTATCGCGGACACCGCGGCCAGCGCTCTGCGCGCCTGAGCGGGCTTCTGAACCGGGTGCTATTGTCGAGTAGGCTGCAATTCCTTCATAAGGTCAGCACTCTGGCAGAAATGGTGGAGGAACTAGGAAGAGACTTCGGCACTGCGGCGGAAGCTCTTGCAGAGGGATCCTCCCACGACCTCCAACGCATGTGGAATGAAGTAGATGCAGACCATTACGACCTAAATACCTGCCTCCGCGAGACCTTTGTGGTGCTTAAGTCCTTTCTAATCGCCCTACCGGTTGAGCAATTGGGAATTTTTGAGAGCGCCATCTGTGATCAATCCAGGGTCCAGAGGCGTCATCAGCCTGCCCGCCGGCGCGCGGTCCGCAATAGCGTTCGCCAAGCATTCGCGAGAGAATAAGCATACCTGCCCCCGCAGGACCCGGGTACTATCTGGCGAAACAAACAGCTCTTTAAGGGTGTTTATTGTCTCATGCGGGGAAAAGTCAGGACAACTCAAGGGGGGATCCGGTGCATCCGAAAGGTTGGATGCGCCGCAATAGGACCGTTGGCCCGAAATAGACCAAGCGCTCCGAATGCGTCGGCTTCCCGGCAGACCACCACGCCGGTGACTGAAGCGGAAGCCATCCGACTGGCCCAGCAAGGCGATGCCGCTGCCTTTGAGTATCTTTATCAGTTACACAGCCGGCGCGTGTACGCCTTGTGTTTGCGGATGGTGAACAATCCGGCGGACGCCGAAGATTTGATGCAGGAAGCGTTTCTGCAGCTGTTCCGCAAGGTTGGCACGTTCCGGGGCGAGTCGGCATTCTCAACCTGGCTGCACCGCATGACCGTCAACGTCGTGCTGATGCGGCTAAGGAAGAAGTCGCTTCCGGTGGCCTCTCTTGAAGAAACGACGGAGCCCGACGAAGAAACAGGGGGACCAAGAAAAGACATTGGGGCGCCTGATTTGCGCCTGAGTGGCGCGGTGGACCGCGTTAATTTGGAGCGGTCCGTGGAGAAATTGCCGCCGGGGTACCGGACGGTGTTCGTGCTCCACGACGTTCAGGGTTACGAACACAACGAGATTGCAAAGATTATGGGTTGTTCGGTAGGAAATTCGAAGTCGCAGTTGCACAAAGCCAGAACACGGTTGCGTGATTTGTTGCAAGAGGAGATTCGCGCGCAGGCCCGTGAGGAACGTCAAGCGGCCCGAACACAGACGGCGCACGATGATTGAGCTACAATGGGCGCAATCGCGGGGTGTGAGTGCGACTTCATTTATGACGGCGGCAAACTGGGCCAGAAGAGTTTGCCTGAAGTGAAGTGGGACGGCCTCGCAGCGGCTGTCTGACTGGAGTGCAGGCCATGCAGTGCAGGGACGTGGAACAAGTATTGGAACAGGAAGGCCTGGAGCCGTTGCCGGAAGCAGCGCGCATCCATGTGGCTGGTTGCCAGCACTGCCAGGGATTCATCGCCGATCTGGAAACGATCGTTTCCGCTGCACATGAGTTGCCTGCAGAAGTAGAGCCGCCGGCCCGCGTGTGGATTTCCCTTCGCAACCAACTCGAACAAGAAGGCGTCATCTGGGCAGGGACAGCTCCGGGGAAAGAGCGTTCTTCGTGGAGCCGGGCCTTTGCTCAACTCTTTATGGGCCGCGCCCTCGCTGCTGTAACAGTTGGCGCGCTCATCGCGATCGCGGCAGTCGTGCAGGTTCGCCAATCCTCCGAGCCTCGCGTCGCTCTAGTTCCCCGTTCGCCGGATATCGCCGCGACAGTCGAACTCTTGAACAAGCAAGAAGTTGATGTAAGGAACATGCACGTTGCAGGTACCTCTTCCCCTGTGGATGCTTCGCTGCAGCAGAACCTGCAGCAGATCGATGATTTCATTGCCGACTGCGAGCGCCACTTGAAAGAAGCGCCGCAGGACGAAGTGGCGCGCGAATACCTCTACAGCGCTTACGAGCAAAAAGCGGAATTACTCTCCGCCATGTTGGATCGCGGAAGGAGCGTTAACTGACATGGGAACCAGCTTGATGGGACGCAGCGTCGCGCTGCCGCTTGCCGCGGCGGCGATCCTTTGTGCGGGCTCAACCATCAGCGCGGCGAGCCAGCGCACGGAAAAGCATTTCGCCGTGACCGGACGCCCGGTGGTGGTGATCCAGAATGTGGCCAACGGCCGTATCGAAGTAAAATCTTCGAAGAGTCCGGAAGTCGTCATCGTCGCCAGTCAAGCTTCCAGCAAGATCACTTTTGACATGGAACAGGTGGGCGACCGCGTCGACGTCACCGCCAATCTGGATCCCTCCGCGCAAGGGCTGGAGCTCGAGACCAGCCTGCAACTCACGGTGCCGGAAGAAACCGAACTCCAGCTGAAGACCGAAACCGGGCTTATCTACGTGGAACAGGTCATGGGCGACATGACCCTCGAGAGCGTCAAGGGCGACGTGCACCTCAAGGAAGTATCCGGTTACATCATCGTCCGCACTACCGAAGGCTCGCTTCTCTGCACGCAGTGCGCCGGCAAACTCGATTTCAAGTCCGTCAGCGGTGGCGCGCAAATTCTGCAGCCTGCGCTTACGAACGTCAGCCTTAGCACTTTTTCCGGAAACATTCTCTTTGACGGGGATTTTGTGCGCACCGGGCTCTACACCATGAAGAGCGGCAAAGGTCTTGTGGAAGTCCGCTTCTCCGGAAATGATTCCTTTGATTTGAAAGCGCAAACAGCGATGGGCAGCGTCGACAACCAAGCCGCCACTTTCTTGAAGCCCGATGTTTCCCACGGCGTCATCCACCGGGCCTCAAAATCCTTTCGCGCCTTGTTTGGCACCGTCGGGCAGGGTTTGGCGAAAGTCGAACTCTCTTCTTACAGTGGTACAATTCGCATCTTGAAGCGCGATTGATTTTTCGCGCCTCCCTGTGTGACAACTTCACCTCTTTCACGCGGACCACAAGCCCGCGTTCCGATTCTTTGCCTCGCCGGTTTCATGGGTTCCGGTAAGACCACCATAGGAACGCTTCTGGCCCGCCAGCTCGCCTGGCGCTTTGTGGACCTCGACGACCGCATTGAGGAATCCGCTGGCCTCGCCATCCCGCAGATTTTTGAGCGCTTCGGCGAACCATTCTTTCGCCAGGTTGAAGCCGGCCAGCTTCGCGCCGCTTTGGGCCGCGCCTCAGAACTCAAGGAAGGCACCATACTCGCGCTTGGCGGAGGCACCTATGCGCAGCCCGGCTGCCTGGAATTCCTGCGCTCCGCCGGAGCCCCTGTCCTCTGGCTCGATTGCACCATCGACGTCTTGCTGGCGCGCTGCATGACCATGAGCGGCAGGCCGCTCTTCCGCGATGAGGCCAGCTTCCGTTCTCTCTACGCCGAGCGCTTGCCATCCTATCAAGCTGCCGATTACCGTGTGGACGGCTCCGGCGAGCCCGCCGAAATCGTGGCTGAGATCTTGCGGCTCGGCATTGTTGCCTCTCGTGGAAACCAACCGCATCTTGTCGTCGAGAAACCTTCTTCCTAAGCGAGAATGATCGCGGGGGTAAGTCGTGCCGTGAAATTCCGAATCGCATTCCTGGGATCAACTTTCGCGCTGATCGCGTTCGCCGCACTGGGTCTCGCGGCTCAGAAAAAGGCAGCCGTTAGCGGCATCTTCCAGCAAGACAAAGGTAAGTTCACGATTAAGCTGGCCGGCCAGACCGTCGGCCACGAGGAATTCGAAATCGCGCCCTCTGGCGGCGGCTGGCTCGCTAAGGGCAGCGCGGACATCAAGCCGCCTCAAGGAGTCGCAAGTAAGGTGAGCGGCTCCCTCACGTTGCAATCGGACGGCGCCCCGATGAGTTATGAATGGACCACGCAAACCGACAAAAGCATGACCGCTCACGTCCTGTTCGCTAACGGTGTGGCCAGGATCACCATCCAAGTGCAAGGCGCGGACCCAACCCATCCTTTCGAACAGGACCTTTCTTTCAACACACCGCTGATCGCTATCCTGGACAACAATCTCTATTATCAGTACGCGGTCCTCGCGCGTCTCTATGACTGGTCCAAAGGTGGCGAACAGAATTTCCCCGTCCTAATTCCACAGGAGCTCACACCCGGGTCGGTAAGAGTGCTTTCCACCGGCTCTACGACTGCTGACGGTAAAACCTACGAAGGACTCAAAGTCAACTCCTCCGACCTCGAGATTTTGCTTCTTCTGGACAGCGACCATCGCCTCATCCGGCTCGAAGTCCCCGAAGC
>CAZGBQ010000260.1:0-4554 GCA_964524045.1 uncultured Acidobacteriaceae bacterium
GCCAATTGCTCTTCCGGGCTGACGCCCAGTCTTTTTGCGAGAACCTCTCCCAATTCTTTGGACATCCTTGTTTCCGTCACCGGTCCCGGGCAAATCGCGTTCACGCGTACGCCTTTGCGCGCCGCCTCTGCCGCCGTCACTCGTGTTAATCCTAGTATTCCGGCTTTTGCCGCTGCGTACGCCGAACCCCACGAATAAGCCGCTTTGGCCGATAGGCTGGAAACATTCAAGATGACGCCGGAGCCGCGCGCGTACATCTCCGCCAGCACCAGCTTCGACAAAAGAAACGCGGCGCGCAGATGCACGGCGATTACTCTGTCGAACTCCGCCAGGGGATATTCTTCCACGGGAACGACCGGTCCGTAATGCCCCGCGTTGTTCACAAGGATGTCGATTCTGTCAAATTTCTCGCGGGCCGCGGCAACGACGTGAGTACATCCGGCGTCTTGGGTCAAGTCCGCCATCGCATATTCGGCGCGCCCGCCATTCTCAGAGATTTTTTTCGCAACCGCGGCCAGTTCTTTTTCTGTGCGCGCCGAAAGAAACACCGCGGCGCCTTCTTTCGCGAACTGCTCCGCGATGGCGCGGCCAATTCCGCGTCCCGAACCGGTGATCAACGCAACTTTGTCTTTCAGCTGCATCAGGATCACGAGAATAGAGGGAAGGCGAAAACGAAGCAAGCAGGCTCTTGCTGCAGGTGACAGATGAATTTGCCGCTTACTTGGTCTTCAAATCTTTTAACAGATGATGGACCAAGCCGTTGATGTCATCCTGCGTGAGAGTAAAGGTGTCGCGGTTCACATGTTTTTCGCCAACTGCGCGATAAACCATGTGCCTTGTTGCCTGCTGGACAAAATCGAATACGATAGTACCTTCGCGGAATCGGATGTGTTCGTAGCCCACAGGTCCCCAACCCCAGCTATTCCAGCAGCCGTATGGCCCACAAACAACGCCTGGATAATTAACCGGAACCGTCGCGCTACGCCGCTCCACAGCGAAGTGGTAGTCCACAAGAAAATCGGCGGCTTGAGGATCGCTGATCTGAGTCAGGCCTTTGGAGGCCAGCGTTTGCTCGATGGCGGTTCTCACGCGCTGGCGGACGACTTCGTTATCGGCACTGGTGTCGCGCGCAACGGTTTCGCGGCGCGAAATGACATCGCGGGAAATGACCGGGCGCGCGTCGCGCTCCTTCGTTTGCTCCGCTGCGGGACGCCACGCCCATGTGGCCAGCTTGCGGATTCGGACGTCGGGGTCGCGCGTGATTTGGACGTAGTCGTCGCAGCCCGCAAGGAGCAGGCCGCAACACATGGCGGCAGTTGCAACGAACGGTATTCTCTTGTAATCGGTCAATCGGCGCATCATGGAGAACATCCTCCCGCTTCACACTCGTTGAACCCGATCAGTCGGAAAAAGTTGCGGTTAGGGTGCCTGTTTCTGGGGCTGGGCGGACGCGGCAGCTTTCCAATCTTCGGGTGGGAAAACAACAGGCCAAAACTTGGGATTGGGTTTGTCGAACTCGAAGGCCACAGCGAAGTCCTCCTCAACGGTGTCATCCACGCGGACCACGCGGCAGTCTTGCTCAATTTTGTTCTGCGGGTTAACGAGCAGCATCGGCTGGCCCACATGCAGTTCCATTTTCATCTTCATAAGGCCGCCATGGGCGTTCACGACTTGCGTCAGCGCTTCCACATGCTGGCGTTTGCGCGTGCTGTCTTCCGCAATCACCGTGAGGCGCATGCGCAGCATCACGCGTTCGCTGCGGCGGCGGTTTGCCGGATTGGAAGGGCCATCCACAGTCTTGCTCTTTTTTCGCCTCGAGCCTGGGCCGTGCGGCGTAAGCAAAGCCAGCCGGCCAACCTTCCTCGGGGTCGAGCAGAACTGACCGTTACACGTTCCAAATTGAAATCTTATCCTAAATTGTGGCGCGCGATTTCGCGCGCTGCGCCGGTGTTCCGAACGTGGCACGCCCATGTCGCCACAACGATTGTGCTTCAGGGAAGCGGCTAGTGAGGATTTCCGCTATTGGTTGCTGCAGCGCGCCACACGATTTTCCCGCCAACCATGGTCCAGAGCACTTTCGTTTCTCGCAACTCTTCGATCGGCACCGTCATCACATCACGATCTAACAACACAAGATCCGCCTGCTTCCCGGGCACGATGGAGCCGATTTTCTCGAGTTGGTTCATGGCCCGCGCGGAATTGCGTGTGTAGGCATAAAGCATGGCGTCGCGCGGCATCCGCTGGCCGGGATCCAGGACTCCTTCCGGGCCCTTCCGCGTTTCCGCCTGGTAGATCGCCCAAAACACATTGGGGCTGGAAACGAACCAATCGCTCGCGCCCGAGATGGTCGCGCCAGCGTCCAAGAGCGACCGCGCTGGATATTGCCATTTGTAAATCGCCGGATCGAGATACGGCTTCACGATTTCAATCGTATCGTTCGACCCTTCTGCCCACAGCAATTGCAACGAGGCAATCGCTCCGAGTCGGCCGAATCGCGCAAAATCCTCAGGATCGGCAAACTGCACGTGCGTGAGCGTGTGCGGCAGGTGGCTGTCTCCATTGGCCTTGCGCGCGGCCTCAATCGCGTTCAGCGTCTCCTTCACGGCGCGGTCTCCAAGCGCGTGTACGTGGACAATCAGCCCCTGTTTGTCCGCGGCGATGACCAGCTCAGTAAATCGCGGCGGATCAAACAGCAGATCCCCCGAGCGTCCTGTGTTCTTATAGGGTTTCGTCAGAGCCGCTGTCTGCGACGGATACTCCACAACGCCATCGGCAAAAATCTTGAATCCGGGGACGGTCAAATGGGGCACACCCTGAAATTCTTTTCGAAATTGCTGGACCGCAGCCAGTTCCTTGGAAGGATCATTGCGAGGATTCACTTGCGGGAATGCGGCCACCATAGAAACGCTGAGCTCCCCTCGCTCGGAAAGGCTTTTGTACGTAGAGAGCACCGTGGCATCTGCGAGGGGATCCAGCCATGCCGTGATTCCCAGGCTGTGGAGATACTGAATCGCAGCGCGCCCGCCCTCGAGCCATTGTTCTTTGGTTGGCTCTGGAACGATGGACAGCACTTTCCCCATGCCCGCGTCGACCATGAAACCATTCGGCTGCATGTCCGGACCCAGCCCGTAATAGGCTCGTTCTTCCTCAGACAGTTTGCTGACGAACTCCTTCGTGATTCCCGCTCTAAGCAATAAATTCCGGTTGGCCCATCCGGTGTGGCCGTCCATACCGCGAAGGAGGAGTGGCTGGTCCGCATAGGTTACGGTATTGAATTTGGCGTTTAACTCGTTGGTCTTAGACCACGTGGCCAAAGGAAGGCCCGTAATGTTGAGAATGTCGCCGCGTTTCCCTTTCCCCGCCTTTCTTGCCTCGGCAACGAAGCTGGCTAGGTCGTCGATTGAGGAGACTTGGTTGCCGACGTCGGCGCCCGCCAGAGCGAGTCCGCCATGGAGCGCATGCACATGACTGTCGATCAGGCCAGGGAGCAGCGCCTTTCCCTGCAGGTCCGTTAAAGTCGCGTTCCTGCCGGTGGCCTTCACAGCGTCCGCGCGAGTTCCCACGGCTACGATCTTGTCGCCGCGCAAAGCCACAGCTTCCGCGTAGGGATGCTCGGGTTCGGCTGTAAATATCTTTACGTTGTAAAAAACCTGCTCCTTCTCATCTTGACCGGTGGCCGATCTGCTCGCAGCCATTCCCAGTATAATCAGTACAACCAGTCTGAAGTCCCTGCCCCGTCTTTTTTTCATGTCCACCCCCGTCGCACATCGAAAACACGCAGCCGTACCCGAAAAAGTCGTTACTTCGCATGGTTTCGAGACTTTATTGGAATTGGGAAGCCTATGCGCAGATGAGGCTGGGGTCAAGCCGTGTGCCTGGGTCTCATGGTTTTCGCGCGAGGAGCATCGCTTCCAATCGAGCTTTCACGTCCGGCCACTCCGAATCGATGATGCTGTAATAAACGGAATGGCGAATGCGCCCGCTTGCGGTGATCATGTGATTTCGGAAGGTGCCTTCTTCGCGCGCGCCAACCCGCAGAATGGCCGCGCGCGAGCGTTCGTTCAACGAATCGGTCTTCAATTCCACGCGAATGCAGCCCAGCGTTTCGAACGCGTGCTTCAGTAAGAGATACTTCGCCTCAGTGTTTACGACCGTTCGCTGCCATTCGCGAGCCACCCATGTCCAGCCGATTTCCACGCGCCGGTGAAGGCAGTCAATGTTCCCATAACGAGTGCTTCCAATCGTTCGGCCCGTGCTTTTTTCCACGAGCGCAAATGGCAGCGACACGCCTCGCGCTTGTTCTTCCAGCGCGGTCTCGATGTAAACAGCCATTTCTTCCGGCGTTCGAACCGCTGTTGGGATCCAGCGCCACAATTCCGGGTCTAGTCCCACTTCGGCTAGGCCTGCCAGATGCGCCCTCTGCAGCGGCTCGAGCCTCACGTGCTCGCCCTGCAAGGTCACAGGCGAGACGGTCATTTTTTGCGTCGTCGTGTCTTGTGCCATCGTGGTTGAATTCTAAGATCAGGTGTCGCGCTCCAACAGCGCCAAATTGGA
>CAZGBQ010000261.1:0-4547 GCA_964524045.1 uncultured Acidobacteriaceae bacterium
CAAGTGAGCGACGATCCGCGGCGAGTTCCCGTGAAGCCGGGACCGATCGGTCCAGACCGCGTCCTCATTCTGCGAGGCGGGAGAATCTTCGATGGAACGGGTGCGGCAGCTCGGGAAGGCACGCTGGTCATCGAGCGCAACAAGATTCTGAAAATCTTGCCTGCTTCTTCGTCGGATTGGCCGAAGAATGCGGAAGTCGTCGATGTCGCGGGTAAAACGATTCTTCCGGGGTTGATCGATCTTCACACCCATCTGACTTATCCCCTGACGGAAGCGGACACCGCGAGAGCTGTGAGCGAATCCGATGCGACGCTGCGGGCCGTCGAGAAGCTGCGGTATTACCTGGAGAGTGGAATTACCAGTGTGCGCGACGTCGGCTCGCAAGGGGACGTGACGTTTCGGCTAAAGGAGTGGGTACGCGAAAACCGCGTCGTCGGTCCGCGAGTTTTTCCGGCAGGCGTATTTATCACCGCTGAGGGCGGGCACTCGACAGAGAACACTCCCGATGAATTGATCAAAATGCAGGCCGCAACGCGGCTGGCATCCGGTCCGGATGATTGGCGGCTGGCCGTGCGTGAACAATTTCACAAGGGGGCGGATGTCATCAAACTGGGAAGCCATTTCTCTTTCGAGGAAATCAAGGCTGCGGTGCAAGAAGCGCACGAGCTGGGATTGAAGGTAACCGTGGATTCGGAAACATTTTATATCCAGCGAGCTGTAGAAGCCGGAGCGGACTCCATCGAGCACCCTTTGCCAAGAAGCGAGGAAACCATTCAGTTGATGGCAAGGAAGGGTGTGGCCGCCGATCCGACACTGATCCCGTATCAGATTATTTTTGAAGAATGGGGCGGATACTTCGGCTCGACTTCGCGGCGCTTTACATTTTCCAATGATGCCAACCTGGAAATGCTGCGGAGATTGAGGAAGGCCGGAATCAAGTGCGGCGTCGGAACCGACTTGATTCTGCATTGGTACCGATACCTTCCAGGCCCCTACATTCGTGAATTGAAGAACTTTGTGGCCGCCGGTTGGAGCGTTCCCGAAGCGCTGGTCGCCGCGACCAAGACTAACTCAGAAATCCTGGATATGGATGACCGTTTGGGCACGCTTGAACCCGGCAAACTGGCAGACGTGATCGTGGTGGATGGCCGGCCGGATGTAAGTCTGGACGACCTGAGCAAAGTGGACCTGGTGATCCGGGACGGCTATAGCGTGGTTGAAAGAGGCCATGCGACAGTTCCGCATTACACGGTTGTCCCCATGAAGACGGGTGAGAAGAAACCCTAGGAGTATCTTGCCGGGAGCAAGGAACTCCGACCCGTCACATAACCCCAATCCACTTCTTGGGCCACGTTAGGACGAGTCTTTTCTTCATTTCATGCGTCCATTGGGGAAGCAGAAACTCTCCCAGGTGGCGCCCGTGAAAACCAAACTGAAGATTGCTTGGCGGCAAACTGCTATCGCTCTGGGTCTCGCTACATTGATCGGAGCTGCACCGGCTCGGGCAGCGGGGCCCGACCTACTCTCATACGAGTTGCTTCCATCAGGAGGCGATGGGCCTCACCTCTTTGCAGAGGGAGTCATTTCCACGCCGGAACCGGAAGCGGGCGGCGTTTTCAGTCCGGACGGCAAGGATTTCTATTTCACCAAGTTAAATCCGACGACCACGTTCCCGCGAATCTCTCTGCTTTGCATCTCGCGCTGGCGCGACGGTAAATGGACGATTCCGGAAGTCTTGCCATTCTCCGGAAGAAATCTCGATTTTCCGCCTCGTCTTTCGCCTGATGGGCAAGACATGTATTTTGCATCCTCCCGAGTCCCTTCTGGAATGAAGGCTCACGTCCTGCGCATTTGGAAGGTCGCAAAAACAAGAGAAGGATGGGGGGAGCCGCAACCGTTGCCTGCGCCGGTCAACGCCCCCGAAAACAGCTGGAACTGGGGCGCCTCCGTGACGAAAGATGGGACGATCTATTTCGCTTCGGATCGTGAACAGCAAGGCCACCCGCAGATTTACCGGTCGCGGCTGGTGAACGGCACATACCAGGAACCCGAAAAGCTCGGGCCAGAGATCAATTCAGATTTCAACGACTCCGATCCCTTCATAAATGCGGATGGATCCTTATTGTTTTTCGTTTCTTCAGGAGAAGGAGGCCCGCCGTTCCGCCATCGCCCGGACACACTCTACACGGGCGGATTTCTCTATGCGCGAGGCGATATCTATGTGAGCCGAAACGTTGATGGCCATTGGACAAAGGCGAAGCACCTCGAACACGGCGTGAACTCGGTGGCTGATGAAGACTATCCCGCCCTGACGCCTGACGAGAAGCATCTCGTGTTTTCCAGCGAAAGAAGCCCGTTCACAGTCCCACCGGCGCACAAGCTCACAATGGACGAATTGGAGAAAGGCCTTCATAGCAGGCTAAACGGCCAGGGGAATATCTACACGATACCAATCAAAATCCTCGACATTGGAAAAAACAAGTAGGAGTCTCAGCAAAATGAAATACGTCATCACCGTTTCGTTTGTTTTTTTGCTTCTTCCGGGAATCCTCTCAAAGAATCCGATTTCGCCGGTGGCGGCAAGGGCTGAAGAAAAAGACGAAATCGTGCCGGAGATGGTCGGCGAGGGCGTCATTTCCACGCCCGACGACGAATTTGGCGGAACGCTTGCCAATGATGGCAAGACGCTTTACTTCGACAAGACTGTGCCGGCCCATTATCTCTACGTGTTGTGCGAATCGCGTCTCGAAGCGGGAAAGTGGAGCAAGCCGGAAGTGCTTCCATTTTCCGGCGAATATCGTGACAGCGATCCCGTCCTTTCACCGGATGGCCGGACGATGTTTTTCGCTTCAGATCGGCCCGCAACGCCTCGTGCGCAGGACGAGCATCGCTTCCGGATCTGGCAAGTCAAGAAAGCAGGAAACGGGTGGAGCAAACCGATGATCACCCCGGGCGCAATCAATAGTGAAGGAAGTCAGGTGTTTGCCTCGATCACAAACAACGGAACGATCTACTTTACTTCCAGCCGAAAAACCGGCGGCTACGACATCTTCAGGTCAAAGCTGGTCGATGGCAAGTATCAGGAAGCTGAGGACTTGGGGCCAAAAATCAACGGCCTTGGAATATACAGCCTCGAGGCTTGGATTGCTCCTGATGAGAGCTATCTGCTGATAGGAAGCTTTGGACGCGAGGAGAATCTGGGAAGCTCTGATCTCTTTGTGAGCTTCAACCAGCATGGCGTTTGGAGCGAGGTTATCAATCTGGGTCCCATTGTAAATACGCAGGCTCGAGAGTACAGCCCGCGGGTTTCACCAGACGGGAAGTGGCTCTATTACGCGAGCGAAGTGGGTATGCCTTACGAGAAGCGCGATCAACCCATTACATATCAACAATATACGGAAGGTATGAAAAGCGTTCGCAACGGTCTCGGAAACATCTATCGAGTGCCTTTGGAGCCGATCATCAAGGCGGCGAGGGCAAAGGCAGGCTTGTAAAGCCACTCTGTCCTGCCTATGGGCGCGGCGATCAGGCCGGAGCAAGGAAGAAATGGTCGCGGCCCTTTTTTCCACAGGCATCCGCACAAGTTTGCTTCGAATCGGATTTGACATAACGCGCTTTGTTCCTTATACTTCGATGTTTGTCAGGGATGTAACTAACCTGAGTGGGGCGGCTCTCGTAAGTCGGGAGCCGTTAGTTGGAAGGGTATCATCTTCGGTCCCGGAACAATGTAAGACGGAATGGGACGGAAGAGCGGCCGGAATGGGGCGCCAGCCCCGCAAAGCCGAGTAAGCCTCTCCGAACTGAAACCAAGAGAACCGTTCTACCTCTTGGAGTGCGTACGGAGTTTCTTGCTGGTTGTACCTCCGGATTCGCAGTAGACCTTTCAGCACTTGTGGAGCGCTCACGCGGGCATGTGTCTGTGTCTGCGCGTCTGGCGGGAGCCGCGAAGTTTTGCGCGATCAGTTGGCCGATGTGTGGCCATACAAAAGAGGAACGACTGTGCCGACGTTTTCGCAACTCGTACGAATGGGCCGTGAAGAGGTCATCAGCAAGACGAAGTCACCCGCTTTGATGGGCTGTCCGGAGAAACGCGGCGTATGCATTCGCGTGTACACGCAGACGCCGAAGAAGCCGAACTCGGCGCTGCGCAAAGTGGCTCGCGTACGGTTGACGAATGCCGTGGAAGTGACCACGTACATTCCGGGTATCGGCCACAACCTGCAGGAGCACTCGATCGTCCTCGTGCGCGGCGGACGCGTGAAGGATCTGCCGGGAGTGCGCTATCACATCGTGCGCGGAACGCTGGACGCGGCGGGCGTGGAGAACCGTAAGCAGGGCCGGTCCAAGTACGGCGCGAAGCGCCCCAAGGCCGCAGCTGCCAAGTAGAGGACTTGAAGGAGCAATAGAGAGCAAATGCCACGCAAAGGATTAGTCTCGCGGAGAACACAGGCCACCGACCCGGTCTACGGCAATGACCTGGTCGAGAAGTTCATCTGCTCGATGATGTGGGAAGGCAAGAAGAGCACGGCGCAGCGCGTGTTTTACGG
>CAZGBQ010000262.1:0-4539 GCA_964524045.1 uncultured Acidobacteriaceae bacterium
AGCACGATGAACGCGATGCTCCAATAGGTGCTTGTTGCCCTCAGCCGGCCGCTTCTCTTTTCTTCTGATGCAGGGACGAGGTCAGGATTTCTTTCGGGTGAAGTGGAAGACCATGGGAGTATCCTTGTCGTTTTCGCGCCAAGTCCAGGTTTCCGTGATGTGATCGGCGTCGTCGAAATGAAGGACGAGATGATGCTGATGGCCGGTGGACGGAGACGGTAGATTTCCTGCGCCCTGGTAATCGAAGCTGAGCTCTTTGGCGTTGTCGGAAGAAGGGACGACGCGCATGCGCGGCTGATTGTTGGTCGGGCAATAGTGGACCAAGGCGATGCCGTCGCGGTCCAGGCTATACAGCGTGACCATTTCCTCCATTCCGGAAACGTCGAGCCGCTCGATCACCGCCGTGCCCGAGGCCACCACTTCGAAGCTGGTTTTTGCGGCCATGCCGTGAGCGTCCTTGCCCTCCCAATGCCCGGCGAGCAATTGCAGCTTCTTGAAAGCCGACTCTGAGTGAGTTCCTGCAAGCAGAATCGTATTTGCAGAAAGCAGAAGCGCGAGTAGGGCGCATGCGGGCACGAATCTCCGTTGGGTCATAACGGGCCTCTCTCATGGGCCGTGTGTCGCGCAAGTGGAATTACGGGTCGAACACACGCCCTTTGTGCTGTTCGACGGAGAGGCGCGCGTAACGCTAGCAGCTATTTGTGGAGGCTGGTTTTCAGACCCTGTCAGTTATCGATGTCCGCCATGGCCGCTATGGAAGCCCCTGTCTCCATGGAATCCGTCGCGGTCATGAAACCCGCGGTCGCCGTGAAATCCTCGGTCGTGGAACTCGCGGTCGCGCCTGCCATCACGATCGCGCCAGCGCTCATGATCCCAGTCCCGGCGGAAGCCGCGGCCACGCCAGTCATCTCGATCCCAGTCGCCGCGCCAACCCCGGCCATACCAGCCGCGGCCGTAGTATCCGTGGCCATACCAGCCGGGGTGGCTGTAATACCAGTGATACCAGGGGCCGGTGCCGATAAACACGCCGCCGACAAACCATTCCGGACCATAGTAGCCGTACGGCGCGCAGGCGTACGGGTAATACGAGTAATAACCGTAAGCGCATACAGGCGGCGGGCCATAGTAGGCCGGACCGACTCCGACGCCCACAACCACCCTCTGCGCATGGGCAAACGAAGCGCAAAAGAGGCAAATGCCGAGTAAACCGAAGAACCTTAGAGATCGCATTGCTGGACCTTATTCTAGGCGTCTCGCTCGCCCGGGAGCCTCTTAACTCTTTTCATGTCATCCGGTTAGAGCGTCCACCTGCTATGTAAAACCCCTGTTTGCCCAAAAGGTTGCGGGTGCCATGGCCGTCACTCAGGGTAGGTTTTTGTCGAGACCGCCTTCTGAAGCTCTCCGCCCTCGACCGAATCTCCGTTCGGGTTCCCTTCTCTTGTAGCGCCGCCCTTCAGGGAGGCATTGTTTCTCTTCTGCGGCGGCCTTCGGTCCGCATGGATGCGATATTCTTCCGTTTGCGGAGTATCTCAATCGATGCGACGATTCCTTCCATGACTTCGCCGGTCACAACTCACGAAATGCAGCCACTAGAGCCCATTCTCACCGCCCATCTCTTCCCCAAGCTGGACGCCCTTCTCCTCGCGCTGTTGCGCTCGCTCTCCCCGGAAGATTGGGAAAAGCAAACAGTTTCGCCCAAGTGGAGGGTGAAGGACGTCGCCGCGCACCTGTTGGACACTCCATTGCGGAGCCTCTCCATCGCCAGAGATGGCTACTTGCCGTCCGCCCCCAAGGTCGATTCGCCCGCCGCGCTGGCCGCATACATCGATCGCCTCAACGCGGAAGGCGTCACGATCTATCGTCGCCTCAGCTCTTCTGTCTTGGTTTCTTTGATTGAGGTTTCCAGCAAACAACTCGCCGACTATCACGCCTCTCGCGCCCCGTTCGCGATGGCGCCATTCGGAGTTAGCTGGGCTGGCGAAGAAAAATCCGCCAACTGGTTCGATACCGCGCGCGAATACACCGAGCGCTGGCACCATCAACAGCAGATCCGCCTGGCGGTGAACTCTTTGAAGGCCATGCAAGGGATTATGACGCCGGAACTCTACTATCCTGTTTTGGATTGCTTTATGCGCGCGCTGCCTTTCGCTTATCGCAACGTCACTGCAACGCGCGGAACTACGATTCGCATCACCGTCTCCGGCGAATGCGGCGGCAATTGGAATCTGTATCGCGAGAACGAAACCTGGTTGCTCCTCGGGGACGCCGCCAGTCTGGCAACCGCCGCTGAGATCATCATCCCTCAGGAAATCGCCTGGCGCATCTTCACCAAAGGCATCTCCCGCGACTCCGCCTTATCCCAAGTGCGAACATCCGGCGACTCCGCCCTCGCCCTCCACGTCCTCTCCATGGTCTCCATCGTCTCCGGATAGCAGTCCTCGATAAGCAAACCGCTTCCCTATAATTGGCCTTCAATCGCGTTAGTGATCTCTTCGTAGCTGATCAGGCCTTGCGTTTTCTTGACTATTTTCCCATCGCGCGAGATGAGGAAGCTGGTGGGATAACCAAGCAGGCCGCCGAACTTATCCGCTACGGTGTCATTGCCGCGCAGAATTGGGTAGTTCATCGGAAACTTCTGCCCGTTCACGTTGAACCGTTCCTTGGTCACGAAGGCGGAGACGATCTTATCGTCTTCGTCATCCACGTCCACGCCAAGAATCACAAAACCTTTCGACTCGTATTTCTGCTGCATCTCGATCAGCCACGGAATCTCCACCTGGCATGGCTCGCACCACGTGGCCCAAAAGTTCACCAGCACCACTTTGCCCTTGTACTGGCTGAGCGGCACATCTTTGCCGTCGAGGTCCTTGAACGTGACTTCCGGCGCCGGAGCGACTTCGCTCGCCCCGCCGGGCCCGGGCTCCCGCGTGATTGACGTCCTGATCCGCGTGCGCCAATCCGCATAAGCAGTCACGGCGATCAGCCCTAATACGCTCGCCACGATTAATACCGTCTTCCTGCCAGGAAAAGACATGATGACCGCCCAATTCCTTATAATGGCGATCAGCGCGAGCACAACCGCGACAGCCGCGAATACGACCCAGAAAATCTTCCCGCCGCCTCCAACCGTGATCGCATGCTCCAGCGACTGCACGACGCTGTTGAGGAAACCCAATTTGCCTGTGAGCCAAGTTAGCTTGTTGACGAACACCAACCCGCCGACGAACAGCAGCAGCGCACCGCTGAAAACTTCCACCGCGTGCAGATACTTGCGAAAGTTCTTGTAAAAAACCATGAACCGGCTTATGCCCAAAGCTGTAACCAAAAACGGAATCGCCAGGCCCGCCGAATAAACCGCTAGCAGCAGCACGCCCCGCGCAATCTTGTCGCTTGCCGCAGCGATGGCCAACACCGTCGTCAGGATCGGCCCAATGCAAGGGGTCCATCCGAACGCAAATGCAAATCCGAGCAGGAACCCGCTCCATGCGCCTGGCTGCCCAACGGCGCTGCGCAGATGTACATCGCGATTCAGCCAGCGTGCCAGCGTGGGCCCGAAGAAGCCGATCAGCGAAAGCGAAAAGAAATGTAGCGCGCGAAATCCGGCGAAGAGCGGCGCGTGGCGAACGAGTGACGCCAGGCCAAGCAACACCAGGACCGCGCCCAGAGCAACGCCCGCCCGCAGACTCAGTTTGATGAGCAGCCCCAACAGATGCAGCCCAAACAGCAGAATCAGCGCGCCGGCGATGGGAATCAGCAAGTGCCGATTCTCCTTAAGAAAACTTCCCACCGCGCTGGCAGTGGCTCCAAAAGAAATGAAAACTACGGAGAAGCCGGTGACAAATGCCAGCGCCGAAGAAAAGAGGCCGCCGCGCGGAACTTGGCCCTGCCTAAGTTCCTCCATTCCAATCCCCGACAGCATCGAGATATAGCCGGGCACCAGCGGCAATACGCACGGCGACAAAAACGAAACCAGCCCAGCGAGAAAAGCTCCTGCGAGAGAAACGTCCGTCATATTCGAATCATACCTTCAATCGTTAGAATCCCGTAATCCTCAGAAACATTCCCAGGCCGACCGAATCCAGAACCGAATCTACTGCTTTTGCCCACGCGCGCACCGAATTCTCAAGTCATCTTCGCACAACACAAAGCAAGCACGCAGGGCGGCCTTGGACAGAAACGGCATCCGTTCAAAAGCGAGGCTTAAATGCGGTCCCATCATTAGACGCAAAAAAGAACGAAAGGCAACAGGCTTCGCCTCCTCAAGCGAACAGCCGACAGATGCAGCGTTTGGCTTGCGCGCTGTGGGCGAACCGTTTTGCGACCTAACTGTAACAGCTTGGCCACAAAGGACTTGCCGGTGACGGGCATTGGCAGGCCGCTTGCCAAGTTCACTCTGTGCGCCGGGAGGAGCGCCTGCATGCAACTCAATCCTCAGCCATCTGAACGGCCGCGAAACAAATGGTCGCGATTCGAATGGACGCCCAACAAAGTGACCGTTCTGCGCGTGGCCGTGGGGTTTGCGGCGGTCAGCCTGTTCGG
>CAZGBQ010000263.1:0-2419 GCA_964524045.1 uncultured Acidobacteriaceae bacterium
TCGTAGTAGTGCCAGCAGTTGTCCACTTCCTCCCGCACGCGCCGCGGCACGATCGGCAACGCGATCAACTGCGAATGCGGATGCTCGACCGTTGCCCCCGCTGCTTCTCCATGATTCTTAAAAATTAAAATGTAGCGGAAGCGCTTGTCGTTTTTCAGGTCCAGCATGCGGTCCCGGTAGCCCCACAGCACATCTTCCACCGCGCGCTCCGCCAGCGTCGCCAGCGACGCAGCGTGGTCCGGCGTCTCGATGATCACTTCGTGCGCGCCGATTCCGTTCATCTTGTCGAACAGGCCTTCGCCTTCGCGGTCCAGCTCCCCCTCGATCCCCAGCGCCGGAAACCGGTTGGGCACCACGCGCAGCTTCCATCCCGGCGAGTTCGCTCCTCCGCCGTTGCGGCCATACACCAGCACTTCCGGCGGCGTCTTCGACTCATTCCCCGCGCAGAACGGGCAATTCTTTGGCTGCCCCGCGATCACGCTCTCGCGCAGAAAATCATTCGGCCGCTTCCCGCGCTCCGTCGAAATGATCACCCATCGCCCCGTGATGGGGTCCTTGCGTAACTCCGGCAACTTCCTCCTCCTCGATTTGCTTCTAGGTTGTCCTGGAAGACCAGCAAGAAATTCTGCTTCTGTCCAAGCCCGCGCAGGCGCCCGTAATCATCATCTCATGCTGCGCCTCATTTTCGCACAAGGCCCCGCCGTCATTGCCGCGGAAACGTGAATTCGCCGGATGGGTCTCTTTGCTTGATCGCCTTTACTTGTCCGTTCTCCAGCACAAATTCAAACGTCGTGTCCGCGAACTGCGGTGTCCGGAACTGCAAGCCCTTGACCGCAATCAGTTTCTGCGGAGGCGCGCCGGGAAACACGAGCGAGAGTCCTGCGCCGGGCTGGTATTGCACTTCGAACTTCACCTTCGTTGGAGTGATGTACGTTCCCGCGAGCTTTTCCAGCAGCTTCGGGTCCAGCCTCTCGGGCTTCCGCGTAAAGACCACTTCCGCTTCGTCCAGGGAGATTACCGTCTCATGAATGTCTCCTTGTGGATTCGTCCGGAAGTTTACCGAAAATCTCCCGTACTGCTCGTCGTCCGGCGTGTCGAACCGGTCGTAGTGAAAATGGCTCAGCGGAAACTGGAAAGAGTGAAAGCCAAACTGCAGTTGGTCCCCTTGCAGCCCAATCTTGAGTGTGCCGTACGCCGGATTCTCATACTCCGCCGCATAATCCGCCAACGGATGCGAAGGCTTCGTGTTCGGAACGCGGTCCCCTCCGGCCTTCGACCGCGCTTCGGTGCCGGCCTTCTTCCCTGCCAGCCGGCGCGCTAATTGCCGCTGGCTCCACGGCGTTTGGTCCATTCCCAGCAGGCGCTCGTACACGTTGTAACTAATAATGTTGTACAGCGGCGCGCTGTGATCCGTCTGTACCAACACGATTACGCCAATCTTGTCGTTCGGCATGAAGGAAACTTGCGAGTGAAATCCGGGCAGGTCGCCGCCATGAAACGTTAGAAGCTTTCCGCGGTACGAAGCGGTCTGCCGCCCCATTCCGTACGCGGAATTCAGGATCTCCCAGTACCCCAGCGCCTCGCCGGCCACATTCGGCAATCCAATCGCCGGCTGTAAGGTGGCCTTCAACACGCTTGCGGGCAAAATTTGCTTCCCGTTGTACTTGCCATCGTTCATTAACGCAATCAGCCAATGCGACAGTTCATCGATGTTGGAAATGATCGCGCCTGCCGGTGCCACGCCTTCGGTGTCTTCATAATAAGGAATCTTGTAAAGCTCAAAGGAGTCGCGTTTCTCCTTGAATGGCACGCCGTAGTCAGGCTGTTTCAACATGTCGGCGATTGTGTAATTCGTCGTGTTCATGTCGAGCGGGCTAAAGATTCTCTCCTTCACGAACTGCTCCCACGTTTTCCCCGATTTCAGTTCGATGATTTGCCCCACGGCCGCGAACATCAGATTGTTATAAAGAAACGCCTCCCGCATCGGCTCCTGCGGCTCAAGGTACTTCAGCTTTTCGAACAGCTCTTTTCGCGTGAACGGCGACTTGAACCAGATCAAGTCGTGCCGCGTTACGCCCGTTCGATGCGACAGCATGTCCCGCAGCGTCACGTTGTTATTGAGCTGATCGTTGTAGAACTGAATCGTCGGCACCGACTCGCGCACCGGCTTGTCCCACGTCAGTTTTCCCTCTTGCACAAGCATCCCCGCGGCAACCGCCGTGAACAGTTTCGAATTCGACGCAATCGGCTGCATGGTCTTCGGCGTGAATGGCAGCTTCTTCTCGTAGTCTCTATAGCCGTAGCCCTTCGCGAACACCAACTTGTCTCCCACAACAATCCCGACGCCAACACCCGGCGTGTTCCAATCCTTCAGTGTCTGCTCCATGTACGCGTCGAAGCCTTGCAGCTTCTTCGCAAC
>CAZGBQ010000263.1:2519-4525 GCA_964524045.1 uncultured Acidobacteriaceae bacterium
GCGCCGGTTTAGTTGCGGGCTGAAGGCATCTTTGTGCAGGCGCACGACGGGAGGCCGGCCGGGGCGATTATCGATGGCTAGAACGTCGAAGCGGCAGGAACATTCGGCCACGTGGCGTTCTGCCAGGAAGCGCTGTGCGGTCCGCACTACCACATGCTGCTTTTCTTTGGTGACGCTGAGTTCCGGCAGCGCCGCCGCGTTTTCCTTCACTGTGCGCGTTCGCACTTCTACAAACGCCAATGTCTTGCCGTCGTAGCCGACCAAATCCAGTTCGCCTTTGATCCCGTGTGGTGTGTAGTTCTTCGCGACGAACACATATCCTTGCCCGCGCAAATACCAATAGGCGTACGTTTCTCCGCGCACGCCGGTGCTCCGCGCTTCCAGCTTTTTCGCGCTTCGACCTTGCGGATTCCCCTCGGTCGAAAAACTCCCTTCCTCGCGCAAGCCGCGCCGCGCCGCCCAGCGCACCGCCTGAAACATCAAACGCGAAAAGATCGGCATGATACCCGGTTGAGAATAGTATCTCTTCGGTGAACGATGACAAGCCTTTTGTAGGGGCACGATATATCGTGCCCTCAAGAGCGGCGACTCAAGACCGCCGGGTGTGAACTAAAGCGTTTTCTCTACTTCCCGGAAGCAGTCTTCGAGGGTGCGAATCGCGAAGTCCGCCTGCTCTTCGTCGATCAGCAGCGGCGGCGACATGCGAATGGAGTTTTCGCCCGCGCTGAGCGTCAGCAGCCCCTTGTGAAACGCCTTGTTGATGACTGCATCACGCAAATCCGCCGCCTTTTCCTTGGTCTTTTGATTGCGGACAATTTCGATGCCGATCATCAAACCTTTTCCGCGCACATCGCCGACAATCTTGAATTGTTGCGGCCAGTCGTTGATCCGGCCGAAAATGTGTTCGCCCATCTTGCGCGCGTTTTCCATGTAGCCGTTTTCGATGAGGTCAAGCGTGGCCATCGCTGAAGCAATGCACACCGGATTGCCGCCGTAGGTCGTGCCGTGCGAGCCCTTTTTCCAGGTCATCACGCTTTCTTTGGCGACGAACGCGCTCAGCGGCATACCGCTGGCGATGCCTTTCGCGATGCACACGATGTCCGGCTCGATTCCCGCGTGCTCGTAGGCCCACCACTTGCCGGTGCGGCCGACGCCCGATTGCACTTCGTCCACGATCAGCATGATGCCGTGGCGCTTGCAGATGCGCTGCAACTCTTTGAGGAAAAACGCTGGCGCAGGGACGAAGCCGCCTTCGCCCTGAATCGGCTCGATGATGATGGCAGCGATTTCCTCCGGCGCGAACAGGCGCTTGAACATTTGTTGCTCGAGCAGTTCGAGAATTTCTGTGCCGCAGGTTTCCGCAGTGTGACCATGCGCGCAGCGGTAGGCGTAGGGAAATGGAATGTGCTCGACGCCGCCGAGCAGCGCGCCAAAGCCTTTCCTTTGCGTATTTTTGGACGCCGTCAGCGAGAGCGAGCCAAGCGTGCGTCCGTGAAAGCAGCCGTAAAAGGCAATGAGCTTGTCGCGCTTGGTGGCGTACCGCGCCAGCTTGATCGCGCCCTCAACGGCCTCCGTGCCAGAGTTTCCGAAGAATACTTTCTTCGGTTCTTTTCCCGGCAGCGTGGCCACGAGCCGCTCTGCAAGTTGCGGCAGGTGATGATGATAAAAGTCTGTTCCGGAAATGTGGATCAGCTCCGCCGCCTGTTTCTGGATGGCTTCCACCACTTTCGGATGGCAGTGCCCCGTGGAGCAAACCGCAATGCCGGCCGCAAAATCCAGAAACGAATTTCCGTCGACGTCTTCGACGATCGCGCCGTGGCCTTTCTTGGCCACGAGGGCATATTCGCGTGAGAGCGACGGCGACATGAATTTCGCGTCGGCCGCGAGAACTTCTTGTGCCTTCGGCCCAGGTAACGCTGTGACAAGGCGAGGTGTCTTAGTTTTTGCTTCCAAA
The DNA here is from genome assembly GCA_964524045.1 of uncultured Acidobacteriaceae bacterium. GTDB lineage: Bacteria > Acidobacteriota > Terriglobia > Acidiferrales > UBA7541 > Acidiferrum. The sequence goes on from CAZGBQ010000263.1 coordinate 4,474, forward strand.
GTCGTTGGCATTTCTTCCTCCAAGAAGAAAATCAGGTTGGAGTGAATCAAAA
>CAZGBQ010000264.1:0-4501 GCA_964524045.1 uncultured Acidobacteriaceae bacterium
GACACCTGCTCCAGATCTGGATATTGCCCTTCCTCATCGGCCTTTCGATCCCCGGGTGGAAGCTGCTGAACGGTGGTCTGTGCCGGCAGCATTCCACTGAAATACTTCCTGTACACCTTCCCGAACAGCGGAGTGTCGGACAAATCATCCAGATAAATCGTTGTGTAGACAACCTGGTTAAAGTTCATGTCCGCCTCTTCCAAGTTGTCCAGGAGGTTACGCATAGTCTGACGGGTCTGGTCCGAAGTGGCGGCTGCGTAGACGCCGCCATTGGGTCCCGGAATGAATCCGCTCTTTGCCGAACAATACAGTGTTTCGCCGGCGAAAACACACGGGCTGGCTGTCGGGCTTGGCGGCATATTCTTTGGCCGAATTGCACGCCGCTTGCTCAGATCTCGTACGGCCACGCCGGTGTATGCGATGTGCGCGCCTTCGGGCAAACTGGATACTTCGATCGTGGCGCGCCCCGGTGTGTTTCCAAATTCGAAGCGTCGAGCGTAGTGTTCGTTCATGATCCGCATCGGGACTTCCGACGTCAGGTAAGGATTTACGAAGACCATGTTGGCGTTGGTGAGTCCCGCGGCTTGCAAGACCGCGCTCATGCGGTCGAGAGCCAAGTCCACTTGCGCCCCAGGATTCTGCGGCACAGTGCCGTCTGCCGGATCGTTTCCCAGCATCGTAGAAACAAAGAGCCGGTCGTAGGTCAGCATTCCTGCCGAGTACGCCTTGCTCGGCGTCCAATTCGCTACTGAAACCGATTGCTTGCCCTTGAGGTCGCGCACGGCAACGGCGGTAATCTGGACGGACGATTCCGGTACGCGGGCAACACCAAGTACTCCCCGCGCCGGCGGATCTTTTGGGAAGTACGCTGCGAAGACTTCGTTCACTTCAGTGTAGTGATTCATGTCTTCCAGGTAGACCTGAACATAAACCACGTGATCCATCGTCAGTCCTGCTTTTTCGACTACGCGCCTGACATTTTCGAGGGATTGGCGAACCTGATCAGTAAAGTTTGCTGGAGTGTTTCCATCCGTGCGGCGAGGGCCCTGACCGGAGACATACACATAGTCCCCCGCATCGACGCCGGACGAGCCCAACGCCTCTCGCGAAGGTGCCGTTGATTGCGGAAGCGCTGGGCCTGACCGGGCACACAACGAGATGGCTGAAAGGATGAGCCAGGCAGCCGGTGGCCGCCGGAGCTTCATGCTGGTTTTCCTTTGCGCGCGGAGCTGAGAATTGTCCGCAGGCGCTGTCCCACGATCATCTCTTCACCCGGCTGGATAGTCATGGAAATTAACTCGATGTGATTCTGTTCTTTAAGTTCCTTTGGGTTTGGATTTGGTTTTTCTATCCCTTCGCGCACCGCAGACACCAGGCTAGGGTTATCCACACCAAGTACTTCAATAACGGGATCACCTTCCCGCAGCTTTTGAACGCAGTCATTGATGCTGAAGCCCCAACTCTTCTGGTCCCAGGACACCCGCAAGGTTGGATAACGATTGCCGTCATCGGGAAGATAGGTCTCGGTTCGCACGCCGGGCACCGTTTCCACAAGCTTCGCAATGCGATCTACGCGGGCGTTCCACTCGCTGTAAAGTTTTTTGGAATCAGCCGTCAGCCACGTTTCGATCGCGGTCAAGCAACCAATCACCTCTTCCTTTCCCACTTTCATGGGACGGCAAACAGCTCCTTCAAAAGGGCAGGAATTTCGCAGGGCAGCTTCAATCAGGTCCTTTCTGCCCAGCAGCACGCCGCTGCATTGTGGTCCCCGCAGGCCCTTGCCTCCGGAAAAGGTATACAGGTCGAGTTTCATCCTCGCGTACAACTTAATATTCTCGATCGGCGGAATACCCGCGGCATCGTCCAGCAAAAGCGGCACGTTATGTTCTTTCGCTATGGATGCTTCGCGCGCGAGTTTATCTCCGAGGTCAGTCGTATAAATCATGGCTGTGTCGGCGTTGATTGCATTCACAATTTCGTCAGGCTTCTCGACGAGGATCAGCTTTGCGCCAGTAAGCCGGATGGCGTTGTCAAATGCGCTCCGGCCGCCAACCATAATGACTTCGTGCTTCAATCCGGTGGTATCCGGAAGTTGCCAGATCTTTTGCGGATCGCTGCCCGCCATGCAAGCCGCCGTTGCAGCGGCCATGGCGCCGGCTGCTCCTGAGGTGATAATCCCGGATTCAGCGCCTGTCAGTTCTGCCAGTCTGCGGCCCACCGCGCGCTGCAACTCAACCATGTTGACAAAATACTTGCCTGCTTCGTCTTGCGCAGCACGAGCCTCCGGAAACTGAAGCGATCCGCTCAAGTAAGTCCATGTGCCGCGGCAGTTGATGATTGTTTTTACGCCCAGGCGGCTATACACGTTTCCGTGGGGGTCAAGCCCTATCGCAGCAGCGGATTTTTCGTAGATATCGCGAGCAGCAATTTGTGCTAACAGGGGTGAAGCTGCCAACAATTTCATGAAACCGCGCCGGTTTGATTCGAGTGCAAATGCCATGCTTTCCTCCCGGAGTTTCTTCCTTAGCGAGTGAAAACCAATTCACCAAAATGTTCGGGGACGTGGTTGGGGTCGCGTTTGGTGACGCAGGTTGGCTGCCAGCACAGGAAACGGCGTTGAGAATCCGGACCAAGTCCGTCAATGCGATATAGGTTGGCCCGCCACTTCGTGCCGGCCGCCACCTGTTTTTCACTGACAGAGCGCAACGGTACACGTGCTGCCGCAAACCAGGTGTGGGACTTTTCATCAATTCGCCCCTGGCGCTGCCAGCCGGAATTCCATGCGGCTGCGTTGTAGTCGTCGTTTCGATCCAGATCGATGGCCAGGTCGACCCAGTCCCCTGTGGGGGCGATCTCGAATTCTCGATACACTTTGATGTTGGTCCAATTGTCCCCGAGAAAAAACTCCACAACGTCACGGTCCCAAAGTTTTAGGCGGTCCTTGCTGTTATCTGCGGGCAACCAAAGATTCAGCTCATAGTAAGGACAGATGAACAACAGGTACAAATCGGAGTCGGTCCAAAACCCACGTACCTCTGTTTTTAGCTTGGGATAGCCGACCTGACGGGTGCAGTCTTTCTCGATCGATGTCGAGGATGCGTGCGACCAGCTAGGGGAATGGGGATCCGTGTTCAATTCCTGGGCCTGCGGAACATAGGGAACGGAAAAAGAAGCTGCTGGCGGCGAAAACACGCATACCTCAGCGACGGCACTTGGCGATGTCGACTGTGCTGCGCGCGCTGAGGGCGTGCCAAACGCAGGGGTTCTGATTGCGGATGCTCTCCAGGTAACAACTATCGCCAGCACCAGAAGCAGCAATAGTAAATTTCGTGCAGATAGCATTATTTTAAGGGCGAGAGGCGTTTCTCAGCTCGGGCGAAATCTCGAACGCGCGCTCGAACTCCACTCGCGACTCTGCCTCCTTTCCTTTCTGATGAAGAGCCAATGCGAGATTGTAATGCGCTTCCGCGTAGCGCGGCTTCAGACGCACGGCCTCAGCAAATTCCGCCTGTGCTGCGTTAGTGTCGCCTGCTTGCAATAACACCAGCCCGAGATTGTTGTGCGCTTCCGGAAATTTCGGATCCCGGCGAACAAGCTCCTTGAACACGCTCGTGGCACCGGCCGTGTCGTTGCTTTGGCTGAGAACCAAGCCCAATTGGATGCGCGCATCGGTATACTTGGGATCGAGACTTAGAGCTTCATTCAGTTCATGAGAAGCTTCGTTGAGCTTCCCCGATTGCGCCAGCGCCAGTCCAAAGTTGTAGTGCGCCTCGGGCAGATCCGGATCCGACATCACGGCTTGATGGAATTCGTCGAGCGCCCGCGCGGCATCATTCTGTTTCCAATAAAGCAGGCCCAAGCTCGAGTGCACCTGCGCATAGTCCGGCTTCAATTCCAGCGCCTTCTCAAACGCGGCCTTCGCTTGTGTTGCGTCCTCTTTGCGCGCCAATGTGACTCCAAGATAGTAGTAGCCTGTTGGCAACTCGGGGCCCAGCTCGATTGACTTCTGAAAATAATCCAGAGCTTCATCCAGCTGCTGTTTCTTCAGCGCTTCTACACCCCGCAAGGTGAGCAGTTTCGCCTGCGCGAGTCTGGCGCGAGACTCCTTTAAGGCACTCAGTTCAGCCAGCTCTTTTTGCGCTGCGGCAATATTTCCTTGCGCGCGCAAAGCAATGCCCAGGTTGTAATGTGCCATTTCGAAATCGGGTTTCATCTCGATGGCCCGTTGAAACGCAGCAATTGCGCCGGCGTTGTCACCGCCAGCCTTTAACTCCTTGCCGAAGTTATATTGCGCGTTGGCATCGTTAGGATCAATTTCGACGGCTTTGCGAAAGTTCGCGAGCGCGCCGTCGTGGTCGCCTTGTCGGCGAAGGGTCACACCGAGCATGACATGGGCTTGGGCAAATTTCGGATCGAGCTGAAGCGCGTGCCGAAACTCTGCCGCGGCGCGATCCAACTTACCGAGCTGCCCTTCGACTTCTCCCAAATCGAAATGCATTTC
>CAZGBQ010000265.1:0-4475 GCA_964524045.1 uncultured Acidobacteriaceae bacterium
GCAATTCGTTAGGAGACTCACCACCAAAGAGCTTGTCTTTCAGCGGTTTGTAGCACCGTAAAACGCTCGTGTCAACCGCAAAAATCGGCCTATTTTGTAACTGCAAACGTGATGCTTTGCCTGGGACTCGTTTGTCAAGCCTTCGGCGCAAGATCTGCCGGTGTTGCCGACACCTTATCCAAGATCTCCCGTACCTGTCGGCCAAGGGTCAGAGGGCTATAGGGCTTTTGCAGATAATGCGCATTGGCAGCCGCGGAAGCCACGTTTTCGGAATCTTGCGAATAGCCGCTGGTAAAGACAATGGGCAGCCCAGGGAACCGCACCGTGAGCCGCTTGGCGGCCTCCATCCCTCCCAGTCTTGGCATGACCACGTCCAGAACGGCAATGGCCGGTGTTTCTTCTGCGCACAGTCGAAGCGCTTCCTCGCCGTCGCTCGCGGATAGCACGCGGTAGCCGAGGCTTACAAGGGCTTGCCGGGCCATCTCGCGAATGGACTCATGGTCCTCGGCGATCAGGACTGTCTCCGTGCCGCGCATCTCGGGGGGGGAAGGCGCGGGGACTTTGGCAGGCACTCCCTCCGCAACAGCCCCCTGAAAAACCGGCAAGTACAGACGGAAAAGGCTTCCTTGGCCCGGCTCGCTGTAGACGTGAATCAAACCGCCATGCTGTCTCACGATGCCATATACCGTGGCGAGGCCCATTCCGCTGCCCTTGCCCCGCTCCTTGGTGGTGAAAAACGGCTCGAAAATCCTTTCCCGCGTTTCTGAGTCCATGCCGATGCCGGTGTCGGATACGGAGAGCACGGCGTATCGCCCGGTGGCCATACCGGGATAAAAACGCGCGTAGCCTTCATCCAGTTCCACCATCTCGGTCTCGATCCTCAAACGGCCGCCGCCCGGCATGGCGTCCCGCGCATTCAAGCACAGGTTCATGAGCACCTGTTCGATCTGCGTGGGATCGGCTTTGACGGCTTCAAGCGGCGTCGTAACTACCTTCAGGTCGATGTCCTTGCCGATCACGCGGTCGAGGAAACTCGCCAGGCCGCTGGCCACGGTGTTCAGGTCGATGGCCCGAGGTTGCAAAACCTGCCGTCGCGAGAGCGCCAGAAGCTCCCGGGTCAACGCCGCGGCGCGATCGGCTTGTTCTCGAATTCGAGTAAAGCGCTCCATTACCAGGGGATTCGCGCGGTTTTCTTCGATCCCCAACTCTGCCCACCCCAGGATAGCGCCAACAACATTGTTGAAATCGTGCGCTACACCGCCCGCCAGTTGCCCAATGGCCTCAAATTTTTGCGCCTGACGCAACTGCCGCTCCATCGCCCGTAGTTCCGTGACGTCTTCGACGATGAATTCCATCGTTTCCGCGTCTCCGGGAATGCGCACGCGGCGCAGATGCAACCGTACCGCCACGATTCCTCCGTCGCGCCGCCTCCACTCGGTTTCCGTTCCGTGGACCACGCCGCGCGAGCGGCAATCGGCCACGTGCTGCATATATTGCTCCGGAAAGCGGTACACGTTCCGCACGAGGTTCAGCCCGTTCAGGTCCTCCGCTCGATTGCAGCCAAGAATGGAAAACAGCGCGGGATTGGCGTCCAGGAAAGTCCCGTCGGGCGTAGCGCGGAAAATTCCGTAGACGGCGTGTTCCACGAGGTCGCGGTTGCGCGCTTCAGAGATTCGCAAGGCTTCCTGCGTGCGGTTATGCTCGTCTCGCAAAGCCTCTTCGTTGGCGCTGATCGCGCTCGATCTTCGCCCGGTTTTGTATGCCGTATTCATGTGTTCTCGCCTTTAGACAATTGCCCTAGCCTGAGTATCTGACTTTTCGACGACGCAGCCTGCGCCACGCAAGCCGACTTCGACAGAGTCGAGAAGCTCGACAAAGCTTCTTGTATCCTTAGCGCTCCAGAAACCGGCGTTCATCCTCAGGAGCAGGGGCCCCGGGGGGCCTAGTTCCTGATTGAGAGCCGCCAGGTGCTTTGCTAGCCTCTGCAGCAGCACCGGAACGCTCGGTTCCACGGCATCCACAGCCAGGGCGGCGAACTGCGATTCCCCAATTCGCCCCACCACGTCCGTGCGCCGGAAGCTTCCCGTGAGCAGCTTACCGATTTCTTTTAAGGAGCGGTCGACGACGCTTTGCCCGAAGTTGTCCCGCATTTCTTCCAGCGCTTCAATCTGCGCGCAGAGAAGCACCAAGTCTCCTTCGTTTACCTTCGCCGCTTCCATCATGTGCGCCCCCATGGTCAGAAATCCGTCGCGCACAAACAATCCGGTCAGGGGATCGCGGAGCAAATCCGTCAATCCTTCCAGCGTGTTGCGGCGCATGGCGTTGGACAGCACACGGTTCATCGTTGGCGGGTCCATTCGTCCTTTCAAAAGATAGTCCAGCGCTCCGATCTTGAGACACCCAGCCAAAGCTTCCCGTTGCGTGGCGTCTCCAATCACGATGAGGGGCACGGCCGGCTCCGTCCGGTGCAGCCGCCGCACTGCGTAGAGGGGATCGGGTTCGGCAAGCGCCAGTTCCAGCAGAATCACCTCTGGGCGCACCAGCTCCAGCGAGGCCATCAGAGTCGGAACGCCGGAAACCTCGGTCAGCTCTAGGCTGTCTTTTTCCTTCGGAAAAAGCGCAAGCAGCGTGGAGGCCGCTTCGCGCGAATTTCCTTCGGCCACCAGCACGCGCAGTTTTTGTTTCATCCGAACGGCCTCTGTTCCGTGAGAGCTCACGCAACCGTGGGCTTACCGCAATCTTTCCGCCGAAACCTGTGACGGGGCGGTTCTCATCGTGAGACTGGGGAGGGCAGTCCTCTAAAAACGTTCTCTTGGAAGGGGGTTTAACTATTTTCGCGCAAAGGAAGTTCGTGTCAAGAGTACTCCGCCAGCTGTTGCAAAACCGCTAAGAGGCTGACTGAGACGCCGTCCCGCCCGGCAACTTTGGGCCCGGGGAAAGCGCCTTCCGCGTTTCAGCACGGTGCGGGTAAGGGCCAAGGCTACTTGTGAGAAGTGCGCAAGGGACCTGGAGTTGGCGGATCGAAGATCTCATTAATCTTCTCCGCCAGCACAAAGTCGTAATCGCTAATGCCCTTTGCGCTGTGCGTGGTCAAGTCGATGATCACTTTATTCCAGACGTTGAACCACTCCGGGTGGTGATCCATCTTCTCGGCAACCAGGGCCACGCGCGTCATGTTGGCAAACGCGGTCACAAAGTCCTTGCAGGCAAATTCGCGGTGTAATTTGCCGTTCACAACGCTCCAGCCCTGGGCCTTCGGCAACAGAGCCGCGATTTCCGTTTCATTCAGCTTTTTTGCAGGCATGACAAATGCCTCCGGTCGCTTCGAATTGTTTGTCTCATTATGGGCGCAAGCCGGGCCGCCAGCAATGTCCCAAGTCACGAATGGGGATTACAGATCTCCAAAAGCTCTCGTTGAATGCTCGCGCAAAATCCACTATTGTATGGGTTTCTTTCGCAGCCAAAATACGCGGCAGGCGGTCGCACCGCGACAATACGGGAGTCTCCGTGAAAAAGAAGATTCGCGCCATTCAATATGGCGTCGGTCCTATCGGCGCATCGATCGCCAAACTGATGCGGGAAAAGCAGGCCATTGAGATTATCGGCGCGATCGATCTGGATCCAGCCAAGGCCGGCCGGGACCTCGGAGAGGTCGCCGGCGCGCAGGACGCGCCCTGGGGCGTCAGCGTCTACGCGGACTCGAAAGAAGCGCTCGATCTAAACCCGGATGTGGTCATCCACTCCACCTCTTCCTCATTGCCAAAAGTGATGGACCAGCTTCTGGCGTGCCTGGAAGCACAGTCCTGTATCGTATCCACTTGCGAGGAGTTGTCTTATCCGTTTCGCACGTATCCCGAACTCGCCGCCAAACTCGATGCCACGGCCAAGGAGTGGGGTGTCGCGCTGGTCGGTACGGGAGTGAATCCGGGTTTTGTGATGGACAAACTGGCGATCACGCTAGGTGCCATCTCCCAGCGCATTGAACATGCCAAAGCGCTTCGCATCGTCGATGCTTCCAAACGGCGGTTACCTTTGCAGAAAAAAATCGGTGCGGGCATGACCGTTGATGAGTTTCGCGCGCAAGTAAGCGCGGGCGTGATCAAGCACGTGGGACTGCCCGAGTCCGTCGCTATGGTTGCGGACAGCTTGAACCTGGCGGTCGAGACCATCACCGAAACGATCGAGCCAAAGGTTGCCCCGGACCGCGTGCAAACCGAGTACTTGACTGTGGAGCCCGGCCAGGCCGCGGGGGTCCATCAAATTGCGCGGGGCACTGCGAAGGACGGCCAGGAACTCGTGTACCTGGAACTGCAAATGTACGTGGGCGCGAAAGACCCGGCGGACACCATCACGCTCACCGGCCACCCGAACATCACCCTGACGATTCCGGGAGGCTCCCACGGCGACATTGCCACCGCTTCGGTGGTGGTGAATTCGATCCCCGTGATTCTCGATGCGCCTGCGGGGTTGCGCAC
>CAZGBQ010000266.1:0-4471 GCA_964524045.1 uncultured Acidobacteriaceae bacterium
TCTCATCCAATCCGACGCTTGCGGGCGTTCCCGTTGGCCATCCCTTCGTCGGCCACGTGAGCCTTGGATTCGCTCCGGCGAAGGTTTCGCCGACGCGTAAGGCCACTGCCGAGAGTAATGAGAGTAGACAAATAGCCACCACTTGTCGGCGCATCTTATTCATGGATTGCACCTCCTCATGGGATTTTGAAAAGAATGAGTTACTAATCTTCAGGCGGAATCGGAATGTCCGGTGTCTGATCGGGCGGCTTCGCTCCAAAGTGGTCCGCGAGCTGTTTGCCATCAAAGCTGTGCGTATAGCTTTCCTTGATCTCGGGCAACATGGTCGCGTTCCAGTCAAACCATTCCCGGGTCATCCGCTTGTAAACATCCTTTTGCCTCTCTTTCAAGTTAGCGCGCTCCAATGGATCTTCCACCACGTTGAAGAGGAACGTGTTGTCCAAAATTTTCAAAAGCTTGTAATCGCCATCGCGCATGGCTCGCTGCGCGTTCGCCTTATAGCGCCAAAACAGTTTGCGCGGGACGGGAGCAGCCGCTTGCGTAAGCACCGGCAGCAAATTCATCCCATCGAGCGGGTACGCTTGGTCACTTTCCGCTCCCGCAGCAGCCAGCAGCGTGGCCACCCAATCCATGCTGATCGCCACCTGCTCGGTTATGACGCCTTTGGAAATTCGCCTTGGCCAGGAGACTATCGCCGGGACGCGCAACCCGCCTTCCAGCAACTCCGTCTTCTTGCCGGCGAAAGGCCACGTGTCCGCAAAGCGCTCTCCCCCATTGTCGCTGGTGAAGATCACGATGGTGTTCTCCGTCAATCCATTCGCGTCTAGCGCCTCGACCACGCGGCCTACTTGCCGGTCCATCGCTTCAATCATGCGTTGATAGGTCTTTTGTGACCCGCCGTCAAAGTCGAAGAGTCCTCCACTCCCCGGCCCTGCCAGGCGCCGCGACTCCGCTTCGTCACCAGGCGCTTCCCACGGCCAGTGCGGCGCATTGAAATGCAGGCTCAGCAGAAACGGCTGCCGCGATTTTGCCGCATTATGAATGACCTCTACTGCGCGGCTTCCCAGCAAATCGGTCAGGTAGCCGGCTTGATGGACGGGAACATCATCATCCCAGAAATCTTCTCTGTTGTTTCCGCCAAAGTGCGAGTAATAGTCCACCGCGCCGCCGCGGAATCCGTAGAAATGTTCATAGCCGCTTTGCAGCGGACCAAACCTGGGAAGCTGCCCCAGGTGCCACTTGCCAACCAGCGTTGTGCGGTAGCCTGCCTTCTTCAAGAGCGACGGCAACGTCGGATGCTCCGGCGGCAGACCGACATTCGGATTTCCTGCCAGCGGTTCCTCCAATCCGACGCGCAAGCGGTACTGATAACGGCCCGTGATCAGCCCCACGCGTGTTGCCGTGCAGACGGCCGAGTTCGCATAGGCCTGCCGTAAACGCGCTCCTTTGGCTGCAATGTGATCGATGTTCGGCGTGCTCAGATCCGGGCGGCCGTAACAGGAAACGTCTGCATAGCCCAGATCGTCGGCGAGTATAAAAACAATGTTGGGAGGCTTCGCGGCGGGTTGCGTTGCCCGGTCGCCGCGGAGTGCCAGCACGACCATTCCCGTGGCAGCCCCGCGCAGCAGGTCCCGTCGCGTAATAGGATGTTTGTCTGTAAGCGACATTCGACATCCTCCTTTTTCATGTTTCATGCAAACGAGATGTCAGTACCCGGAGGCTTTGCCGGTGCCGCGAACGTCGTGGCCCCCTTGCAGCCAGACGTCGCTGAACAAAATGGCTTCCACGCGCGCAGCAACGACGGGCTTGGCTTCATCGATGGGATAGCCGGCCTTTTTTAGCAGGGTGATCGTGTCCGGCGAAATGCCGGGCTCAATGTCAAGCTGGTCGGGCTTCCATTGGTGATGGATGCGGGGAAAGTCGATGGCGTCCTGAACATTCATTCCAAAATCCATGACGTTCAGCATGACCTGCAAGACAGCGGTGATAATGCGCGAGCCGCCCGGAGTGCCGAGGACCAGGAAGGGCTTTCCGTCTTTCATGACGATTGTGGGAACCATTGATGATAGCGGGCGACGCCCGGGAGCGACCGCATTTGCTTCCCCCTGAACCAGACCAAACAGATTTGGCGAGCCCGGCTTGACAGCGAAGTCGTCCATTTCGTCATTGAGTAGGAAGCCCGCTCCAGGCACGGTGACTTTGCTGCCGTAGCCGTTGTTCAACGTGTAGGTCACTGCGACGACGTTCCCTTGCTCGTCGGCTATGTTGTAGTGCGTGGTGTCGGAACCTTCTGCTGCCCCTGCGGGAAGGCCGGGCCGAATTTGATCGCTGGCAGTTGCCAAAACGGGATCAATGCTGGCGCGGCGCGTGCGAATGTATGCAGGGTCCATCATCGCCGCGACAGGGTTCTTCACGAAGTCGGGATCGCCGAGATATTCATTGCGGTCGGCATAAAAGCGGCGCATCACTTCGGCTAAATAGTGATAGGCCGTGGCTGAACCGGCTTTGGACTTTTCGTAACCTGTGCCATCGAGCATGCCGAGCATCTGGAGGATGTCCGCGCCACCCGAGCTGGGCGGCGGGGAAGTGATAATGTGGTAGCCCTTGTAGTCGCCTTCCAGCGGCTTGCGCTCGACGGCCTGGTATTCGTGGAGATCCTGAAGCGTGATGAGCCCGCCGTTCCGTTCCATTTCGCGGCCCAGGATGCGCGCGGTTTCGCCTTTGTAGAATTCGTTCGCGCCGTTGCGAGCGATACGTTCGAGAGTGCGCCCTAGCTCGGGCTGCTTCAGAATTTCGTTCATTTCATAGAAGCTGTCATCTTTGAGAAAGGTGCGCTTCGAATCGGGAAATTGCGCGAAAGACTCTGCATTCGCGCGAAACGAACGCGCCTGCCAAAAAGAAATTGGGAAGCCGTTCGTAGCGAGAGCGATGGCCGGCTGCAGCAATTCCACCCAGGACTTGCTGCCGTATTTTCTTAAAGCGAATTCGAGGCCGCGCACGGTGCCGGGAACACCCGCGGCGCGCCAGCCGAGCACGCTGTCGCGTGTTGGCTGGCCGTTTGCGTCGAGATACATGTTGTGCGTGGCTTTTTGTGGGGCCTTTTCCCGAAAGTCGATGAACGTGCTACGGCCATCAGCTAGGCGGATGAGCATGAACCCTCCGCCTCCAATGTTGCCGGCAAAAGGATGCGTCACGGCGAGCGCGAAACCAACCGCAACCGCAGCATCAATGGCATTGCCGCCGGACTTCAGAACCGCTACGCCGACATCGGCGGCCAATGGCTCCTGCGCCACGACCATGCCTTTGCGCGCGTAAACCGGTTCGTGCGCGCCGACCAGCGAAACGAGACCGAAAGCCACAACGATTGCAAAAGAGCTCGAGCTGGCGAAGGGTCTCATTGCGTGGAAATTATAGGTCCATCCGCAGCAATTGTCGCGGCGGTTTGGCCTCCCTGCGAGACTTGGCAGTTTGTTGAAAAGCTAACCAACCCCGTCATTCCGAGGAGCGAAGCGACGAGGAATCTCTCTTATTCTTAGCTCCTTAGCACAGACTCCTTGCTTGCTCGGAATGACTCAGAAACGCGTTTTCCGCGGGCTTTTAGAAGATGGTTGCAAAACGCTGCACGACGAACTAAGGTATGCGGCACGATTTGGGACGCTCTTCTGCATTGTCTGTCCTAAGGCTGCGAGGAGATTCTGAATGAGCGCATTGGCAGGTCGAGGCGGACGCGACGGCGTGGGGAGATGGCGCTGGACGCTATATGTAGCGCTGGCTCTGGCGGGCGCCCTGCTCACGTTTGTCGGCGCTCGCGCGCAGCAAAAAGCGAGCGATGACGCAAAATTTCGCACGCTGATCGATGAGCTGTGTGCCGCGTGGAGCACGGGAAACGTGGCGGCGCCGGCAAAGTTTTACGCCAAAGATGCCGGCCTGGTTTTCTATGACGTGGCGCCCTTTGCGTATCACGGCTGGAAGGAATATCAGGAAGGCGTGCAAAAAGAATTGAAGGAGAACCCAGAGGATTTTACGTTGAAGGCGGGCAAGGATTTGAAAGTAAGCCGGCGCGGAATGATTGCGTGGACCACCGTTTCGATGCACTTAACGGAAAAACCGAAGAATGGAAAAACCACGGAATCGGAACTGCGCTACACAGGGATTTGGGAAAAGCGGGGTGCGAACTGGTTGCTGGTGCACGACCACCTCTCTGCGCCGCTTCCCGGGAACTAATGGATTAACGGAAAGGCTGAGCGGAGCCACTTGCTCTGCTCAGAATGCAAGCCATGCTCAGGACACTCCAGTATTACTGGAATGCAGCCCGCGGTTACCGGCTCAAACCTTGGAAAAGCCCCTACGTACGCTGGCGGTTTGAGACCTTCCTTGGAAAAGAAGCGGCCGACCTGACCGCGAGCAAATTCTTCCACCTGGCCTGGAAATACCGCGAGCACATGGAGCGCTTCGTGGATTGGGCCGCCGA
>CAZGBQ010000267.1:0-4409 GCA_964524045.1 uncultured Acidobacteriaceae bacterium
CCGGACTGGTCCGCAACTTGAAGCGTGACCACGGCTCCGGCAATGGGTTGCGACGTGACGCTATCCACGATTTGTCCGCTGATTCCGGTCAGGTTGGGACTCACAACGCCAGCGGTAAGTGTCGGCTTTAGACGAAAATGCCCGTTGCCTTGCTGTACGATGGAAGCGCATGTATTAAAGTCGATGTTCAGGTCCACCGACTGCCCCGCAGTCACGCGGAGCGGCCCTCCCATAATCTGTCCAGGTGGAATCTTCAGCCCAGTATTCGCTTCGCTGCTTAGATTCAGAGTGTGGGCGCCGCTCCCATTCACAACACAATTGAAGACATTGCCAAGCGAGGCGCAAGCGTTGGTTGAGGGTGGAGTGCTCGTTGCAGCGTTAGCCAAAAGAATTAAGCGAATTTGCTGATAGTCGCCGGCGGGAAGCGAAGTCGAGCCAAGTTGTTGGAGCAGGCATTGTCCGTTCGCTGGCAGGTGCAGCAGATCCAATTGCGCAGGCGCTGAACTGAGCTGTGGCGCAAGTTCCTGCCAGCCGCCGGAGCTAGCGTCTGCTGAGGCGCTCGTATGCGCCTTAATCGACACGATAGTAATCCATACGTTGCTGAAAGTTCCAGGCGCCATATTTGTGGCACCGGAAGGCGCTACGCATGATGGTGGATCGCTAATGGACAGGTTCACTGTTCCCGTATTGGGACTTTGCAACATCGAGCTTCCGCCACCGCAGCTAATGATAAGAAGAGGAATCGCTACAACGAGAAGAGAGAGCAATAGCGCAACGCGCCGCGCTTTAAGCCAGAGCAATGCTTGAGCGATCACGAGAACCTCCGAGGTCGAGCAGTGAAATTAAGTTGTACGCTTTCGGCGGCCCGGTGTGGGACAGAGCGCTGGTGGCGAGGTGACCAATCGCGGAGCAGGAACGTGAAGTCAGTACTGAGACTCCTAGGAGTCTCTTCCTCGCGGCGTCTAACAGGGCAGCCTTCCCCACTTACTGCTTTGCAATTCACCAACCCTCTTGCCAATTCGCTAAGTCACGGACCGCGTATGCATTAGAAGTAACCGGTCTTTGGGACAGGGTCGTTGCTTGCGTCAAAACTTCGGAACTGTGTGTAAATTTTCTCGCGCCGTCCCCTTTGGGTGACAAGTAGCCTGCGGCTTCGCAGTAAAGGCGAGCGGCAGCGGTATGGAAGCGTATTTGGGTCAAACTGGGAAATGGTCCCGGAGGAGGGGGTCGAACCCACACGGTACTAAGTACCACTGGATTTTGAGTCCAGCGCGTCTGCCAGTTCCGCCACTCCGGGCTTTTGCTAACTCACGGATTCTTGTCCGGCGCTTTCCGTATTGTATCGCGAAAACACAGCGTCCGTCTTTGAGTTTGCGCGCTGCTAGGATTGTTGCAGGCAAAAAGGATTGCGTATTTCCACTGCTCGTCCGTGATTCCTCCAGCGGAAACGGGGAACGTAGGATACATCTGTGAGAGCCGTTGGCAACCAAGTTTCCGATTAGCCCCGTTTATCAGGGGAACCTTTCACTGCGGCAGCTCTTTGCCGGACTGCTCCGCAACCATGTACGCTGCGTACCAGTCGGGCCAGTTTTCGTCGCGTTGGCCGCCAGT
Organism: uncultured Acidobacteriaceae bacterium; assembly: GCA_964524045.1. Classification (GTDB taxonomy): domain Bacteria; phylum Acidobacteriota; class Terriglobia; order Acidiferrales; family UBA7541; genus Acidiferrum. The sequence goes on from CAZGBQ010000267.1 coordinate 1,612, forward strand.
GCGTTCTTCGTGCTTGCCGTGGGCTGTGGACGCACGCCGAAGAGCACTCGCCAAATCGTTCACCGATGCGAAGGTCGTCGTTGCGGAGTCCATACGACCAGGCAATCGCGTTGTGACCTCCTGCAACAACCAACCGTTGCCATCGGGATCGCGGAACGAGGCGAACGAGCGGTAGCTGCCATGCTCGGCATCCGGACCCTTGACCCGGATTTGCCCAAACAGGTAGGGTTCGTCCGTGCCAGAGTACGCGCCGCTGGCGCCGTGGAACACCTCGCTGATCTCGACGCCGCGATCGAGAAGCTCGCCGCGGGCGGCCTCGATGTCGGAGACAATTAGGTACAAGCCCTGGGCGGAGCCGGGTGCCACTGGGGTGACGTTCTTGCCGAAGATGACCGAGCACCCGGAGCCGGGCGGCGTGAACTGCACCGCGCGCCAGTCCTCACCGGCGGAGAAATCCCCGTCGAGCCGCCACCGGAGCCGCGCGTAGAACTCTTTCGCGCGGTCCACATCCGAGACGGGGATCACGACGATCTCGAACTTCATGTCGACTCTTGCGACGCTCGTGTCCGTGGTCGCGTCCATGCTACGTACTGGTTTAGTGCCCATGGCTGCCTCCTGGTTTGTGTGGGGCTGAGGGTCGCGCTTTCACAAAGTACGCTCGAACAAATCGTCGGTCAAGGAGCAGGTAGAGGTGCCGAAAAGCCCCATCAGATTCACTCTCACGCGCACACCAAGAATGTCGAGGTATGCATTTCAACGCGGTGTGAATCCGAGAGCTGCGTAACCCTCAACTAGGAGAATTGATTGAAGGGGGGTCTTGGTGTTGGTGGCGGCAGCGGGGGTCCTGGATTGCCATCTGCCGAAAGAACCGATAGCGAAGGAGGCTTTGGTGGTGGAAGAGGGGGTATCGGCGTGCCATCCGCCATGAACGTCGGTTGCGCAGGTGGCCTTGGTATCGGCATCGGTGAGCCATCGGCCCATAACACCGCTACAAGAATGATAGACATGAATACGCCGAGAATCAGACTGCTAAGTTTTCGTGAATCCATCGGGGCCTCCTGTAGGAGAATCTAGGCGATGTAGCGTAGGCCAGTTTTCGCCGCAAAGCAATATCACTGCGCATGTGGTCTTAAAATCAGGCCCCAGCGCGGGGGGCTGGCCAGGTGTCCCTTGTTCTTCAGTACCATTGACCCCCGGTAGAGCTGTTTTCTATCCTCACAGCCCCGCCCGTTACAGCCCTTCGAACCTCATCGCACGGAGACAGGACTTGCCCGGAAGGAATGGGACAGAAACACGACGCAGCAGCCGGGTAACGCTGCGCGTGCCGCTGCAAATCTACGAACCCGGCACAGATACGCGTTCCCTCTTGGAAGAGTCGTACTCCGTGAAGGTGAGTCTCTGCGGTGGGCTAATTTCCCTCAAGTCCGCCGTGAAAAAAGGCCAGGGGCTGGTGGTGCGCAACCAAGCTACCGGGGAAACCAAGGAGGCCCGCGTCGTCTATCTTCGGTCCATGCACCTGGGCAGAAGGCTTGTCGCCATCGAGTTTCTGGAGCCTTCTCCCGAGTTTTGGTGCCTCGCATTTCCTCCCGCCGCCGCTCCATCCCGATACCGGCCTCCAGCCGAGTTGTTCTACCGGGGCTAAGTCACCCTGCCGATCATCCATGTTTTGAGTAATCACACTGCGTGAATGTCTACGTAAACTGGGTGCAGGGGGTGGCTTGCATCGACAGCCCGTTGCGCTGCCGCCAGTAGCTTCTCTTCGAATGCAGCGATCCTCCCAAGATCAGACGGGTTGTAGTCAACCAAGTATTCCTTGCTGCACACACCGCATCTCACCGGTTGGGTAGCGTGGCCAGTCAGGCTCGTAGCATAAACCGCCCCTGGCTTGCCGGCAGTAGCGCAGCAGGTCGCTGTGACTCGCGTAGCCATGCACTTTGATTCTACTCTCGTGACCCTGCTCGATATGGCCAACAAGCCCGTTGATTCATAGATAGACAACTCACGCACCACCGATAGCGCGCCATGCCTTGAGGTGTTCTATGCTGAAATAGACCGCAAATTGACAACGAGGTGTTCCGATGACTCAGCGTTTGATTGCTTGTCTCCTGGCTTTCGGTATGGTCGCACTTCCTCTGTCCGCAAAGGACAGTAAGAGGGAATATGAGCGCGTGAACAACTGCGGAACGGTTCTGAAAGAAATTCTCGACATTCCCGATGACATTCCGCAAGACCTCCTCGACAAGGCGGAATGCGTCATCATTCTTCCGTCGGTTCTCAAAGCCGCTTTTATCTTTGGTGGAAGCTACGGGCGCGGAGCAATGATCTGCCGCACCGGCGAGCACTTCACCGGTCCCTGGAGTGCACCGACAATGATGGCTCTGGAAGGAGGGAGCTTTGGTTTGCAACTCGGCGGTCAGGCGACAGACTTCGTGCTGCTCGTCATGAACCCTCGCGGCGCAAAAGCTATTCTCCATAGCAAGGTCAAACTCGGCGCCGACGCTTCTGCAGCCGCTGGCCCGAAGGGACGCACCGCAGAGGGTGCGACCGACATCACCTTGCGCTCAGAAGTACTCAGCTATTCGCGCAACCGCGGACTTTTCGCTGGCCTGTCGCTTGAAGGCTCCACCACTCGGCCGGACAATGGTGCAAACGAAAAGCTCTACGGGAAGAAAGTCGAAGCCGAGGACATTGTGCGCAAAGGTGCGGTAGCAGTGCCTCCTTCTGGCCAAGAGCTGGTTGGGCTACTGAACAAGAAAAGCCCTAAGAATCTTTCGGACCCCAACTCTCTGAAGGAATGA
>CAZGBQ010000268.1:0-4377 GCA_964524045.1 uncultured Acidobacteriaceae bacterium
GGGCTTGCGAGCAAAGGCGAAGAGAGATTCCTCACTTCGCTGCGCTCCGTTCGGAATGACAGGAAAAGGGGCGTTTCGATGTGCTTGAAAAGAAAAGAGTAAACAAATTTTGCAAAAAAGTGAAGATTTTCCTTGACAAATTTTTATTTTGTGATACAGTATCTCTTGTAGAAAAGTGCGCCCCGACATGGTCGGGGCGTTTTGCTTTTTGGGGCACCCTGATTTTCCGCGCCGCCTCTTCTAAAGGCTCGCAAACGCTTCTCTTTCAGAGACTTGTGGGTTTGGGCCTAAAAGGTCTTCGATCTCAGAACGTCTTACCGGGGACCGAAAAACAGGCGATTAAGGCCTGAAATCTGCCGCACTTTCCGAGGTCCTGAAAAAATATTTTTCGCGCGCGGTTGTGTGCCCAGTTTGAGCACTGCAGCGCAGCCGGGAGCCTGGTTACCGCCAGGCCCGTTGGCCGCACCACGTAAGGAGCACTCATGCCTGCTTATCAAAATACGTTTCCGCCAATCTCGCTGTCGCCGGGCGACGTCGGCTTCAGCTTCAATAACGAAGCGTTTCCGGGAAGCGCCACCGCCGGCAGCCAATTCGCAATTCCAAGCTACGCGGGCCGCGCGGACACGGGAAACGCCGTGCGCTGGCAAACGATTTTCGGCACCGCGCCGACCGCCGTGAACCTGACGCTGCAAGGGGCCATGGCCGACGTCGACGCCGAATACCAGACCATCGATACGACCACGAATACGGCAGGCGAAGCGCGCACCGTTACCGGCGTACAAGCCAAATTTCTGCGCATCAAGTTCAATTCCTCGACCGGCGGCACCGGTTTGACTGCGAAATTCATGGTGTAACGCCCTCTGTGCGCCTGCCGCTCACGTTTGCAGCAGAGCTCCGGCGTTTGCGGACACGGCAGCGGAAACGTCCGCCAATTTCCGATCTTCATTCCCGCATTCTATAAGGCTCCGCGAGAGCAGAGGAGGCAAAGTGCGACAGCACTTGATTTTGTGGGTGGCAATGCTGGTTACACTCGCCGGGCAGGCCGTCGCGTCGCCCGGCCAGCACACGGTTACGGCCACACTGAACTACGACTTCACTGTGGACAATGCATGCAGCGCCACGGTGACGACCAATTGCCTCAAGCAGTTCAACATTTACGATCTCTCAGGAGCTGCGCCGGTGAAGCTCTTCACGGTTGCGGCACCGGCGGGAGCGAACGGCGCGGTCACCGGAATCACAGGCACAAGCGGTCCGATTTTGCTGCGCTCCGGCTTGCACACGTTTGGAGCTACCGCGCAGATGGCCGACGGCACGGAATCCGACCCAAACGCGTCAACTGCTACTGCCACGGTCAAGCCGGGGGCGCCGGTGAACTTCACTGTAACTGTGCAGTGAGGCGTGGCGCCGGGCAGTAGCAGGAATCCAAAAAATCTTGAAGCACATCGCGCGCGAGGCGCGATGCAACAGGAAGATCTCCGTCTCCATCTCTTTTGCGGAAATTTCCATGAAGAAGTGCATCGCCTACCAACGGGTGAGCTCTGCGGCAAACGCATGGCACCCCTGTCGAACGCGCGCAGCCCGGGGAAGCGCATTTTGCAGGCGGCACGGCGATGCCGTTGTGGGCGCGGTGCTTGGCAAGCTCGTGCACGATGTGCCTTCCAGCGGAAATCGCGGCGCGGCGCAACGCATCGTGGCGAAACCGACGCCGGGTCCGTGTTCCTGAGTCAGGGAGGCGCGGATGTCCAAAGGCTATCCGTCATCGGAGATGTGGAGAAGCGAACCAGTCATGACGCCGGAGCGAAGACTCTGGCGTGGTGTGCTCGAACAGGCTTACGCAGATGCCGAACTGCCGCTGGGCCTCGAGGAATCCGATGAACTCTTCATCGACCAGGATCGCGCGCGCCGATTTCTCCGCGCCGATACCATCTCCGAAGAAGAAGAGTTGAAGCTCGTGTGCGACTTCGCGGACCTTCCTTACGATCGCGTGGTGCATTGGGCGAGGGGACGCTATCCGCTGGCGGCGTGATCTCAAAACCTCTTTGGTAGTGCGACTAGGTTCTTTGCAGGCGCGCAGCATGCCGTGCCCTACAGGGTAGACCTTGCGAGAGACCTCCTTGATTCGACGCAAGACTGAACGCAAAGCAAACGGTCATCCCGGACCGAAAGGCCGCCCCAACGGCCACGGCCCGGCGTGTGCGCCTGCCCGACCGGCAGGCGGGGAGCGAGGCGGGGTCCCGGCCCCTGACTGCGCCTGCCCGCCGTGGCGGGCAAGCAGACACCGGGACCGCGCTGTCTCTGACGACGCAAGCGGTATCACCGTTGCAAGTGCCGCAGCTCTTCCAGTTGCGACCAGCTCGCCGTGGCGGGCAGGCACGGACCGCGAGGCGTACGCTGAGGTGGCACCGCCCGCTCCCAACGAAACTTCACAGGTCAAGGCAGGCCTGACCCGCACGACGGCAAATTCGAGCTCCAGCTCCAAAAAAGACAAGGAAAAGCCGAACCTGCCGGCAGGGGAATACCCTTTGCCGGAGACTGCCGGTGAATTTGTCGAAGAAATTCACCGCAAGGTCGATCTGACGGAAGTCTGGCACAGCCTGCTGCGCTCCGAGGATGAAAAAATTCGGCAGCGCGCCGTCGAGCGGCTGACGGATTTGCTTTACAAGGGCGATCCCACGTCGACTGAGGATCCGCAGCAGATCATCTTCGATTTGCCCCGGCCAAAGCTGGATTGAAGCAGCGGCCGCCTTTGGCGTGCCGCGGAGGAAGGGAAATGGCGAACGCGAAACTCATTTTCATCGGAGAAGTCACGCAAGTGGCGGGAGTTGTGGCTGTAGTAGCCGGGCTCATATTGAGCCTGCATCACTGGCCCGCGGCTGCCGCGCTGATTGGCGGCGGCGCCGCGTTTTACGTGGGGAAAAAGCTGCGCGCGCAGTAGCACAAGGACCTGGGCCGGATTCCAATGTCTCCAACTTCGACGAAAGGGGGCTGCCGGCTGGTTCTTAGTGATTGGTACAGACCGTTTGCGCGGCAGAAGCAATTTCATGAGTCGAAGGCGAAATACCGTTTGTTCGGTGGAGCTGCGGGACCTGGAAAAACCACCGCGCTCCTGTGGGAAGCCGTTGGGCATGCGCTGGCGTTAAAAGGTTGCGACACACTGCTGCTCCGGAGAACCTATCCGGAACTGGAAACGTCGCTCTTGGCGGAGTTTCGGCGCAGCGTTCCGCGCAGTCTGTATAAGAGTTACAACGAGTCGAAGCACGTCATCACGTGGACCAACGGCTCCACGACGCGCTTCGGCTATTGCCGCAATGAGAGCGACGTTTATCGCTATCAAGGCGCCGAGTTTCTGTTCATTGGCATTGACGAGCTGACGCACTTCACGCTGAAGCAGTGGCAGTTTCTCACTTCACGCAACCGCTGCCGGGTCCCGGGAAGCCGTCCGTGCATGGCCGGCGCGACGAACCCCGGCAACATCGGCCACGCTTGGGTCAAAGCACTGTGGGTGGACAAAGTTCCGCCGCCGGGCTTCGAGCGTGCTGAACTTTACGATCCCAGTGACTATGACTTCATCCCGGCAAGGCTCGAAGACAATCCGATCTTCGCGAAAGACGCCAACTACCGGCGCGCGCTGGAGGCTTTGCCTGAATACCTGCGCCGGGCGTTCCTCGATGGTGACTGGAGCCTGTTCGCGGGCCAGTATTTTCATATCTTCGACTACGGCCGCCATACCGCGCGGCCCGAAGAGATGCGCCTCGAGCCGTGGTGGCCGCGCTGGATCTCGATTGACTGGGGATTTCAGCATCCCAGCGCCGTGTATTGGCACTGCGCCGTGCCAGCACCCTCACAATCTGTCATTTCGAGCCTGCCTGCGCATGCAGGCGAAGCGAGGAATCTCTCTTCAACCCCAGGGCAGAGAGATCCCTCGCTCGCTACGCTCGCTCGGGATGACCACCCTTGTCGGGTGGTCACCTACCGTGAATTCGTACAAAGCGGCCTTTCGCCGCGCATGCTTGCGCAGGCCACTGCCGAGCGCAGTGGCCGGGAGCGCATCAGCGAAGTGTTTCTCTCGCCGGATGCCTTTGCGCACCGCACTTCGGAAGCCTCCATCGCCGAGCAGCTCGGCGACGTGCTTGTCGCCAACGGCTTGCCACGCCCCGCACCCGCCGATGACGACCGCATCGGCGGCTGGCAATGGATGTACCAAATGCTGGAATCGAATTCCTGGATCATCACCGACAACTGCTCGGAATTAATCCAGTGCTTGCCTCATTTGGTGCACGATGAGGCCCGTAAAGAAGACGTTCGCAAGGTCGACGGTGACGACGCGGCCGACGCCGCGCGCTACGGCTTGGTTTCAGGCGCCCGCCTCGCCGGGCT
>CAZGBQ010000269.1:0-4323 GCA_964524045.1 uncultured Acidobacteriaceae bacterium
TGGCGTTAGCGTGGGATACGGCGTCGGCCTGGAAAGTGGATTCCTGGCGAATAAGGCCCGCGGCAAACATGGGATCGAAATTGTTTTTTGCAGCTTCCCGCCGGAGCGCCGCTTCGTACGGCAAAGGAAAGAGCGCCTTCCAGGCGTCGACTGGAACCTCACTCATTTTGCGGGAATCCACGCTCGGAATGATGGTTCGAGCGTAAGCCACGCCTGCCCCAAAGTGCCCCTGATCGAAGGCCGCCTGGGCAGCTTCCAGAAGGAAGCGCGGCGAAGGACTGGCAAAATAGGCATTCTTCAGTTCCTGTTCGGCGGAGGAATCGAACGCAATGGCGCGAAGGGCTTGCGCGCGCGCCCAACGATCCGCCGCGGCAACCGGGATTGCCTCATCCAGAGGACGAAGCGCGGGCGGGGGCGGAATCTTTTCCAGAATCTCAGCGGGGTTTTCCTCGCCCGGGCCCAACTTCGCGAGCCGAGCCGCGGCCGCGCTGCCAAAGTAGGTTTGTGGGAAGCGGTCAGCAGCCTTTTTGTAAAAGCTGCGAGCGTGCGCGGCATTTCCTGCACGTTCGGCGTTTCGTCCCAGCCAATAAAGAGCATCGACGGCGTTCGCCGAGGTGGGATATTTCAGGAGAAAATTCGTCAGGCGCTGATCAGCATCGGGTTGATGGTCCAGATAGGCGACCCAGGCAATGCGCCATTCACAGTTGTAGGAGTTCTTGCCGCTCGGAAAAGAGTCCAAGACGCGCTGGTAAGCAACGACGGCTTTCTCGCGCTCCAATTGCACCCAGTGGTAATTCCCCGCCGCCATCAAGCCATCTTCGTTCCACTTGCTGACGGGATAAGTCTGTGCCAGAGAGTTGAGCGCATTGAACATCTCCGATTCTTTTTTCGCGGAGCGGTAGGCCTGCGACAATGCGTAGAGCCGCTCGGCGTCAACTTCGAGGTCTGGCGTTTTCAGCGAAGCGATCTGCGAGGGAGAGCCTTTTGACTGAACGCGGCATTCGGCGACGCGGAGTTGCGCGCGTTGCCGGGATGGATTCGCGGGATCTTTGAGCATGGTGAGCAGCTTTTCGAACTCCGCGCGCGCTTCCTTCCATTTGTGCGCGTCGTAAAAAATCTGCGCGCGCTGTTCCTGCATTTCCACGCCGGGGTAGGCGTATTCCTTTCCGAGCGCGTGCATCACCTGCGTCAGCGCGGAGCCGGCGGGCTTGGCCTCGTCGGAAAGAGGGAACTTGTAGAAGACGGTTTGGTAGTCCTTGGCGGCGCGCGGAAGCTGATGGGCTGCCTGATAGGCGCTGGCCCGCTCGATCAGAAGTTCGGGCTTCGACGAAGCAGCTGGGTAGGCATTGAGAGCATCAATCGCTTCCTGAGCGTTTCCCATCTGAACTGCCGCAGGCGCGAACGACTGCAGCAACTGCTCGCGCAAGGCGGTGTTCGGATAATCGTGCTGAAGTGTCTGCATAGTCTTGTAAGCGTCCGGCTTGCGGCCCGCGTTAAGTTGTGCCTGTGCCGTCCAGTACAGCGAGTATTCGTGGAGGAGCGGATCAGCCTGCGACTTCAACAACCAGCCGAGAGCTTGAGCCATCCGGTTTTTTGAGAAGTCCTGGTAACCGAGCGCAAGCGCGGCGCGCGCGCCCCAGGCATTTGTCGCGTTCTTGGCGGCAAACGCGGAAAGCCTGGCGTAAGAGTCCGGCGAACCACTGCGCACCTCACGCGCCAGAGCGGAGAGTTCCTTTTGCAAAGCTTCGTCTTCCGGAGTATCGGTGGCGACTTGCGGAGCTGGTGTCTCCGGCTTGCAGCCAACGCGGCAGGGCGGCGAGGAAGGCTTTTTCGACTTACGCTTGTGCTGCGAAGGCCCCGCCAAAGCATCGAGCGAGCCGTCAAGCGACAAGGCCAGTGCGAGCGTCACGACCATCAAGGAGCGCGTCATGGAAACGCAGGATGATACGGCATTCGCCGAGCCACGACAAAAACGACGGAGCATGGGGCGGCTAGTGATGGCGCGCCGGCGTGGCGTAGGGGTAGTCGCCCAGAGCGTGAGGGTCGCCATCGGCAAGGATTTCCACCATCCAGCGATAAAAGTAGTCCACTGGGTGATCCATGATGGGTTTGAAGCGGCGGTCGTATTCTCGATGTGCTTTTTCAATGTCGTCTTTCAATCGGATGCAGAGATCCTTGTTTTCGCGGCCCTGGCGTACCTGCTCCGGCCGGAGCATTTTGATGTCCTGCATCGAAACTTTGGCGACGCGATTCGCGCGGCGATGCAATTCCTGCTCTTCGGGCGAAAGGCGGTTTACGTCAAATTCTTCCTCGAACTCGGCGACGCCGGCCGGAGCAGCGGGCTCGACCAACTCGAATTCTTCCTGTTCCGGCTCAAACGCGGAAGGCCGTGGTTCGACCCTGGACTGCGGTGTGGCTTTGCCCATTGGAGTTGGGGGAACAGGCGCCGGGCGCTGCCGAGTAAGAGGCGGCTCCGGAGCGCTGCGGCCGACCAAGTCGGTAATTTGGGCTTCCAGAGGAGAACGTGGGCCAGTCTGAAGAGACAGAGCAACAAATCTGGACAACACCTCCAGGGTCGCCGTGAGAGAGGCAGCAGATGTCTGCGCGCGAAGCAACGGCGGCAAGGCATTGGTCGGGCGGTTGCTGGCGCAAGCAGACACAATGTCGTTGACCGCATGGTGGAGCTCTTCGGACGTGCGCTGAATGCGCTCGAGATTCTCGCGAAGCGCGCGAGCGATTGCCTGTTCCACGGCGCTGGGTTCTTGTGCCATACCGGTTTTCGACAGTGCTTCGCCTGCTACGATCCCTCTCTTTGCATTTTGGGAGCGAGTTGGTTTTGAGTCAACCTGCTAGCGCTGCCGTTGTGCTCAATCGTTGCTTATCCACTACGAGGATTTCGTGCCCAACGACAAATTCTTGGTGCCTAAATGCGCCGCCCACCTGCAAGAAGAATCGGTCGTCTGGAAAATGTTGCTGCCAGAACTTTCTGACACTAAATCCTTCCGTCCCCACGGGGAAATCCGCGAAGTTCGCCTAATCGCCGGAGGACACTAGGAGTTATGCGAAAAACCAACTCCAGACCGAGTTGGTGTGTTAGCTGCCTTAGCCCTCTTTGAGCGCGCTCTTTTTCTTAGGTTCCCAGGGCCGAACTAGGTCAATTCAAATATTTCGAAAAAGCAAAGGAGAAGTTCCATGCGAATATTTCTCGCGCTCGTAGTGTTGGCTGGAGCATGTAGTCTGCCGGCCTCCGCTCAGGATTACCCCAAAGGTGAACTGTTTGGAGGCTATCAATTCACTCATTTGAATCCCAACGTGAATGCAAGTGGGTGGAACACCTCAATCACAGGAAATGCAAACAATTGGCTGGGGTTCTCAGCCGATTTCAGCGGTGCCTACAAGAACGGTGGAAAGCTTCACACCGTCATGGCTGGTCCCGTGTTTGCAATTCGCAAGTCAAAAACAGTCACGCCCTTCGCTCACGCGCTGTTTGGCGTGGCTCATGCCTCCGGCGGTGGCGTGTCGTCCAACGCGTTCGCTACGGCGTTGGGAGGCGGGCTGGATGTGAACGTCAGCGAGCACGTCGCTGTACGACTGGTCCAAGCGGACTGGCTGCTGTTTCGTTCCAATGGAGTCACGGACAAAAGCAATGCCCGCGTTTCCGCGGGTATTGTCTTTCGATTCTGACGTGACCGCTTCGGAGTCAGGCTGGCGCCGGTGTGTGCTGTGAGCTGAACCGGCGCCAGCACGCTCTTGTCGATCGCAACGTCAAAAACGGAGCCAGCACCGAGGTGTTATAATGAACAATAGGGGGCGACACGGTTTCGACGGAAGCTGTCGCGACCCGGAGGCATGCCGGGACCCACCTGCCCGTAACTTGGTGGAAAACTAGAACTGCCAACAACAACTTGGCACTTGCTGCCTAATTAATTAGGCGCACGCTTCCCCGGGCTTTGCTCACGGGCCCGGCAAGAGGCGTCGCACAGTGAGCTGGCCCGAGCCTTTCGGTCCGTAAGGTTCGGGCGAGATTCATCGGACTAGCCGGCTGCGTTTCTTGCTCATTCTGACCGCGGCGGGCGAAACCAAGCGAATTGAGCTAAGCATGTAGGCTTCGGGCCGTAGCGCTTTTCGGACGGGGGTTCGACTCCCCCCGCCTCCATGATATTAAAGTGTTTGTAGTCAACAGATTACGCAGATCTTACGTGTCTACCCTCCAAGGTCACGGCAGGGGGCGTGGCCTGAAGCCTTGTCGCTCGCGTACTGCGATGAGGGACACCTGCTCCAGATCTGGATATTGCCCTTCCTCATCGGCCTTTCGATCCCCGG
>CAZGBQ010000270.1:0-4309 GCA_964524045.1 uncultured Acidobacteriaceae bacterium
GAGTTTGCGCGTCGGTTCGCGGAATGTCGGGAAAATCACTCCCTGATCTTTCAGGAATTTCTGGTACGCCGTGGGATCCTCATCCACGCTTACGCCAAGAACCAGCGCGTTGCGCGATTCGATGTACTTTTGCAGCTTGTTGAGCGAGGGAGTCTCTTCGACGCACGGCGGGCACCAGGTAGCCCAGAAATTCAGCACCACGACTTTGCCCCTCAAGTCGGACAACTTACCTGACTTTCCAGCGATTTCTGTGGGGAAATCCTGCGCGGTCTTACCCGCGACAGTAGGTTCGCCCTGCCTATACATGGGCTGCGCAAAGAACACCACCACCAGCGCGCAGAGTCCCACAACGCCCCATGCGACTGCTTTTCGCAGTATTCCCATGGAAGCTATACTAACCCATTCTTCTCCGAGCCACTAAACGCCGGAGACCGAGCCCGCGTTCGATGCACTTCCGAATGCTCACTTCCACGCCGCAGAACTTCACCGACGGGAGTGGAACTTTTGTTGGCATCACTACGCTGGCCCGGGCGCTCCGTGGGCTTGGCGTCACCGTGGAAATACAGACGGCTAATATTCGATTTCCCATTTACACTTTGCGGCGCGTACTGTTTAACGAGTCGCTCCGCTTCAAGGCTCCAAAAAATTGCGACACCACGATTGGTTTTGACATGGACGGTTACGCGGCAGCCAAGAAGGGCGGCGGTTTCTATGCCGCGTCAATTAAGGGGGTGATCGCTGACGAACTACGCTTCGAATCCGGCCTTACCCGAGCCACAATGCGCATTCAGGCCACCTTCGAGAAACGCAATGTTCGCAAAGCAGATCTCGTTCTCACCACCAGCCAGTATGCTTCCGCACGAGTCCAAGAGTTATATGGCTTGGCGCGGACGCCCAGTGTGGTTCCAGAGTTGATTGATTTGGCCGCTTGGAATGAGCTGTTCTCGCGCAATGCAGGCGCGCCGAATCCTCACATGTTTGTTGTGCTCTCCGTTTGCCGGTTCTATCCGCGAAAACGCTTGAACATTTTGCTGCTCGCGGCTCAGCGGCTCCGGAACAGGGTTCCCGGACTGGAAGTCAGGATTGTAGGAGATGGTCCCGAGGCGGCGAGGCTGAAGGATTTCTGCAACACTCGTGGTCTTCAAGGCGTTGTCCACTGGCTTGGAAACGTTTCGCCTTCCCAATTGGCCAAGGAATACAACGAATGCGATATTTTTTGCTTGCCTAGCGTCCAGGAAGGGTTCGGGATCGTTTTTCTCGAAGCCATGGCTGCCGGTAAGAGCATCGTTGCCGCGCGGGCAGCAGCCGTCCCCGAGGTCGTGAAGCATGGCCTGCTGGCGGAGCCAAGTAATGAAAATTCATTGGCCGAGGCTATTGAACGCCTTTACTTGGCGCCGGAGCTGCGCAAATCCCTGGGCGAGGCAGGGAAAGAGTTTGTCAAGCAGTTTGACGCTCCGGCGGTAGCTAGGTTGTTCCTGGGCGAAATCGAGAGCGCCCTGGCACTTCGCTCAGGGAGGGCGAGAAGGCATGAATGAAGTACCATAGTGAGGGGCGCCCGCCGGACGGCCCCCTATTTTTGCAACTTTCGGAAGCTTGGGGCTATCCAATAAGCGTGCTGCAGAACTGGCAGCTGTCTCGGCGGACTCCAATCGCAGTCCAGGATAATTCATGAGTGCAGGCGTTTATCTCACTCGCAAGATAGAGTTCTCTGCTTCCCACCTCTATCACAACCCGAGTCTTTCGGCAGAGGAAAACCGCCGCATTTTTGGCAAATGCAACAATCCTTATGGTCACGGGCACAATTACACTCTGGAAGTCACGATTGCGGGTGACCCCGACCCCGTCACCGGCATGGTCCTCGACCTGAAACAGCTTAAGGAGATTTTGGAGCGGGAAGTGATGCAGCGCATGGACCACAAGCACCTAAACCATGAAGTGCCGGAACTCGCCGGCCTGATCCCGACTTGCGAAAACGTAGCGCGGATCATCTGGCAGCTGCTGGAACCGAAGATTACTCTGGGGAAACTGCACCGCGTTCGGCTTTACGAATCGCCTGACCTGTTTGCTGACTGCTACCGCAACAGCGCGAACGGAACAGGGAACTGAGAGATTAGGATGAGCGCGCCTCTCAAAATTGAACTTGGCCGGCGCTATCTTTTCTCGGCGTCTCATCGTTTGCACAGCGAACAACTGAGCGCCGAGGAGAACGTCCGCGTTTTTGGGAAATGCAACAATCCGCACGGGCACGGCCACAATTATGTCGTCGAAATCGGCCTTTCGGGACAAATCGACCCGGCCACCGGGATGATCGCCAATCTTGCCGAGCTCGATACCTTCGTCGAGCAACAATTCCTGGAAGAATTCGACCACAAATCGCTGAACGAGGACGTTCCAGCCTTTCGCGAGAAAGTGCCAACGACGGAAAACTTGTGCATCGAAATCTATCGCCGGCTGAAGGTATTTCCGCACGCACGAGTTGAACGAGTCCGCATCCAGGAAACCAGCAACAACAGTTTTGAATATTTCGGGGAAAATCCGGAAGGGAATCGCGAGTGAGCAAACCAACAGAAGAGATTCTTCTAAACGACAGAAACGGAGGCCAGCAGCTGGACGCCCGCACGATCGCGTGCCACGTGCGCGAGATGATCCGGTTGATCGGCGAGGATCCCAATCGCGAGGGCCTGCGCAAGACGCCGGAACGTTTCGAAAAGGCTTTCAAATTCCTTACCAGCGGCTATCACCAAAACCTCGATCACGTCCTCAACGGCGCGACCTTCAGCGTGGCCTATGACGAAATGGTCATCGTCAAGGATATCGAGTTTTTCAGCCTCTGCGAACACCACTTGCTGCCGTTTTTTGGGAAGGCCCACGTCGCTTATCTGCCGGACAAGCGCGTCTTAGGCCTCAGCAAAATTGCGCGCCTCGTGAATATGTATGGCCGCCGGCTACAGATTCAGGAGCGTATGACCAGCCAAATCGCCGAAGCCATCCAGGAAAAGATCGAGCCGCAGGGCGTGGGCGTGATCATCGAAGCCCGCCATCTGTGCATGCAGATGCGGGGAGTGGAAAAGCAGTGCGGCCAGGCGGTGACCAGCGCCATGCTTGGCGCGTTCCGGCACAACAAGCAAACGCGCGACGAGTTTCTCTCGCTCATCCGTACGAAAAAGAGCTAGCCTTCTCCGGCGGGCGGATTCATTCGACTACATTTTTGAGATGTCGACCGTCGCGCGCGTGGTCTCCCATTCCATTCGCAGAGCGCACCCGGATGCGGCTTTGTCAAAAGCAATCGTGAAGTTCTCGACCGGCGCTGAAGTTGCTGAAACCTTCATGTCCACCCTGGCCAGATCCTGGTCCGCCCCCGGATAGGGAATGCCCCACTCACCGGTTTTCTTGCTGATGATCAACGTCCACTTGTCCTTGGTGGGAATGGTGAAAATCGTATAGTTACCGGCCGGCACATGCGTGCCGCCGACCATCACATCCGACGTTGTAACAAAAGTTGTGGCCTCGTTGGCGCCCGCGCGCCATACTTCGCCAAGTGGCACGAGGCCGCCAAAAATCTTCCTGCCCTTTGCGCGCGGGCTGGAATAATCGACGGTAATCGACTTTCCGTCCGGCAGCGCGCACGACGCCTTTGCTGCCGGACTTGGCCGCGAGCCTTGTGCTAACGCCAGGACCGCTACCAATGCCAGGCCCAAACATCCTGCCCCAACTATCGCAAAAGTCTTCTTCATTTCCTTCCTCCCTTGAAAGCTGGCTGGAAGCATTGAACCGGAAATGCCGCTCCGACGCAACAGCGATTTCCCCTTCTTATGGACGCAGTAAACTGCGTCACGTTTCTTCAGATTTAGCGTCTGGAGGTGGGCTGGGCAATCAATGGGTGCTGAGGGGCTTTTGTCGGATCAGAAGTCCCGCCAAGGCCTCCACACCGGGACGCTCGTGTAGCGGGCATCCTTGGTATGCGTGACCTCGTAGAGTAATCCTCTGACTTTGTCGAGTATATGTTTCAGCGCCGTGAGAACTTTGCGAGAGGACTTCATGCCCTCATTCTGCGAGATGAGCGGAAAAGCGTCAATAGGAATCCTGATTCAACTGCTCAATGCCGCAGGCTGACTTTACTTTACACCCGGAAGAATGTTGTGTTAGCCTGAGAGTGTAGAAGAGAAGAGGAATAAATCAGGGGATTACGGAGAGGGGCACTTGAGCGCAACGAAAGCCGTGTTGATCGAGCAATTCCGGACCCACGTCAAGGATACAGGCTCGCCCGAAGTGCAGATTGCGCTTCTCAGCGAGAGGATCAACTATCTGA
>CAZGBQ010000271.1:0-4283 GCA_964524045.1 uncultured Acidobacteriaceae bacterium
GCGGGCAGGGTCAAGAAAACGTGAGGGGAGACTTTGTTTTGACAAGAAAGGAAGGAATCACTGGGGAGACTTACGGGAATCGAGGTGCGACCGCAAGTCAGCGCGGCGATCCGCGCCCCGGCGCTTGCGGGAAAGGGCAGCCAAACCCCTGCCGATCGGAAGAGGCGCATTCTCATGCGTGAGAAGCTGGAGTTGGCTATCGATTCCATCCGGTTGCCCCGCCTTGGTGTTCCGGATGTAATTCCCGTCGCTTTGCAGATGATGTGATTTCTTTTCGTCCGCCAATTGCAGGTCGAGAATGTCTTTCAACCGACGAACCAAGCTAGCATTGGAGACGGGGAAGAGAATTTCGACCCTGTGACTGAGGTTCCGTCGCATGAGGTCGGCGCTGCCGAGATAGACTTCTTCAGCACCTCCGTTGCGGAAGTAGTAGACGCGGCTGTGCTCCAAGAACCGCCCAACAATGCTCGTGACGCGGATATTGTCGCTGAATCCAAAGACCAAAGGCCGCAAGCAACAAAGTCCTCGAATCAGCAGGTCAACTTTCACGCCCGCTTGCGAGGCCTGATAGAGCAGTCTGATCATTTGCGGATCTTCCAGAGCGTTCATCTTGAAAACCAGATGCCCTTGCTCACCTTTTTCCTGAAGCGCAATTTCTCTGAGAATCAGTTCCTCGAGCCGCTGCCTTAGATTGATGGGCGCAACCAGAAGCTCGCGTGGCTCGTTCTTCCGGGCATATCCTGTGAGGGTGTTGAAAAAATTGGTGACATCACTGGCGATCTGCTCATTGCACGTCAAAAAGCCAAAGTCGGAGTAGGCGCGCGCGGTACCCGGATTATAGTTGCCGGTCCCCAGGTGCACATACCGGCGGATTTTTTCGCCTTCGCGCCGGACGACCAGAGCGGCTTTAGAGTGGACCTTCATGCCCACCAGCCCATAGACGACGTGTACGCCAGCATCCTCCAAAGTGCGGGCCCATTCGATATTGCTCTCCTCGTCGAACCGTGCTTTGAGTTCGACCAGGACAGACACCTGCTTTCCCTTCTCGACCGCTTCCAGGAGGGCGGCCACAATCGGTGAGTTGCGGCCCACGCGGTACAAGGTCATCTTGATCGCCAAGACATTCGGGTCGCGCGCCGCTTGCTCCAGGAATTCCACGATCGGTTGAAAAGACTCGTACGGGTGGTGCAGCAGGAGATCTTCACGGCGAATGGCAGAGAACATGTCCTCTTCAGCGTCGGCGCGCAGGCTCGGGGGAATCGAAGGCACCATGGGCTTATACTTCAAATCCGGGCGGTCCAGTTCGTACAGCTCGATCAGCCGCCTGAGTCCAACCGAACCGCTGATCCGGTACACATCCTGTTTGTCGATCGGGAGATTGCTGGCCAGGATCTCCAGAATCTTCTCGGATACGTTTGCATCCACTTGCAGGCGCACGACGGAGGTAAACCGCCGCTGCCGCACGGCTTCTTCGACGCTTTCCAGGAGGTCGTCGCTCTCCAGCTCCTGGATGGCGACTTCTGCATCGCGGGTTACGCGGAACGGGTGGGCCTCCACGATCTCCATTCCCGGAAAAAGCAAATGCAGATTGGCGGCAATCAACTTCTCCAACCACACGAACTTCAGTTCGGACTTTCGCGATTTGGAGGCCTTAGCCTGGCGTGAACTGGAATCTACCGGAATTAGCCGGGGTAGCGAGTCCGGCACCTTTATGCGAGCAAAGTTTTCTGTGCCCTGGCTGTCTCCTACGACCACCGCCAGGTTCAAGCTGCCGTTGGAGATATGAGGGAATGGCCGCCCGGGATCGAACGCCAACGGCGTAAGGACCGGAAATACGTGCTCCAGGAAATACGAATCCATTGCGGTGCGCTCTTCCCGGGTTAAAGAAGAAATGTCTGAAATTCGAATTCCTTCATGCTCCAGGGCCGGCAGAATTGCGCTGCGCAGGAGATCCTGAATATCTTCCACAAGCCGCCGGACCTCCTCGCGAATGCGTTGCAACTGGACGGCTGCGGGAAGGCCATCGACGCTGGTTTCTTGCGTACCGCTGGCCGCCAGCTTTTGCAATCCGGCGACGCGGACCATGAAGAACTCATCCAAGTTGGAACTGACGATGGAGAGGAACTTTACTCTCTCGAGCAGCGGGTTATTCGGATTGTCCGCTTCCTGCAGCACCCTTCTCTGAAACTCGAGCAAGCTGATCTCGCGGTTAATGTATAACTCGGGAGAAGCCAGAGTCAGGTTTTCCTGACCCGATACGGTTGAGACGGCGGGCGTTGCGCTGGCCGACGACTTCGGTGGTCCTTCCGAATCCACCTCGCGATGTTGAGAGACACTCATAGGGGACCGTTATTTTACCTGAAACTCTTTGAAGCGTAATGAATGGCTTGGTGGGAAGGCAGAAATTTATCGAATTGAAACAATTCCAACGCAAATCGTTCATGTAAAATCGCCCGTTTAAGGATGCTCGCGAGGACGAATGGATAAGAAAAGTTTCCTGTTTGTGTCTTTAACCGGCTTGATCAGCGACATTGCCTGGCAAGTATCGAAAGAAGGCCACGAAGTCCGCTATTTCATCGGCGACAAGAAGGAACGCGATATCGCTGATGGCTTCGTCGCGAAATCCAAGGACTGGGAAAAGGATAAAGATTGGGCGGACATCATCGTATTTGACGACACTTTGGGCCAAGGCGAAAAGGCGCAGGCCCTGCGCAAAGAGGGGAAACTTGTAATCGGTGGCACGGCCTACGGAGACAAACTGGAAGACGACCGTTCCTTTGGCCAAGAAGAGTTAAAAAAAGCCGGGGTGAACATTATTCCCTACCGGGAATTCGAATCGTTCGACGACGCGATCGAACACGTCACTCAGAATCCGGGCCGCTACGTGATCAAGCCCAGCGGGGAGGCGCAAAACGTGAAGCGCCGCCTTTTCGTTGGGGAGGAAGATGACGGGCAGGACGTGATTCGTATGCTGGAGGCCTACAAAAAGGCTTTTGCCGAGGAAATCAAGGTCTTCCAGTTGCAGCGGCGCATGACTGGAGTCGAAGTGGCCGTGGGCGCCTTTTTTAACGGTAAGAATTTCATCTACCCCATCAATATCAATTTCGAGCACAAGAAACTCTTCCCCGGAGACATTGGGCCGCCAACCGGCGAGATGGGAACTTCCATGTTTTGGAGCGGGCCGAACCATCTGTTCAACCAAACCCTGCTCAAAATGGAACCGAAGCTGGCGGAGGAAGGCTACGTCGGCTACATCGACTTGAATTGCATCGTCAACAGCAACGGGATCTATCCACTGGAATTCACGGCGCGGTTCGGGTATCCGACGATCAGCATTCAGCAAGCGGGAATGATCACACCCATTGGGCAGTTCCTGTGGGACCTCGCGAGCGGCACGGACCCCAAGCTGCGGGTGCGCAGCGGATTTCAGATCGGCGTGCGAATTGTTGTGCCACCCTTTCCCTTCGATGATGACGAGACCTTCGAGTCCTTTTCCAAAAACTCGGCGATCGTTTTCAAAAAGCCCCCTGCAGACGAAATTCACATTGAAGACGTGAAACAGATCAACGGCCAATGGCTTATTGCCGGCACCTCCGGCGTGATCCTGATTGTTATCGGCACCGGTCAGACCATGAAGCAGGCACAAGCCCAAGTCTATTCCCGGATCAAGAATGTCCTAATACCCAACATGTACTATCGCACGGACATTGGCGATCGCTGGGAAGAGGATAGCGACCGCCTGCACAATTGGGGCTACCTGCGCTGAGCCCCCCTCAAACACGGAACAAAGACAGGAGAACGGGACGATCCGCGAAGGATGGCTTGAAAGCCAGGTTGATCCCGGTGCGGTTGGTTTTTGGGGGGTATCCGCCTCGCTATCCCAAAACGAGACAAGCGGGCTTAGTTTTTAAAGGTTCAGCGCGGGCCGAGGCCGAGGGCGGTTTCGTGTTTTGGCTGGTACAGGCCGATTTCGCCGCCGCTGGGGAGGCGGATGGTTGTCTTGATTCCCCACCGTTCCTCGCCAATTTCCGTGCATTTGATGTTTTTGCTTTCGAGCTGCTTGATTTCCGCGCGCAAATCGTCGCACATCAGGTAAAGCACAGCCCCTAGCAGACGGGGACCGCCGTGAGTTTGCCGAGTTTCTCCGTCTGTGGGATGAAACGCAGCTTCGGACGCGGGCAGCGCAAAGATCAGCCAGCCTCCTCCGACGTCCACGTGGGGAAATCCCAAGACGTCGCAGAAAAACGCACGATCCGCTTCCGGGTTTTCGCTGTACATGAGAA
>CAZGBQ010000272.1:0-4247 GCA_964524045.1 uncultured Acidobacteriaceae bacterium
TTGAATTTCACCATCATGTCCAGCATGAACTGCTTTTGGTTGATGGGCACCAGCACGCCGCCCGCGCCCTCGACCACCAACCAGTCGTTCATCAGGCTGGTGGGCATGTTGATGCGGCCGAGGTCGATTTCCACGCCCGCCCAGCGCGCCGCCAGGTCCGGCGAAACCGGCGGAACAAATTTGTACACCTCGTCCAGCGTGCGGTCCGTGCCGATGCCCGCCAGCCGCATCACGGTCACGCGGTCCGAGCCTTCCAGCGTGCCCGTCTGGATCGGTTTCCAGTACACTGCGTCCAGCGCCGCGCAAAGCAGCGACGAAAGCACCGTTTTGCCGACTCCGGTGTCGGTTCCAGTGATGAAAAAGTGATTTCTCAAGCGCGCGCCACCGCAGCCGACCAGCACTTAGGAGTTTGTTGAAACTCCCGTCTAATTGTCATTCCGAGGGCGGTCTGCGCCCGAGGAATCTGCTTTCTCTTGGGATTTTCCATACCCAGACTCCTCGTTCTCGCCCGTCAGAGGGTCGGGACGGGACGAATTTCTCATCAAGTTGTTAGGTCCGCACAACTTAGCCATTCTCCAGGCGCACCAGTTCATCATCGGTGATTCCGCTCGTCAAGGAAAACCCGCACCCGCGAGGGTCCAAAGGGTACTAGTTTGGCAGGTCCCGTTGGCTTTATCTTGTCGCGCCTCATCGTGCCCCAATCAATCCCGCATCTTACCACCAGCTTGCCGAAATCGTCCTCTTCAGAAGCGCAAGATACGGTTTCCGCCTCGTTCTAACTAACGGGCTTCTGGTCCCAGTGAGACACCCTAGGAAGTAATTCCGTTCAAAGATGAGGATGGGACCGAACTACCGTGAAGCAGAGGCCATTGAAAATCCACACGCAGTTAATCTCAAAGGAGACATTACCCATGGGCCTGAATCTCACCAACGCTGTTCTCACTCTAGCGCTGAGTTTCGCCTTTGCACCTTCAATCCTCGCGCAAAACAACTGCAGCCATCCGCGGATGATTTCAGTCACCGGAACTTCTGAAATCAAAGTCGCACCTGACGAAGTGACGCTGATCCTTGGGGTGGAATCACATGACAAAGATTTGGCGGTGGCCAAAGCGAACAACGACAAGAGTATCCATAGGCTCTTGTCCCTCGCTCACACGGTTGGCGTGGAGACAAAGAATATCCAGACAAGCGCCGTAAGCATGGGGCCGGAATATTCCGAGGAAAAGATTCCGAAGCTTCTCGGTTATGAAGTCTCGCAAACAATTTCTCTCACTTTGAAAAATCTCTCGAAGTATGAGGAATTGTTGACAGGCGCTCTAAGAGCTGGCGTTAACCGCGTGGACGGAGTCAATTTCGCCGTGTCTGACACAATGAAATACAAGGAGGAAGCTCGCCTAAAGGCTGTTAAAGCCGCCCAGGAAAAAGCTACTGCAATGGCGGGAGAACTGGGTCAGAAAGTTGGCAGCCCCTGGGAAGTCACCGAAGAGTCCGAATACGACGCGACGGCGAACCTCTCCCTAAACACCGCAAACTTCGTGCGCTACAAGCTTCCCGAAGGGCAAGAAGTGCCTGCGATTGCTGGCGGACAAGTGACAATCCGTGCGTCGGTTCGCGTCAGCTTTCAACTGGAATAGACAGGCAAGCACATTCTGGGTGAGCAAGTGAAGTGGCCAGTTCGAGGCCGTTTGACCCATCATCCCTAAAATGTTATAAAACTGCGATTTGCACTCGCCCTGGCGCCTGACTTACGGGCGCTTCGCCGGCGGTATTGGGGTAATCCCGGACCGGCGTGCGGCGGCTTCTTGCCGGTGGAATGAGAAAAAATCGCTCTGCGGCCGCACCTGACAGCGTTCGGCCAAAGCTGTGAGCTGGAAACGACTGTCCAGGGGGAAGTGCCCCGCAAAATTTTCCAACGTTGGAGGATTCTGAATGCGCACCTGGCTAACGAATGCCTGGTCCCATTGTTTGAGACTCACCAAATTCGGCGCCGTTGCCGCCGCGCTCGCGCTTCTCCCCGCGGTTTCCGCTCGCGCCGACGAAGCCGGCGGCGAAGCCAGCCTGAAGCTCCCCGACCTTTCCCAGGTCAAGTTTCTCGGCACCGACGGCCACACCCTCCTCCTCTTCGGCATTCTGTTTTGCCTCTTCGGACTAGCCTTCGGTCTCGCCATCTACACGCGCCTGAAGAATCTGCCGGTCCACAAATCCATGCGCGACATTTCCGAGCTGATCTATGAAACCTGCAAGACTTATCTCACCACGCAAGGGAAATTCCTCCTCCTGCTCTGGGTCTTCATTGCCATTGTCATCGTCCTGTACTTTGGCTGGCTCGCTCCCGTGCCCGGCAAATCCATCGCTGTCACGCTTCCGATTATTTTGTTCTTTAGCCTTGTCGGCATGGGCGGCAGCTACGCTGTGGCGTGGTTCGGCATTCGCGTAAACACCTTCGCCAATTCCCGCACCGCCTTCGCTGGGCTCAGCGGCAAACCCTTCCCCATCAACCATATCCCCCTCGAAGCCGGCATGAGCGTCGGTATGATGCTCATTTCCGTCGAATTATTGATGATGTTAATTATTCTCTTGTTTATTCCCGGCGATTACGCAGGGCCGTGTTTCATCGGCTTCGCCATCGGCGAATCGCTGGGCGCCGCCGCCCTTCGAATCGCCGGCGGCATCTTCACCAAAATCGCCGACATCGGCTCCGACTTGATGAAAATCGTTTTCAAAATCAAGGAAGACGACGCCCGCAACCCCGGCGTAATCGCCGACTGCACGGGGGACAATGCTGGGGATTCGGTAGGGCCAACCGCCGACGGATTCGAAACTTACGGCGTCACGGGTGTCGCGCTCATCACTTTTATTTTGTTGGCGATTTCTCCAGAACATTTTTTGCCTGCGGGCTTGACTATGCAGACTGCCTCAGCCGCGGTGATCGCCAAAGCCACGGCATCCGCCAACACCGTGCAAGTGCAACTACTCGTTTGGATTTTCGTCATGCGCATCATCATGCTCGTCGCGAGCGCGGCGGCGTATTTCATCAACGGCTTCATCGCGAAAGCGCGCTTTGCCAACGCTAGCGAGATGAACTTCGAGACACCGCTCACGTGGCTCGTTTGGATTACCTCGTTTGTTTCGATAACGCTGACCTTCATCGTTTCGCGACTCATCATTCCGACTTTGGGCGGTGATGACACGCAATGGTGGAAGCTTGCGACGATTATTTCGTGCGGCACGCTAGCGGGTGCGATCATTCCTGAGCTTGTGAAAGTCTTTACTTCCGTCGAATCGCGCCACACCAAGGAAATCGTCACTTCCGCGCAAGAAGGCGGGCCATCGCTCGGAATTTTGTCCGGCTTCGTCGCGGGAAATTATTCCGGCTATTATCTCGGCCTCTCGATGGTGCTGTTGATGTCCATCGGCTACCTGGTTTCCCAGCAGGGGCTGCACAACTTGATGGTCGCGGAGCCGGTCTTCGCGTTCGGCTTGGTGGCGTTCGGCTTTCTCGGCATGGGCCCGGTAACAATCGCGGTGGATTCCTACGGTCCAGTCACAGACAACGCGCAGTCCGTCTTCGAGCTTTCCTTGATCGAGCAAATCCCCGGCATCCAGCAGGAACTCAAGAAGGATCACAACATCGAAGTGAATTTCGAGCGCGCCAAGCATTTACTCGAGGCTAACGACGGCGCAGGCAACACGTTCAAAGCGACCGCGAAGCCAGTGCTGATCGGCACCGCCGTCGTCGGCGCGACCACGATGATTTTCTCTATCATCATGGCGCTTACCAACGGCCTCGCGGCCAACGTGGACAAGCTTTCGCTTCTCCACGCGCCGTTCGTCCTCGGACTCATCTCCGGCGGAGCAGTGATTTACTGGTTCACCGGCGCGAGCACGCAAGCGGTCACCACCGGCGCGTACCGCGCGGTGGAATTCATCAAGGCCAACATCAAGCTCGAAGGCGTGGAAAAAGCCAGCATCACGGACAGCAAAAAGGTCGTGGAGATTTGCACGCGTTACGCGCAAAAGGGCATGCTGAATATTTTTATTGCCGTGTTTTTCACTACGCTGGCGTTCGCGTTCGTCGAGCCGTTCTTTTTCATTGGCTACCTCATCTCCATCGCAACTTTCGGCTTGTATCAGGCGATTTTCATGGCCAACGCCGGCGGCGCGTGGGACAACGCCAAGAAAATTGTCGAAGTCGAGCTGAAGCAAAAAGGCACGCCGCTGCACGACGCCACCGTTGTTGGCGACAC
>CAZGBQ010000273.1:0-4242 GCA_964524045.1 uncultured Acidobacteriaceae bacterium
AACGCGTTTGCGCGGCATAACCCTTCAGGACAAGGTTTTTCATCAGCACGATGCGCGTGTCCACTCCCCCGCTCTGGTTGAAAGGAGGAGCGGTGTTCCCAGCACGCTTGTCGATGCCCATGAAGCCAACGTAAGAACCTCCGGGAAGCGAGCGCTTTACGCGGAACACGGCATAGTTGGCGTAGGGATTAGGGCCGCTCGAGCGGGTATTTGCATCCATGATGCCTACATCAAAGCCAGCTAGGGAGCCCGTGATCTTTCCGCCTCCGTTCATCGGCACCTGTTGGCCAGTGACAGGATCAATGCCGATTTGGCGGCTAAAGAACAGCAGGTCACCGGAGCTTCCCAACCCGAAGTTGAAGATTCCTGCATTCTCGAGGAAGAACTGTCGTTTTTCTGGAAAGAAAAGCTTGTAGGGCGTCAAGTTGAACTGTTGCGTATCGACATCGGCGTCCGCAAAGTCGGTGTTGCCAGTTAAGTTGGCAACGAGATTCGAACGAAGGCCAACTTTTACGTCCACGCCGCCGGTGTAAAGGGCTTTCGTGCCAGGGGTGAGCCCAGGCCCAGCAGAGGTAGCGGACTGCGGCAAATGATTGAAACCCGTCAGGCCGTAAGGCTTCACGATGAGCAAACGTCCGCTGCCAATTTCAGAAATTCCATGCAACTCACCGGCCTGGCTGATTTTGAGGATTCCGAAACTTCGCCTCCACGCGGCCCACAAATCCTGCTCATTCTTGCGGCGGATGAAGCGCTTGAAGTTGATTCCCCAGATGACGTCGCGCGACTGCATGAAATTCAGTGTCGAAAACGGAATTCGGATCGTCGCCGTCCAGCCCTCGCGCGTAATGCGGGCTTCCGACGTCCACACGCCATCCCATCCGGGATCTCCGTCACCTTGGTCGCTACTGCCGTCCTGCAGACCGCGTTCGTCCGTAACGAGGCCGTCGCGCTGGGTTCCCAGAGGATTGATCTGAAACAGGTAGGCATTGCGGCGGTCAAGCGAAGAGTCGATCACAATCTCAAAGTAGTCGTCGAGCTCCTGGCTGACATCACGCCGGAGTTGCGTGGCTACAATCTTTCCGGGTTCCGAATCGTGGCAAACGACGCCGAAAAACACCGCGTCCTTTGTGTAAAGGATGCGGACGTCGGTCTGCTCTGTCGGCGGTTTCCCCTCATACGGCTCTCGCTGAGAGAAACTCGTGACTGGCTGGGCCAGCTTCCATTGCGGGTCATTTAGTGTGCCATCGGTCTTGGGGGCATGATCGACCCGCACCGCATTCGCAACGCGAAGCGTCGACGGCGTTACGGCTGTGTCGGATTGGCCGGAGACGTTCCAGGCTGACAAAAGGCAGAGCGCCAACAGGCTCGCAGCGCGGTGCGCCAATGTCCGAGGGCTGGCCACTGGCTTCAGTGCACCACAGGTTCGTAAACAATCATGCGCGCGACGGGTTTGCCATCTTCCTCCTGCTCTGGCGCATACACGCGATGTGTCTCAGGGTCGATCGCCAGGCTGTGAACTTTCTTTTGCACTGGAAAGTCTTCCAGCTTGCGGTAGTGGTCCGGGTCCTCCATTTGGAAGACAGAAATCGCGCCGCTCGAACATGCGACGTAGATACGCTTGAGGCCGGGATCGAACTTGATGACGTCCGGGCCGCCAGCCATCTGCAGAAAAGCGATGGGCTGGTGCGTGTCCAGGTTAAACACGGTCATGAGGTCGTTGCCCTCACAAGAAAGGAAAGCCCGGTGATGTTCGGAGTCAAGGATCATTCCGTGGTTCCCTTTGCAACGCCCGACCGCATAGCGCCCGACGACTTCATCGGTGGCAGGATCGATGACCGCGAAAATGTTGTCGTCCTGAAGGTTTACGTAAATCTTGCGGGCGATGGAATCGTATTGCGGCATGCCGGTTTCGCTGTCGAAATGCAGAGTCTTGATGATTTCGTCTTTGGCGACATCGACGATAGCTTCCGCTTTTCCACGTTCATCGGAAACATACAATTTGTGAAACGGCGCGGCATACGCGCTTCCATCCGGTTTGGAGTCGGTCTTGAGCTTCTTGACCACCTTCATCTGCTTCATGTCAATCACGCCGATGGTGTTGTCGCCGGCGTTCGAGGTGTAGAACTTCTTGAGCTCCGGAACGTATTCGACGCCCTCTGCTCCCGGCGTATCCGTTACGGTCGCGACGACTTTGTTTGTACGGAGGTCGATCACATAGGTCTGCCCCACCGCAAGATGAGCGGAAATCAAATAGTGGTCAACCGCGTCAATGGTGAGATAGTCGAAGCGTTTTCCGCCCGGGCCCGGCAGGTTGAACTTCGCAACCTGCTTGAGGGTTTGACCGAAGACGCTTGATGAGAACAAAACGCCGAACAAAAGGAATGCAGCGATAGATAATCGACGATAGGGAAGTGTCTTTTCCATTTCGTCCTCCTAGATGCCGTTATCCCTTGCCCAACTCGTCGAGAGCCGCCTTGAATCCGGCAGCGAGCTTTTCTGCGGGACCTCGGCCCCAATAATGAAGAAAGATCACAACCGGCCGTTCCTCGGTCATGTGATGGTGAATGGCGACCACATCGAGGCCATTCTTGCGAAGAGCCTTCAGGACCGGCGTGACTTCGTGTTCGGCCATTGCTACGTCTCCGGCAACCGCGGCGTCTTCCTGCGTGCCGACGAATGCGGCCCAGGTGTTGAGCCCCATGCGGGCGTTGATCACCGCGCCGTGCTCCTTCATCCCTAGGTCGTCGCGCCCCACCGTGATTTTGTAGACCGCGCCCGATTGTTCCCCATCATGCCCAACAATCTTTGCAATTTTCGCGGTGTCGAGGGGTGTGCCGCCAGTACCGGCAGGAGTCGCAGCGGCAGGCTTCACGTGGCCAATCAAGTCCAGAGCGGGCTTGGCACGGCGCGCAAGATCCGCCGCCTTCCCCATTCCATGGACGTGCATGTAAAAGACGTGCGGGTCATCCCAGAAAAAATGATTGTGGAGCGCCGTGACATCGATTCCATTGTCCAGGAGGGCGGACATAACGGGATTCACTTCTTCCTGAAGAAGGACCAAATCGCCCATCATTACGTCTGAGCCGTCGGTTGCTTTCGTGAGGGCAATCCAACCGCCAAAGCCGAAAGGCGTCGGAGTAGAGAATCCCTGGATGGTCATCTTCAAATCGTTGCGCGGGATGTTCACTTTCAGAACGCCCGCTTTGAAGTCGCCTTTGCGGTCGAGGGTCTTCAAGACGTCTTGATAGTCCGCCGGAACTTCCTGGGCGAGCACACGATCGATAAAGAAAATGGAACACGCGAGCGCAAAAGCTATGATTGCGCCTCTCTTCACGAAACGAATCATGGATCTACCCCCTTAGTTCTTTTTTGAGATACTTCTCGAAACTCACTTGGCCAAGACTTTCAGATCGTCGAAATAGGTGAGCGAATCGGCCTTTGTCCACAGACCGACCTTGCCAGCATCTTTGAAGGTTTCATCAGTCGCCTCAATCTTCTTGGCGCCGTCGTAGTAGCAAATGAACTTGTTGCCCACGGCTTCGACGCGCAGCTCATGCCATTCGCCGGAAGTCACTTTGAAGTTCGCGCCTGCAAACTGACGGCGGCTCCCGTTTACGACGTGGTACAGCCGGTAATTGTCTTCGAGCGCGTTGGCGCGAACAATGTAGTAGTTGTTCGCATCCTTCAGGCGGAATACTAGGCCACCGGCGCGGTCCACCTCCCCTTCCACAGCTTTGAACTTCACGCTGATTTCCAGATCCTTGAATGCGCCCTGGTCAGCAATGAGCAGCGGGAAACGGTAGTCGGTTCGGTCACGCGATGTTTGCGCAACAACGTTTGGTTTGGAAGGCGCGCTGGAGTCCGCGGTCACAACCCACTTGCCCTCGGTTCCCTGGCCCGTGCGCGCGCCGTGGAAGCCTGCTGGAATTTCGCCGGCTTTGTCAGTGTCAAAGTTGTAGGTTTGGGCTTGTCCCGCGGATTGAAGAGGAGCGGGTTTCTCCGGCGGAGCTGCATAGGAAGAAGAGAAGAGTCCACTCTCCTGCAACTCCTGGAACACGACAACCAAGACGATTACCGCCGCAACTGTGATTAGCGTCCAGATGATCTTTTTCATCGCATCCCTCCTATGTTTTTCTGTCGTCCGAAGCTCCAATCCTCGGAAGGCGGATCCAGAAAGTGCTCGGCTTGAGCAAAGGTATCGCGCTACTTCCCTTTGGCAATCGGATAACCTTTGCTGGCCCA
>CAZGBQ010000274.1:0-4209 GCA_964524045.1 uncultured Acidobacteriaceae bacterium
CGGACTTGCCATTTTTCAGCATGACCGTCGCGTCGCGCACTTCGCTCAAATCTTCCTCCGGCAACAGCCGCATTCCGTAAACCAGCGCCAGCTTGGCCATTTCCGTTCTCCTCAGGCTAAGCAGAGCCTAGCTCTCCTGCCGCCTCTGGTCAAACCTCCGTCAAAAGGAAAGAGAGATTCCTCGTCGCTGCGCCTGCCCTGCTTGCTGCAGGCAAGCTACGGCCGGCTGCGCTCCTCGGAATGACAGGTGGCGATTCTTACGACGAGGTGTCAATTCTTTTCGCGGTATACTCAGGCATCCAGTAGCTTTCTGGGTGCATCGCAGGAAGCATTGCGAGGATGCCATGAGAACATTGTCGCGACGTGAGCACTTCAAGAGCATGCGATTCTTCGTTGGGTTGTTGGCGTTGGCTGTGCCCTGCGCGGCGCAGCAGCCGGAAGGACCGCAGAGTGATGCGCCGGCGCCCGTTGCTCCGAAACCGGCTCCCGCAGCGCAAGCAGGCTCCAGTGAGAAAGTCATTGTTCCGGCGGGGACACGCGTCGGCGTGGTATTGCAGAACGGAATCTCGACGCGCAGCGCGAAGCAAGGCGATTCGGTCTATTTGCAAACGTCGTTTCCCATCACCGTGGCCAATCGAATCGTGATTCCGGTGGGTTCGTATCTTCGCGGAGAGTTGCTGGAAGCGAAGCGCCCCGGGCGCATCAAGGGCCGCGGCGAATTTCGCATGCGCCTGGATACGCTTATCCTGCCGAATGGCTACACCGTGAATTTGAATGCCGCGCCGCGCAGCGCGGATTCCGGCGGCAAGGAAACCATGGACGAAGAAGGCAAAGTGACCGGCGGCGGCAACAAAGGTCAAAAGGCAGGCACCGTTGTTACCACTACCGCCACCGGCGCTGGCATTGGCGCGCTGGCCACACGCACTCCGAAAGGAGCCGGCATTGGCGCGGGCATTGGAGCCGCTGCCGGGCTGGCTGCTGTGTTGCTGACACGCGGGCCGGAAGCGGAGCTGCCGCGCGGCTCGACGATGGATGTGGTCCTGGAACACGAGCTCGCGCTCGAGGGCAGCCAGATTCAGTACACGAACCTTGGCCAATTCCAGCCCGTAGTCCAGCCGCCCGTGCGGCGGCCGGAGCAGCCAGAACGGCCATACTGATTCCTCCCGAATCGTCGTGTCGGGTGTCCTTCACTGTTACGAAGCGCCAACTCCTCATGACACCGGCGTGTTTCCCTAGCAGCAGCACATTTGCGTTTTTGTGCTTGCTGGGCGCGTTCTGCTTAACAAGAACAGATGTGAATTCCTAACAAGCTGACAGCAAGCGACTTGCTCGTGCGCCGAAGCAAACCTTAAGTCGCAGTTCGTTCTTCCAACATTGGCAGTCTCAATGCACCTTACTTTCGGGGCCAGGTCAGCCCGCGAGGTGATTCCATGTGTCGGCTAGTCCTTCGGTGTTTCGTAGTTAGCCTTATTGCGCTGTATTGCCCAGGAGCGCTCTTTGCGCAAGAACCTTCCGCAACGCAGCCTGAATTGCCTGCCCCTGCTCTGCCCAGGGCCGACGCACCTGCCCCCGCGCCTGCGAGTGAACAACTCATCGTCCCCGCAGGCACTCGCCTGCCGCTGATCCTCCGGAACACCATCAACACGCGCACCGCGAAGCGCGGCGACTCTGTCTATTTCGAGTCCGTCTATCCCATTACAGCCGACAACCGCATGGCGATTCCCATGGGCACGTTTCTCCGCGGCGAGATTCTCGAATCGAAGCGCCCAGGCCGGATACGCGGACGCGGCGAAATACAAATTGCCATCCAGCAGATGACGTTTTTCAATGGCTACACGATTATGCTGCTGGCTACTCCAAGCAGCGTGGACCCCAATTCTGGCGTGGGCGTCATTCCAAGCGGAAAAATCACCGGGCCTTCCAGCTCCCTGCGCAACACTACCGCGGTGCTCTTGACCACCGCGGGCGGCGCGTACATTGGGGCAGTTGCGGGCGCGGTTAGCAACGACGCACCCGGAAAAGGTGCGTTAATCGGCGGCGGAACTGGTGGAATTGGAGCGCTCATCGCCGTGCTCGCCACGCGCGGACCGGAGACCGAACTTCCACGCGGCACCACGATGGACGTTATATTAGACCGCCCATTAATTCTGGATGCTGCTTATCTGCCAGCCAACGCAGGTCCAGGCATTGATCCGCAACCACGCTACGCAGCGATGCAGCAGGACGCCCGCCGCGACCACCGGCACGCGCAGAAGACGCACCCCGGCTCCTCGTTGTTCCTCCCTTTTCTCCTCCTTCCCCGGTTGAGGTAACTCCCCAAGCTCACGCTCGACGGCAGCCAGATTCAGTACACGAATCTCGGGCAATTCCAGCCCGTGGTGCAACCCCCGGTCCGGCGCTCTGATGAGCGGGACCGCCCTTACTAGTTCAGCTCGCACCGCCATGCGCTTTCAGCGGCCCCCGGTAATTGTCCGGTTGGAAGAATTACAACGAATTCCGCCGGAGTGCTAGACTCTCGGAACTATGCGTCGGCTCTTACTCTTGTTACTTCTCGCCACCACCACTCTGACCGCTGACGATAGCCCTAAGATTATGACTAGGATTGAGGTTCATCTCGAGGGCCCTCAGATCGCGGCAAGCAGCTTTTCGGCCAAGCCAAAGGTCATGTACAGGGCCGGCACAAGGTACTGTCGCATAGAAGAAGCGGAAGACACCGAAAACAGAATTCACGGCTTGCTCATCATTAATGAGCCCGACGCCTGGATGGTAAATCTCTATGACAAATCTGCACGACACAAAGTCGATCGTGGCCCGACCTTCAACTGCAAGCTGCCTATTATTGCAAACGTGGATCCCAAGGACGAAGCTGCAATCCTGTACCCAGAGCTCCAATTCGGAAGCGAGCTAGAATTCTTCAAGAAAATGGGTTCTACGGGTGGGCCGGGGCCAGAGGAAGATGGCAAGAAGACAACTCAATACGTCATTGAAATTGGCAGCACTCGATTCGTGATGCTTACGATTAGCAATCCCAGCGAGCGGCCCTTAGCGGTTGGTCGGGCCGTCGGTGACAAAGGTGAAGTTTTCATTTACACCGCCTATGAGGAAGTTCCCTTCGACCCGAAGCTTTTTGCAAGACCCGATGGCGTCAAGATTTCAGAAGCGAAGCCCTGAGACCCTTCGTCTTTTAAGAGTCAGTTGAGGCTATTGCGGCGGGCGGAGTTTGCTGAGGAAGGATTGAGATCAGACGGGAAAGCGGTCGTAAGCGCGGGACGGTTTCCGCAGGGCAGAACGCGATTGCGGCGTTGGGATTTCTGGGCGGAGTTGGCCGGCGGCGAGGGCGTCTAGCGTACGGAGGCGATTGGCAAGTTCGGCGGAGGTTATACGGCGCTGGCGGCAGAGGGTGCGCAGAAAATCGTCGGCGGCGGTTTCTCCTTTCTGGGTGTTGCATTCGGTGCAGCAGGAAACGAGGTTGCGGTAGGAGTTCTTCCCCCTGCGAGCCAGTGGGACGACATGGTCGAGGCATCGCGTGCGCGGGGTAAGCTCGGTCAAGCAATAAAAGCAGAGGCCCCCGTCACGCGCATGAATGGCGGCGCGGCGGGTTTTCGTTAGCAGGAAATCCACCTCCTCGAGGCTGGTTGTACGAGGCCTGCGGGCGAGGCAAGAGGGCACAGGTCCATCGGGTGTGGCTGCGCGAATCTCGCCGGGCAAGAGGACTTCGACCACATGGCCAGCGCGGGTGCGTTCGACGAGACGCAGAACGCCCTTCTCAACGAGGGTGCGCACGGCTTGGCGCGCGGGCGCGGCGGAGAGACGAATGCCGCGGGTGAGCCAGAGAATGGAAAAGCGGAGCTGGAGCTTCCCCTCGAAGCGGCTGTGGCGCAAGAGATGATAGTAGACCACGCGCTCAACGAGATTGAGGCGGAGGCGCGGCACGAGGTCATCCTCGATTTGTTTGCAGATGAGGAGAGCATCGGGATTTTTGGTTTTCATGTTGGACCCTGAGGAAGTCGATAGTTGGCAGTTCACGTTTAACAGTCAGAAGGAAAAAATAGGACTTAACACAGAGGACACGGAGGCCATGGAGAAAGAAAAAACGCCGGCAGGATGCCCCGTGCGGGGGCAAGCCAGCGCTACAAAAGACTGTATCGTGCCCCTACACCTAGCGGGTGAGTTGGTTGCCGAGCTAGGGCGCAGCATGCCGCGCCCCTA
>CAZGBQ010000275.1:0-4137 GCA_964524045.1 uncultured Acidobacteriaceae bacterium
TAAAGAGGACAGGGCTCGAGCCGTTGTATCGATTAGAGTATCCGGACGCAAAGCCGTAAAGGGCTTGGACTTTCGCGCTGTAAGCCACTCAGGCTAAAATGAAAGAAATGCTTACTCAGATTGAAGGATTTGACGCGGCGGCGACGCGGCACCCGCGCCGTAAAACCTATGGCGTGAAGGTCGGGCACGTGTGCGTGGGCGGAAGCGCCCCTATCGTTGTGCAGTCCATGACCAACACGGACACCGCGGATATTGAATCGACGTTCAAGCAAACCGTGGAGCTGGCCGAGGCGGGCTCCGAAATCGTCCGCTGGACGGTGAATGTGCCCGAAGCTGCAGCCGCCGTGCCACAGATCAAGAAACGCCTGCTTGATATTGGTTGCCGCGCCCCGATCATTGGCGATTTTCACTACAACGGCCACGTGCTGCTGACGAAGTACCCGGAATGCGCCAAGCAGCTCGACAAATACCGCATCAATCCCGGAAACGTCGGGGCAGGCCAGCGCCGCGACGAACAATTCTCCACCATCTGCAAGGTCGCAGTCGACAACGGCAAGCCGGTGCGCATCGGCGTGAACGGCGGCTCGCTCAATCAAGAGCTCGTCATGCGCAAGATGCACGAGAATACGGACAAGAATCTCGGCAAAGATTCCGAAGAGATCATCAACGAGTGCATGGTGATTTCCGCGCTGGAATCGACCGAGCTTGCGCTCGAATCCGGCCTGCGGCACGACCAGATCATCATTTCATGCAAAACTTCCCGGCCGCGCGACCTAATCACCGTGTATCGCGATCTTTCGTCGAAGACCGAGCAGCCCCTCCACCTCGGCCTGACCGAGGCGGGCATGGGCATGAAGGGACAGATCTGGTCAGCGGCGTCTCTGGGTATTCTGCTCTATGAGGGCATTGGCGACACCATTCGCATTTCGCTCACGCCTCGTCCCGGCGGCGATCGTCGCGAAGAGGTTTACGCCGCCTGCGAATTGCTCCAGGCCCTCGGCCTGCGTTCCTTCGCGCCCAGTGTGACCGCCTGCCCCGGCTGCGGCCGCACCACAAGTACCACGTTTCAGGAATTGGCCGAAGCCATTCAGGGCTACATCCGGGACAGCATGCCCGTCTGGAAGGCGCAATACGAAGGCGTAGAGAACATGACCCTCGCCGTGATGGGCTGCATCGTGAATGGTCCGGGCGAATCCAAAGCCGCCAACATCGGCATCAGCCTTCCTGGCACCGGCGAAGCGCCCCGCTGCCCCGTCTACATCGACGGCAAAAAGGACGTTACCCTCGAAGGCACTTACGACGAGCTCGCCGCCGCCTTCCAAGCCCTCGTCGACAACTACATCGCAAAAAAATATCCCCGCAAGACCGCCGAAGTAACAACCGGCTAAACACTTACAGGAGTGGCGACAATGTGGAGACGAATAATTGCATACATTGTTGGCATTCCTCTCGTATTTCTCGGACTGCTCTATGCATTCAGCTGGCACGCCACTCGGCAAATTCGCATAGAGGGACAGAAAGGCCTCGCCGAAATAGCCGCACGAGAGAATGCTCTCGACTCGCTAGGAGAGATAGCGTTAGATCCTTCAACTGCGACGCTAACTGATTTGGAACGGAGCCTGCATCAACCGAACCTTAAGTTGGCCGGGATGCACAACACAACAAGAATCGGTTGGGCATGTGCAGCCAATGATTGCGAAGTATGGGCCTCTTTCTTACAACCGTTGGGAACCGAACTCGATCCGGGCGCCATACCATTAGGCTTTGGCATAAGGGACACTGTGATGCGAAAGCGCCTTCATCGGATATCGATCGGAGGGGTTAATCTCGGGGAGCCGGTTTCAGAAATGCTTGACTACGGCAAAACACGTGGCTATGGAATCCCGGTGGCTTATCACCATATTACCTGGGACAAGAATTGGAGCGTGATTTGGACTGACGGCGGGGGCAATGTTTCTTCCTTGATGTTTCTTAACGACAAGCTGATTAAGGCTGCTCAAGCAGGCGCCGCTTCCCAAGCGCACGAAGCCAGGCATTAGAGTCTGTTTCTCGGCCGAATAGCAATTCACCCGTGTGATAAACTTTTTCCGGCTTATTGAGGAACTCGAATGAAGATCAGCCGGGAAGATGTGTTGCGTGTTGCGGAGCTGGCTTATCTGGATTTGAGTGAAAGCGAGCTGGAGACTTACCGCGCGCAAATCGACGAAATCTTAGAGTACATCGGCAAGCTGAACGAACTGGATACTTCCAATGTGGAGCCGATGGCCCAGGCCTTGGCAACCGACCAGCAAGCCGACGCCACCTTGCGCGAGGATTTGGTGGTGCCCTGCGCAGTCGCCGATGACGTCCTGAAGCACGCGCCCGACCCGGAACCGCCCTATTTCCGCGTGCCCAAGGTCATCGAGCGATGAACGTCCGCCACGCCGCCCGTCTGTCATTTCGAACGGAACAACCCAACGCCTTTTCTTCCCGATTCGCTCCTGCGAATCGGTTGGCTTGTGAAGTGAGAAATCTCTCTTCGACCTAAGAACCTCTACCATGACCACCACTTGGACCATCGACAGAGTGCGAGAGGCGCTGACGGCGGGGAAAATCTCCGCGCGCGAGTTGGTGACGGACTTCTATAAGCTCATCGAGGCTCGCAATCCGGAGCTGAACGCTTTTCTGGCGCTGACCCCCGAACGCGCACGCCGCCAAGCCGACAAAATCGACGCCTCGCTGGCTGCAGGCGCGCCTTTGCCCCCGCTCGCTGGCGTGCCCATCGCCATCAAGGACGTGATCAGCACGCGCGGAACGAAAACGACCTGCGGCTCGAAGATTCTCGAAAACCACTTTCCCGCTTACGACGCCACCGCCGTCGAGCGCCTCGAAGCCGCCGGCGCGGTCATTCTGGGCAAGACCAACTGCGACGAATTTGCTATGGGCAGCTCCAATGAGAATTCCGCCTACGGCCCAGTGAAGAATCCGCATGCTCTCGACCGCGTGCCAGGCGGTTCCAGCGGCGGTTCCGCTGCTGCGGTGGCCGCAGGCCTCGCGGTCGCGGCGTTGGGCACGGATACCGGGGGCTCCATCCGCCAACCAGGTTCCTTTTGCGGCGTTCCCGCGATGATGGGGAGCTACGGCCGCGTTTCACGCTATGGATTGATTGCTTTCGCCTCGTCTCTGGACCGCATCGGGCCGTTTGCAACCAATGTGAAAGATGTCGCGGCCATCCTGAGCGTCATCGCGGGCCGCGACCCGCATGACTCCACCTCCACTAGGGCGCCCGTTCCCGACTACGCAGCCGGGCTGGAAACGTCCGTCAAGGGTCTACGGCTGGGCATTCCGAAGGAATATTTCGGCGAGGGCATGGACGCAGGAGTTCGTCAGAAAATTGACGCAGGCATCGTGCTATTTAAAAAACTCGGTTGTCAACTCATCGAGATTCGCATGCCCCACACCGACTATGCCATTGCGACGTATTACATCATCGCGACGGCCGAAGCGAGCTCCAATCTGGCGCGTTACGACGGCGTCCGCTACGGCCTGCGCGTGCCCGAGGATTCCCTCTTGCCGATGTATCGCAAGACGCGCGGCGCGGGCTTTGGCCCTGAAGTGAAACGCCGCATCGTCCTCGGAACTTACGTGCTTTCCGCGGGATACTACGACGCCTACTATTTGAAGGGCCAGAAAGTCCGCTCGCTGATCGCGCAGGATTTCCGCGATGCATTCACGAAGGTGGATGCGATCCTAACGCCTACTTCGCCCGTTCCTCCCTTCAAGCTCGGTGAACGGACGAGCGACCCACTTCAGATGTATCTTGCTGATATATATACAGTTACGGGATCGCTTGCAGGGGTCCCAGGCATCTCGGTGCCTTGCGGCAGGATCAACGGCACGCTTCCCGTGGGCTTGCAAATCTTTGGTCCACCTTTTGGCGAAGCGCGCGTCTTGCAACTCGCCCATGCTTTCGAGCAAGCCGGTGGCGCCGGCCTCTAATGCTGCCAGGCGCTTTTTGAAAACTGTGCCGTCACTGCATGCCATCACGGAAAATCTTGCGCGAGCGCAGCAACAATTCCTCAGCGCCGCCGGTACGATTCCTTCCGAGCATTGGAACATGCGCCCCGGCGAAGGCCGATGGTCCGCTGCGGAACTTGT
>CAZGBQ010000276.1:0-4110 GCA_964524045.1 uncultured Acidobacteriaceae bacterium
GGATCGATTTCGTAATACTTCAGGTTGATGGAGGGAACACCGTACTGGCGGGAGAGCACACCGGTAATGTCATCATCGGTGATAAAGCCCATCCGCGTCAGGCAGCTCCCCAGCTTGCCGCCATTCGCGCGCTGAAACTCAAGGGCTTTCTGCAGCTGATCCTGAGTAATCAGGCTTTCTTTAACCAATATTTCGCCGAGACGGACGGACATCCGTAGCACTCCGGGCAGGTTTTCACCCAACGCTCACCTTAACAAATGGTGGAGGCCAACGGCGCCAGATTTTCGCGTTCCGTTCTGAAATGGCTAATACCTGACCGTCTGGGCAGGTTTTTTCCATGCGAAGGACAGGTGGAAATCTTGACTTGCCTCCACGGAATGCTATCTTGCCAGAGAGATGTCCGCGCGTACATCAACAACACATTTTGTCCATCGGCGGCTGTCGTTGACAAAATTCGTCGCGTCCGGCTGCTCATTTGACCTTTGGGCGTTCGCGCTTTCTCCCAGGCTCTTCAACGTATGAGCCGCCTTGAATCCAGGCAACGTCTGAGTCTTGCGATCGGCGGAATTCTGCTGACGGTGCTGCTCGCCGGCGTTTTTACATTTGGTTCGCTCACCATGCCCTTCGAGCCAAAGAGCTGGCGGGCGCAAATTGTGCTCTATGCCGTGTCCATTTTCATGACGGCAGCGCTCTTGGTCTTTCTACTGATTCTCGGCCGCACCACGGTACGGCTGTGGGTCGAACGGAGACGAGATCAGCTCGGCGCTCGATTCAAGACCAAGATGGTTGTCGGGGCCATGGCCCTCTCTCTGCTCCCCATCGTATTCATGTTTATCGTCAGCTATTCCCTCATCAATCGCAGCTTGCTGCTGTGGTTTCCCAAGCCGCTTGAGGTCGCCTCCGACGAAACTCAGATGCTGCTCAATGATTTGGGTCGCGGCCAGTTGGCGCGGCTCCGCAGCCTCGCATTGCAAGTGCAGTCAGACTTTCTTCACTCCGCCGATTTTCTGCAGCACGCGTTCGCTAGAGGTGCGGACGCAGCCTGGATTCTCGACCAGGACGCAAAGCCCATTCGTGGCGGCGTAGTCTGTGACAATCAGCCGGAAGATCGCCGTGGAAACATCTGCGCGCAGTCAGACGTATCGGCTACCTATCTCCGCTCGCTTCAGAGTGGTGTGGAAGTCTGGCAGTCGGAAGGCAAAAGCTATTTTGCGGCCCGCATCCAGAACTTTGAAAACGGCAAATCTACTGGTTTCACCGTGGCGGCCTACCGCACGAGCCCCGATGTTCTGACACGCCTCGCCTCTATCCAATCGCAAACCCACGAGTATTATCAGGCCAAGCGCGATCTCCGCGCGCTCAAGCGCCAGATGCTTTTGATTCTTCTTCTTTTTACCGTGCTCCTGCTTTCCTCGGTAATGTGGGTCGCTTTGTTTTTGGCTAAGCAAGTCACCGTTCCCATTCAAGCCCTTGCCGAAGGCACGCGCGAAGTTTCGTCCGGAAACTTCGATTACCAGGTTCCCGAGCAGGCTCAGGACGAGCTCGGCGTGCTCGTGCGCTCCTTCAATACCATGACCACACAACTGCGCGACAGCCGCTCTCAAATCGACGAATTCACACGCAGCCTCCAGCAAGCGGTTCAAGAACTCGAAAGACGCCGCCAGCTAATGGAGACGGTTCTCGAAAATATTCCAACGGGCGTAATTTCTCTGGACGCCTCAGGTGCCATTTTGCGCAGGAACACTTCCGTCTCGCGGCTGTTCGGCGTTAAAGAGGAAGGCGTCCGCTCTTTAGAGGAATTACTCGGGGCCGAGCCGGCGCGCACCGTGCAGCACTTGATGCGCAGGGCACTCCGCATGGGAGTGGTATCGCGAGAAATAGAAACCGTGGCAGCGGGCCGGCTGTTGCATTTGGCCGTTACCGTAAGCTCCCTCGGCCCGGCTCGCGCCAACACTGGCTACGTCCTCGTCTTCGACGATTTGTCGGAATTGCTCCAGGCACAGAAAACTGCCGCATGGCAGGAAGTCGCGCGGCGCATTGCCCATGAAATTAAGAACCCCCTCACCCCAATTCAGCTCTCCGCGCAGCGGCTCTCGCGCTTCCTGGACCGGCGTGATTCGTCGCAGCCAGAAAACTCCGCCGACTCTGAATTAGCACGAATGGTTCAGGAGTGTTCCCGGCTGATCGAACGCGAGGTCTCCACTCTGGCTTCGCTCGTCAACGAATTCTCCCAGTTCGTGCGCTTCCCTACCGCAAAGCTTGCTCCTGCCAGCGCAAATACCATTGTCCGGCAAGCCGTCGAGGTTTTCTCAGGAAGACTCGATGGCATCGCCCTGAAAATCAGTTTGGCCGAAGGTCTGCCGATGGTGCGCGCCGACGCTGGACTCTTGCGCAGCGTCGTAGTGAACCTCATCGACAACGCCGCCGAAGCCCTGGAGAACTCCTCCTTCCGCGAAATCTCCGTCTCCACCAGAGCGCTGTCCGAGGCAGAGAGTGTGGAAGTCGCAGTCTCCGATACCGGTCATGGAATCTCTCCGGAAGATAAAGACAAGCTTTTCCTTCCCCATTTCTCGACCAAGGACCGTGGCACCGGTCTTGGCCTGGCCATCGCCGCGCGCATCATCTCCGAGCATGGCGGCAGCATCCATGTAGAGGATAACTTTCCCGTCGGTTCGCGTTTCGTTATCGAATTGCCGGTCGTGGATTTGACGCCCGCTTCGGTTGCTGACCACAATGGATCCACCGCGGCCACATGATTCCACGCCCTCACCTCCTCATCGTCGACGACGAAGCCGGCATTCGCGAGTCTCTCTCCTCGATCCTCCGGGACGAAGGTTATTACGTCGAAGCGGTAGGCTCTGCCGAAGAGGCTCTGGAACGCTCCGCCATCTCTGACATTGAGGTCATCCTGCTCGACATCTGGCTTCCAGGGATTGACGGGCTCGAAGCTCTTGGCCGCCTGCAGGCTCTCCCTCATCCTCCTGCGGTGATCATGATCTCCGGCCACGGCACCATCGAGACCGCCGTCCGGGCCACGAAGCTGGGCGCTTTCGACTTCATCGAAAAGCCTCTTTCGCTGGAGAAAATCATTGTCCTGGTGCGCAACGCCATCCAACAGCGCCGCCTCGAACAAGAGAATCTTCTCTTGCGCAACGAATTGGGCCACCGCTACCAGGTCATCGGCAACAGCGTTCCGATGAAAGCTCTTCGTCAGCAAATCGCCGTTACAGCTCCCACCAATGGTCGCGTTTTAATTTACGGCGAAAGCGGAACTGGCAAAGAGCTAGTGGCCCGCGCCCTGCACGCGGCCAGCCTGCGCGCCAAAGGCCTGTTCGTCGAAGTCAATTGCGCCGCCATCCCCGAGGAGCTCATCGAGTCCGAACTTTTTGGCCACATCAAAGGCAGCTTCACCGGCGCCACCGAAGACAAAATCGGCAAATTTCAGAAAGCCGATGGCGGCACGCTCTTTCTCGACGAAATCGGCGACATGAGCCTCCGAACGCAATCCAAAGTGCTTCGCGTCCTAGAAGAGCAGCGCTTCGAGCGCGTCGGTTCCAACGTCGCTTCCAGCGTCGACGTTCGTGTCCTTGCCGCCACCAACAAGAATCTCGAGCAGGAAATCGCGCGCGGCGCATTCCGCCAGGATCTTTTCTATCGCCTCAATGTCATTCCCTTTTTCGTGCCCCCGCTGCGCGACCGCCGCGAAGATATTCCGACACTGGCCCGCTATTTCTTGGGTGAGTTCAGCTCCGCTTATGGCAAGAAGCCGCGTGAGCTCAGTGATTCTGCAACGGAAATTCTCCTGCGCTATCCCTGGCCCGGAAATGTTCGCGAGCTGCGCAATCTTGTCGAACGCCTGGTCATCGTCTGTCCGCAGGTGCGCATCGAGCCGCATCACCTTCCGCCTGAACTATTCCGCGGCGTGGCTGAAAGCCCACACCACCCGTACTCGACCCTTCACGAAGCGCGCAGCGCCTACGAGCGCGAGTTCATCTTGCGCAAGCTCCAGGAGCATCGCTGGAACATGACGCAGACGGCCACCGCCCTCGGCCTCGAGCGCAGCCATCTCTACCGCAAAATGAAATCCCTCGGCATCGCCGCCCCAGATTA
>CAZGBQ010000277.1:0-4107 GCA_964524045.1 uncultured Acidobacteriaceae bacterium
GCATGTTCGAGGGTGCAGGCTCCGGCGAGCACGTCGAATCCGCCGCGCCGCGCGTTACGCTTCGCAACGCTTTCTCGCATCCCTTTGATTCCGCTATCGCGGCTGCGCGCACCTGTTACGCGCCGCGCCTCATCAGCCCCGAAGAGATCACGGACAAGCAGCGGCTCAACATCGGGGCGGCTACGTTTTACAGCGGTCATCACACCGTCTACCAGCACGCACATTTCGAATTCGGCTTGGAAAACGTCAGCCGGCAATTCGTGTGGTCCTTCTTGCACGCGCATCCGTTCTACAATTCCGAGCAGCAGAGCCAGCGCTATGTCCGGCTCGACCGCGCGCAGGCTTACG
The DNA here is from genome assembly GCA_964524045.1 of uncultured Acidobacteriaceae bacterium. Taxonomy (GTDB): domain Bacteria; phylum Acidobacteriota; class Terriglobia; order Acidiferrales; family UBA7541; genus Acidiferrum. The sequence continues at coordinate 349 of CAZGBQ010000277.1, forward strand.
TTCCGCAGGTCTCGCTCTTCTTCGACGAAAAAAGCAGAGAAATCTACGAGCGCGCCATCGCCCGGGCTTGGAATTATTATCGCGAGCTTTCCGCGCTGCTGATTGGCGACGCCCGCAACATTTTGAACGACATCTGGCACGTCAGCGCGATGTCGCATCCGAAGCGTCTGCAGAAAATCGAGCGCTCCGCCGAAAAACGCGCCATTGAAATTGCCCGCTACGTTCTCCCCGTCGCCGCATTCACCACCATGGTGCACACCATCTCCGGTATCGTTTTGCACCGGCTCTGGCGTATGTGCGCTGCTTCGGACACGCCGAATGAAGCCCGGACTGTGATTGGCGAGATGGTTTCGCAAGCGAAAGCGGTCGACGCCCAATTCTTCGAGCGCTTTGGGACCGAGCCACTCGAAGAACTGCCGGAGTGGAAGAATGGGGTAGCCGGCGCCGGGAACGGGGAATCCTTCGCTCAGGAATTCGACGCCAAACTCAACGGAAGAACTTCCCGTATGGTCGACTACTCGCCGAACGCCCTGGGCATCGTCGCGGAATCGTATCGCGCCGTCGCCGGACTCAGCCCTTCCCAATGTTCCGACGCCGACGCGCTCGACCGTTTGCTCAATCCCGCGCGCAATCTCTACCGCTTGGAAACGCTGAACGTCGGCGTGCACGCGCCAATGATGCGCGCGCTGCAGCACGCCAATTACACGTTCGCGAAAAAAATCAGCCACACCGCCGACAGCCAGGACCAGCGGCACCGCATGGTTCCCGGCTCGCGCCCGCTGCTCAGGCTCGCCGACACGCGCGAGCCGGACTACATCACACCGATGCTGCTGGAGAACAATCCTCGGGCGAAGGAAACGTACGACCGCGCCATGCGCGATGCCTGGGCGGCAAAGAACGAGCTGCTCGACCGCGGCGTGCCACTTGAGATTGCTCTCTACGTTCTACCCAACGCAAAAGCCATCCGCCTCTACGAATCCGGCTCGCTTCTCCATCTACTCCACAAATGGACCATGCGCACCTGCTTCAACGCGCAGGAAGAGATCTACCAAGCGTCGATGGACGAAATCGGGCAGATTGGCGAAGTCCATCCCGAACTCGCGCGCTATATCGGCCCGCCCTGCCATCTCCGCGCGGGGATCACCACGCCGATTTGCACGGAGGGCTCGCACTTTTGCGGCGTCAAGGTCTGGCTCGACTTCCCCAACGTACAACGCCGTATCTAAGCCGGCTCCATTGAGGAAGATCAGAAGTCACCCTTCTCTGGAATAAGAAACGGCGCTATCATTTTCGGCGTCTAAGCTAGCAGGGAGATTCCTCGATGCCATCTGCTTATCGCCCTTGCCTGGCGCTCCTTACCGCGGCTGTGCTTGTCTCCGCATCTGGCTTCGCTTACCAATCTCCGCTATCCGATCTGGCCGTGCGCGAAGCGTACTTCATCGGCCAGGACCATGACGATTCCTTGGCTCGCCTTCTGATCCGCTCCACAAAATTTCTCCCTCCACCGTCTGCCGGTCCTTACATCCGGTCCGTTGCCTTTCTGACTCCTTTCACCCTGCTCGCGCTGCATTCCAGCCGGCAACTCAACTACAGTGCCCAACAAGCGAACAAAGAGCACCATGCCGATGAAGAAATCGTTGTCATTCAGATTGAAGTTCTGTTGACCCAGTTTTACGGACCTTATATCACCAGGCCTGTCAGTTCTCGCTCGGATGCCCCTATCGGCTTTGAGTTCCGTTCCTCCTCCTTCTGGAGGGACATAAAGTTCCACGTGACGGAACGGGAGGAAGAGCGGATACCAACGGCGGTGCATGGACAACCAACTTATTTCTTTCTCTACAAGGGTGGATGTGACCTTACGGGAGCCATTATTCGCCTCGAATTTCCCGCAACGGTGTTTACCTCCGGCTCCGCCGCAGTCGAAGTCATACCCCCCGAGGGCGACCGCGTCTCCGTTGATTTTGACCTGTTCTCGCTCCGCTAGGACGCAATCCGCCGCTCGGCTCTTCCAGCTGCGCTCTAAGGCTTCTCCTTGCCTTGAAAGCGCGCTACCATGTTTCTCCGGTCCTTTGAGGCACGCATGGCTCAATCCTTCCGCTCTTGCTTCGCAGTCCTTGCTACCGCCTTGCTTGTCGTCGTGCCAGTTTCTTCCGCCTTTCAGTCGCCGCTGTCCGATCTAGCTATCCGCGAGGCTTACTTCCTTGGCCAGCGCCATGATGGATCGTTCCTCAAACCATACGTCAAGTCCTTGCCGCCTCCGAAAACCGGGCCATACATTTCCTCCATCACTTTCCTGACACCATTTGCCCAACTGGTGCAATTCTGCAGCACGGTCGTTGGCAACTACAGTGCGCAGCAGGCCGAACTCGATCATCGCAATCAAGAGGAATTCGTTCGGGTCCAAGTCCAGATCAAGCTAACGGACACCTACTCGGCAACCTTGGATGTCCCAGAGGGAGCGCGCCGCGGTTCTTCTCGCGTTCCCGTCGCTCGTCCCGCTGACTTCTGGAAAGACTTTCAAGTGCAAATCTTCGACGGTAAGCGATTGATTGTTCCGTCGGGCTCGCATGGTCGCGCGAATTGGAGCTGCGGGCGCCGCGGCGGACCCTGTGTCTTGAACGGCGCCACAGTTGAACTGGACGTCCCGGCCGATGCCTTTGCTTCCGACTCTGCGACTATTGAGGTTAATCCGCCGGAAGGTGATCGCGTCGCGGTTGAATTCTACCTGTCCTCGGCCCGCTAGCTGGACGAGGCTTTCGGTTACTAACGCGAACGACAAAAACTAGTCTCGTTTAGATTAGTCTCATTTAGACAAGTCTAATTTAGAATACCTAGAAGACCTGGGAGAGAAGACTGGCCACGCTCCCCACCGCCCCGACAGCCCTCGCTACTAGGACCGCCAGCGGAGCGTGACAGGGCCATCCATCGGGTGCACCATCGGCGCACCAGTGCGGCGTGACTCGAGCAGATTGGCCTTTAAGGCGAAGTACCACTTGGCTTGGCGGTCGGCGTCGTCGATGAGCATCAGACGCGGGTTGTGCTTGAGTCCCTCGGCCTGCTGGATCATGGTTTCCTGATCCTGCCGCAGAAACTTCTTAGCGAACGGCCGGAACAGAAAGACGGGCAGCGGCAGATTCCAGGCCGCGACGAAATCAATGCGACACAGGTCGCGACGGATAGGCGTCACCGTCGCGCGGCTGGAAAACCACAGCTTTCCGCTGCGATCGATCTCCGTCCGAAGATTCGGCAGCACGAAATCGATGGTTGTGGTTACCGGCTCGCCGGTAATTTTCTTCAACAATTGGTACGGCGCGCTGTTTGCGCTTGGCGTGTGTGGACTCATTCGGAAACCATTCGGAATCGGTTCGAACTGCTTGGCCTTTTCGTGGATGCTCGCGCGTTTCCGCCAGAACCAGGATTGGTGCACAAAGGGCCCATGCGCAGGGTCCATCAGCCCGATGATTCCGTGGTCAATGTGCGACGGGAGTTCGCACGAGAGATGTGTGATCTTGTACTTCTCGCTGAAAACTTTCAGTGCCGGCGCTTGCGGAATTCTCTCTGGTAGTTTGGCGCTAGGCGCATTCATGTAGACCCAAACGTACCCATCGCGCTCGTCGCACGGATAATGCCCCGCATAGATGCGCTCGACCTTCAGTTTGTCCAGGGAAGTCAGCGAAGGAATCTCCACGCACTGCCCACTGCAAGCATCGAATCGCCAGCCGTGGTAACAACACTCCACAACGCTTCCATCCACGCGCC
>CAZGBQ010000278.1:0-1700 GCA_964524045.1 uncultured Acidobacteriaceae bacterium
ATGGCCAGGTCGGACGTCCAACTGATGCTGGACGTGAAGGCGGGCGACGAACAGTCGTTCTCGCTGCTCCTGCATCGCTATAGGACTCCGTTGGTCAATTTCCTGTACCGGATGGTTCGGAACCGGGAGCAGGCGGAAGATTTGGCCCAGGAAGTTTTTCTGCGGGTGTATCGCGCTCGCGAAGATTACGTTCCCAGCGCGAAGTTCACCACCTGGCTTTTCCGGATCGCGACAAATCTGGCGTTGAATTCGGTGCGGGACAACCGTTATCAGCGCATGGAAATCTCACTGGATGCGCCTGTGACGGTGGATGCGGAAGAAGGCGAAGAGAAAGCGCTGGACGTTGCGGAGAAACACCCGAATATCGAGCAGCACCTGGTAGAGGAGACGCGGCGCAAGATGATCCGGCACGCGATTGAAAAGTTGCCTGAGAAGCAGAGAGCTGCGGTGCTGCTGCACAAGTACCAGGAGCTGGATTACGGAGAGATTTCGAAGATTTTGAATTGCTCGGAGAGCGCGCTGAAGTCGCTGCTGTTCCGGGCATACGAAACGCTGCGAGTGGAACTAGCCCCCCTCGTAGCGCAGCAGGGAAAGCACTAGAAGTTGGGCCAGGAAGGAAAAGTCATGAGTTGCAATCGGATGGAAAACAAGATTCTGGGATACATGGACGGCCGCTTGAAGGAAGCAGAGCGGTTGGAGGTGGAGAAGCATCTCGCCGCGTGTCCGGCGTGCCGCCTGCGCGTGAATGAATTTCGCGCGGTGAGCGGATTGCTGGATGAACTGCCGGTGATCGAGCCATCGCCGGCGTTTGATTTGCGCGTGCATGCGCGCGTTGCGGCGGAGCCGGTGAAGCAAAGCTGGTGGGCATGGTTCACACCGTCGCCGCGGGTGGCTTTTGCGGCGTCGATGCTTCTGCTAGCGTCGATTTGGATTGGCATGCACTCGACGTCCAATTCCACGCAAATTGCAGACACTGATGTTCAGGTTTTGGAGAATTACGATGTGGTTTCCAGTTTTGATCCCTTGGCCGAATTGCCGCAGCCGGTGCAAGTGGATGACGGCGGGCAGCTGCAGAATTAACTGACCTAAGGTGCCATGAAACTGCGATTCCAATTCGGATGGCTGTTGATCGCGCTGGGAATCAGCGCGGCAATAGCGTTTCCGTGCGTAGCCCAGAATCGCAATGCGAATAAGCCGCCGCAGCAACAGCCGAAGCAGGCGCCGCGACCTGCGCCGAGACAAGAGCGACGGCAAGAGGCGCCCCGAGGCCAGAATGGGCGGCCCAATCCTAACGCGGGGCGGCCAAGCCCAAATTCTTCGGCGAATCGGCCGGGCAACGGCTTCCCTGCAAATCGGCCCAATGAATTGGCTAGCCCACGCAACGAATCAAATCGTCCACCGAATGCAGGTGGAGAGTTCGGGCAGCGGCCGAATTTCAATGCTAATCGCCCGCCGAACGCGACTAACTCACAGGCAAGGCCCAGGCAGTATCGGGATTTGAGCCCGCAAGAAAGGCGGGACTACGACCGGTTCAAAAACTTGCCTCCGCAAAAGCAGCAAGAAATGCGTGAGGCTGCACAGAACTGGAAGAGATTAACTCCCGAGCAGCAAACTCACATTCGGAATGACGTGCTGCCAAAGTGGCAGCAAATGTCGCCCTCGCAGCAACGGGCGATCCGGCAGCGATTGGGAGTGTTACA
>CAZGBQ010000278.1:1800-4100 GCA_964524045.1 uncultured Acidobacteriaceae bacterium
ACTAGTTCCACGTCGCCGCATCGAACGAGTGGAGGAAGATCATTCCCGTCCTGTCCACGCGCTTTCGCGCATTGAAGCATCGCAACTTTCAGCTTTTCATCGCCGGACAACTCATTTCCTTAATCGGGACGTGGATGCAGACGACCGCCCAGCTTTGGCTCGTGTACAAGCTGACAGGCTCGGCGGCGCTGCTCGGTGTTTTTGGCTTTGCGAGCCAGGTGCCGATGCTGTTTCTCTCCTCGCTCGGTGGCTACGTGGGCGACCACTACGACCGGCAGAAGGGAGTGATCGCTACACAAACCGCCTCGATGGCGCTGGCGTTTATCCTGGCGGCACTCACATTGACGAATGTCGTGCGCGAGTGGGAAGTAATTCTCATTGCATTTTTCTTAGGCGTGGTGAACGCGTTCGACGTGCCCATCCGGCAAGCCTTTTTCGTGCAGATGGTGGGGAGGGAGGACTTGCCAAATGCGATTGCGCTGAATTCCTCCATTTTCAATGGCGCGCGAGTGGTGGGGCCGGCGATCGCGGGATTTGCCATTGCTCTGTTCGGCGAGGGCTGGTGTTTCTTTCTAAACGGATTGAGCTTTGTGGCCGTGATCGTGGCGTTGCTCATGATGAAAATCGAGAGGCCGGAACCCAAACCGAGCCAAGAATCTCCATTGAAGAGTTTTCTACAGGGATTCCGATTTGCAATGAGCGACGTGGCGGTTCGTCCCGCGCTTCTGCTGCTAAGCGTGCTGAGCTTGTTCGGGTTGCAGTACTCGGTGTTCATGCCGATTTACGCGCAGGACATTCTGAAGGGAAACGCGAGCACGCTGGGTCTGCTGATGAGTTCGGCGGGTGTGGGGGCGGTGCTGGGCGCGCTGCATTTTGCAGCGCGAACGAACTACAAAGGACTTGCGAGATGGATTGCTGCAACCTCGGCAACCTGCGCGATTGGCTTGCTGATTCTTTCACGAGCCAGCGTCTACTGGGTCTGCGCAATGGTGCTGTTCGTGGTGGGGTTCGCGGCGACGTCGCAGATGGCGGCGACCAACACGCTGATCCAAGACCGCGTGCCGGACGAACTGCGCAGCCGAGTGATGGCGGTTTACGCCACGATGTTCATGGGCGTGCAGCCGATTGGGGCGCTGATCGCAGGCGGAATTGCGAAGCGCATTGGAGCGCCACGTACGTTGACAGTTTTCGGAGCTTTAGTGCTGCTCGGGAGCCTTGTCTTTATTTCGCGTGTGGTGATGAGACTGGGCAAGCCCAGCCCCGTCGTGGGAACCTAAGAGGGATTGGGGCGGTAGAGCCAGCCGATGGTATTGGCGGAGACCGTAGCGGCGGGCAGAGCAACCTCTTTCCCTGCAGCGCGCAGTGCGCTTGTTTTCGCGAGAATGACGTCGACTTTGGAACGCTGCGGGGACAGCGAGCAGACGGGATCGGTTGCAGTTGCATCGCCCGCGAGAAGCATTGCCTGGCAGCGGCAGCCGCCAAAATCCTGCGCGCGGCGGTCGCAGGATTTGCAAGGCTCCTGCATCCAATCTTCGCCGCGGAATTTCTGAAACGCTTCGGAGTGATCCCAGATTTCGCGCAGGCTGCGATTTTTAACATTTTCAAACTTCAAACCGGGAATGACCGGGGCGGCATGGCAGGGAAGTACGTCACCGTTCGGGGCAACGAGCATGAGCTTGCGGCCCCAGCCACCCACGCACGGCTTTGGATATTTCGCGTAGTAATCCGGCACTACAAAGAGGACGCGCGTTTTGCCTTTTAATTCGTCTTCAGCTCGTTGGAGACGCTCGACACAGTAGTCCACTTGCTGTCGCGTCGGTAGGAGATTTTCGCGGTTTGCAAAGGCCCACCCGTAGTACTGCACGCTGGCAAATTCGACGCAGCCCGCGCCGGATTGTTCCACGATGGCGAGCATTTCCTCGAGTTCATCCGTGTTGCGGCGGTGAATGACGAAATTCAGCGTCAAGCCGATGCGATACCGTTTGAGCCACCCAAGCACGCGTAGTTTGTGCTGGTGAGACTTAGCGCCTGAAATGTCGTTAGCAGTTTCCTCGCGCGCCCCTTGAAAGCTGAGCTGAAAGTGATCGAGGCCGGCATCAACAAGCAAGTCGAGTTTGACCTCATCTAGGGGAAGCCCTGAGGTGATGAGGCTGACATAAAGGCCGGCTCCACGAGCGTTGCGGATGAGTTGGACGATGTCAGATCGCGCAAGAGGTTCGCCGCCTGTGAAATCCGCCTGCAGAACACCCGCTTCGGCAGCTTCTTTGAATACACGGGACCATTCTTCGGTGGAGAGCTCG
>CAZGBQ010000279.1:0-4092 GCA_964524045.1 uncultured Acidobacteriaceae bacterium
CGGTGGGGCCGTGGCGCAGTTGGGAGCGCGCCTCGATGGCATCGAGGAGGTCGTGGGTTCGAATCCCATCGGCTCCACCAGATTCTGATTGATTTCGCTTCAGCGGGGCTTACTTCGTAGCGGCTTCTTTCGGTGGGATTTCCGCGTAGCCGGGGGCCGCCTGCTTCAAGTTCGCCTCGACGCTCGCCTTCGCATCGCCGAGGGCCCAGCGGATTCCTCCACCCAGCAGGTTCAAGAAGAATTTGTTGCTCCAGTTCTCCGGGCGGTCTCCAATCGCGGTGTAAAAAACTCTCCCCTTGCCGTGCATCCGAGCCCACGTGATCGGATACGGCGCGCGCTGATAGCATTCCCCCTTCATGCCTTTGGTATCCAGCGTCAGGATCACGTGCAAATCCGGCGCGAAATCTTTGAGCGAATACCACTCTTCATTGAACCGGACGGGCGAAGTTACTCCTTCCAGGCCGGGGAATTGCCCGTCGTTCACCACCAAGTTGGCGTCTTGCAGCCGCGGATCGCCTCCATGCACAATGAACTCGCCGCCCACCATCTTCAAATACGGATCCTGCTGCTCGCCGTGCGCGATGTAGCGGTTCGAACGGTCCGGCTGATCGGGCAGCGGGTGAAATGTATCGCTCGCTGCGTGTATGCCCACGAACCCCATTCCTTTTTGGATGGCCTCCAGCAGCTTCTGCTTTCCGGTAGCTGACATTGGCGGCTTGCCATCGGTGCCCAAACTGGTCAGGTCGCCCGTAGTGAAAAACACGACCGCTACATAAGCATGCAATTGCTTGCCGTCGAACACCCGGCCATCCTTGGTCACCTCGACATGAAATCCGTGCTTTTGTCCCAGCGTCGTTACTGTGTCATCTACAATGCTGGTCGCTCCCCCGACCCGTTTGACCACATCGTGTTCAAAACCAGCAGACTTCGTAAACACGAGCACCGACTTTTGCGAAGCGGCCGGAAGCCTCTTCGTCAGCGCCAATCCCGTTCCGAGCAAAGCCGTAGTCCGAAGAAACTCTCTACGCGCGGCGGTGACATTCATGCTTTTGCCCTCAATTGTGCCCTCCCGTGTGCTTGCAGCCGGGAAACTCCGCAAATACGCTTTCCCCGGTCCAGCCCAGCTCGCGCATTCCCATTTCCGACGAGTAATAAACCCCGCTGATCCATCCCTTCAGGTTTTCGAAGTGCGCATGGAGCTCGGGGGCTTTTCTTGCGTCAGGCGGATCTTGTACATGAGAACTCTCATAGTTCTTGGCGGCGTCAGCCAGCAATGCGAACTTCTGCTCGTCCGAAAGGGCCGGGAAGTCCTTTTCAAACCGTTTCTGCGCTTCTGCTTGGAACGCTGCCAGGGATTGCACAAACTTAGTCTGATTCTGCGGCTTGTCCACGCTCAGCAACAAATCAAGGAAGCGGCCTACTTTCGCTTTCGTCGAGCCCGGCACGATGCTTTCCGCCAGCGCAGCTAAAGTTTCATTTTGCTGCGCATTCAGGAAAATCGGCTTCCAATCCGCCGCACCTTCAAGCTTTTCAATTTCAGCGAAAATCGCACCGTTCTTCAATTGCTCAAAAATCGGGTGCGAAGCGGACACCAGCGGCCACGCAGCCCCTGCTCCCGCGCCAGCGAGCAGCCGCTGTACAATTTCGCGCCGCGTCAGCCGCTTAGGCTCCGCGTGCTCCCTGGCCAACACAGTCAAATCATTTTTTCCGGATGTCGCCATCTTGCGATCACTTCGAATTCCGCGCCGATGGTATCACCCGCCCTCGAAGGCCCACAACTGCGAATCCACATCGCGCGCTGTTGATTGACCTCCGTACACACGCTTGTTAGCATCCGTTCTTCATCGTCAAACTCATGCCTCAGAAACAACACCATGCTTTCGACGTTATCGTTGTTGGTTCCGGCGCGTCGGGAGGCTGGGCTGCCAAGCGCCTCGCCGAAGCCGGACTCCAGGTCGCGCTCCTCGAAGCCGGCCGCCCTCAGTCCGACAACAATTTCACTGAGCACAAGCCCGCCTTCGAACTCAAATACCGCAACATGGCACCGGAAGTCGTCCGCAAAACACGTCCCATACAATCCGTGTTCGACGTTTGCAGCGAGTACAACTACGACTGGTTCGTCAACGACTTCGAAGAGCCTTACACCACGCCAGCCGATAAGCCCTTCCTTTGGATGGGCCGCCTGCGCATCACCGGCGGCCGCACCAACGTTTGGGGCCGCGTCTGTCTGCGCTTCAGCGATTGGGACTTTCAGGCTGCCTCTCACGATGGCTACGGCGAAAACTGGCCGCTTTCTTACAAAGACATCCAGCCTTATTACGATTTAGTGGAAAGATACGTCGGCATCACCGGCATGGAGGAGGAGATCGAGCACCTCCCGGACAGCTTTTTCCAGCCAGCGGTTCCCCTCACCTGTCAGGAGACTCTTTTCCGCGACCGCGTCCGCGAAAAACTGGGGCGCACTGTCACCGCCGCGCGCTCCGCGAATCTTACACGTCCCCTCAATGGCCGCGGCCCTTGCCACTTCTGCGGCCCCTGCGAACGTGGCTGCGTAACGCACTCTTATTTCAATTCCGCGTTCACCACCGTCGCGGACGCTCTTGCCTCGGGGAACTGCACCCTCGTTTCGAACGCAATGGTCTACAAGGTGCTGATGGATTCCCAGCACAATCGCGCGAACGGCGTTCTCTACGTCGACCGCGAAACGCGGCAGCCGCGGGAACTCCTTTCCCGCGTGGTTATCCTTTGCGCGCAGGCGCAGGAATCCGTTCGGATTCTTCTTAATTCCGCCACGCCGCAGTATTCGGGTGGCCTCGCCAATTCCAGCGGCGTTCTAGGACACTACCTCACCGCGCACGTCCGCAGCGCCGGTGGCCGCGGCGAATTTCCTTCCTTCGGAGCAATGCCTTCCGTAGAGGGCGGGGGGCCGCACAAACCTCTGGGGATTTACATCGCGCGCTTCCGCAACATCCCCAATTCGCCACCGTACAAAAAATTTCTTCGCGGCTACGGTTACGAAGGCGAGTCAACGACCGATTTCAATTGGAAGGCGCCCGGATTTGGCCTGGAATACAAAAAGGCTCTTCTCGAGCCGCGTACCACGATCGGGATCACCGGTTTCGGCGAAATCCTCCCGCGCTGGGACAATTTTGTCGAGCTCGATTCCCATACCAAAGACATCTACGGAATTCCCGTCCTCAAAATCCACATGTCCGATGGCGAAAACGAGCGCGCCATGATTCAGGACATCGGCGATTCCGCCGGAGAAATGCTTGAAGCCGCTGGCGCCAAGAACATTCGCACCCATGCCCATCCTTCCGCTCCGCGCTGGGCGGTGCACGAAGCCGGCATCGCCCGCATGGGTTCCGACCCCAAAAAATCTGTCCTCAATCAGTTTCAGCAGACCCATGACGTCCAGAATCTCTTTGTCATGGATGCCTCCGGTTTTCCCTCCAATCCCTGTCAGAACCCCACACTCACCATCATGGCTCTTTGTGTGCGCTCCTGCGATTACCTCATGTCTCAAATGAAGAAGAACCTGCTCTGATGCGTGCCGCGCGGCAGGGCACTGCGTAAAAACCACGTTTATAGCACTTCGGAAACGAGACAGGTTGGAAAGGCCTGACGGCAAATCAACCAGCTTAATTCTGTGCTTCCTTTTTCGCTTCCTCCATCCAGCGTTCCAGCACGATTTTTGACGCTGCGTCAATCTCCAGGTAGCCCACGCCCGCGCCCATGTTCATCTGCGAGTAGACGATCTTTGCCTTCGCCTGAAAGAAGTCCTCTCCCGCGGAGATTTTCACCAGCACCAGCGTGCCGGTCGGAAACGGATTCATCATGTCCATATAGCAGCCGTTCATGCTCAGCTCACTTACGCGGGAAGCAATGCGCACGTCAGCCTTCTCCTCGATCAGTTCCGCGCTCGCAATGAACGGGTATCGAGGCCCACGCCGTCTTTCCTGATACTCCATGTCTCCTCCGGACCTAGATTCTCTTCAGCTTACGATGATTTTCCGCGCGGCTCGCAGATTGTCCCACATCGTCGTTAACCAAATGGCAACAGCAAACACGCACACGCGACTGCTTTCCCAG
>CAZGBQ010000280.1:0-4066 GCA_964524045.1 uncultured Acidobacteriaceae bacterium
GGGCAGGCGTGCGAGTTCGATTATTCCGGCGCGCAGGCGTGCAAGGCGCTGCGCGCGGAGGGTTATCAAGTTATCCTGGTCAACTCCAATCCTGCAACGATCATGACCGATCCCGAACTGGCGGGCCGCACTTACATCGAACCGCTCACGCGCGAATATCTCGAGGAAATCATCGCTAAGGAAAAGCCGCACGCGCTCCTGCCAACGGTCGGCGGACAAACAGCGTTGAATCTTGCCGTAGAGCTTTCGGAAAGCGGCGTGCTCGAAAAGTACAAAGTAGAAATGATTGGCGCATCGTTGCGCGCCATCAAAGTCGCGGAAGACCGCCTGTGGTTCAAAGACGCCTGCCGGAAGATCGGCCTTGAGGTGCCTGCCTCCGCATTAGTGAACAACGCGAAAGACGCGATGCGGCTCTGCGATCAACTGGGCTTCCCGCTCGTCATCCGCCCCTCGTTCACTCTCGGCGGAACAGGCGGATCAATTGCCTACAATAAAGAGGAGTTTGCGGAGGCTATCTCTACTGCGCTGGACCTGAGCCCGGTCCACGAAGCGCTGGTCGAGGAATCCGTCCTTGGCTGGAAAGAATACGAGCTCGAAGTGATGCGCGATTTTCGCGACAACTTCGTGGTCATCTGCTCGATCGAGAACTTCGATCCTATGGGAATCCACACCGGGGATTCCATCACCGTCGCTCCCGCGCAAACGCTGACCGACAAGGAATACCAGCGCATGCGCGACGCTGCAGCGGCCATTATCCGCGAAGTCGGTGTCGAAACCGGCGGATCGAACGTACAATTCGCCATCAATCCGGAAAACGGCCGCATGGTCATTATCGAAATGAATCCGCGCGTGTCACGCAGTTCGGCGCTGGCGAGCAAGGCTACGGGATTCCCGATTGCAAAAATCGCGGCGCGTCTGGCGGTAGGAATGTCGCTCGATGAGATTCCCAACGACATCACCGAAAAAACGCCGGCCTGCTTCGAGCCGACCATCGATTATGTGGTGGTGAAAATTCCGAAATGGCAGTTCGAGAAATTCCCGGGCGCGGACAGCACTCTTGGGACGCAGATGAAGTCCGTCGGCGAGGTGATGTCCATCGGCCGCACTTTCAAGGAGGCGCTGCAAAAAGGAATTCGCTCGCTGGAGCCGAGCACGCCGTGGCGCGCGCCTGCAGAAACGCCGGATTCTCTGCTGCGCGAAAAACTCGCCACGCCGCGCCCGGACCGTATCTATTGGCTGCTTACGGCAATGGAGCGTGGCCTGCCGCCGCAGGAAATTTGCGAGATCACCAAGATTGATCCGTGGTTCATCCATCAGATCGAAGAATTGACCGCCATGAACCGCCGCGCGGCTGCTGTAACCGTGGAGACGGCGTCAAAGGAGTTGCTGCGCGAAGTGAAGCGCCACGGTGCGAGCGACGAGCAGCTGGCGCAGATTTGGCGCACCACGCCCGCTTCGGTTCGGCTGCAACGCGCGCGCTATGGTGTTGCGCCTGTGTTCAAGCGCGTGGATACCTGTGCGGCGGAATTCGAGTCCTTTACGCCGTATCTCTACTCGAGTTACGAAGACGAAGACGAGTGCGACGCGCAGCAACGGCCGAAAATCATGATTCTCGGCAGCGGTCCGAACCGCATCGGGCAGGGAATTGAATTTGATTATTGCTGCTGCCACGCTTCGTACGCCCTGCACGAAGACGGATTCGAGACCATCATGGTCAACTGCAATCCGGAAACCGTCTCGACGGACTACGACACTTCCGATCGTCTGTACTTTGAACCGCTCACGCTCGAAGACGTGCTCGCCATTGTCGAGCGCGAGAAGCCCCAAGGCGTCATCGTGCAGTTTGGCGGGCAGACCCCGCTCAATCTCGCGCTGGAGTTGAAACGCAATGGCGTGCCCATCATTGGAACCGCGCCGGAATCGATCGACCTGGCGGAAGACCGCCGCCGTTTTGGCCGCCTGCTGGAAGAATTAAGAATCCCGCAGCCGCGCAACGGCACCGCCCTGGTTCCGGAAGAAGCTGCGCGCGTGGCCGGCGAAATTGGATTGCCTGTTCTGGTTCGGCCAAGTTACGTCCTTGGCGGACGCGCCATGGTCATCGCGTATGACGTGAACACGGTGCAGGATTACGTGGCGCAAGCGGCGCTCATGGGCCCGGCACGGCCGGTGCTGATCGATCAGTTTCTCGAAGAGGCCACGGAAGTGGATGTGGACGCGCTCGCTGATGGCACCGACGTGATCATCGGCGGCATCATGGAGCACATCGAGGAAGCCGGCGTCCATTCGGGCGATTCGTCGTGCGTGCTGCCACCTGTAAGCTTGACGCCTGCCGTGCTCGACACAATCCGCGAATACACGCGGCGGCTGGCGCTGGCCCTGAAAGTTGTGGGCCTGATGAATGTGCAGTACGCCATCCAGCGCGACACGGTCTATGTTTTAGAAGTCAATCCCCGCGCATCTCGCACTGTTCCGTACGTCAGCAAGGCCACCGGCGTTCCCCTTGCGAAAGTGGCAGCTCGTTTGATGGCGGGCAAAAAGCTGGCGAGCATGCATCTTCCAGTCCAAAAGCATAATGGCGTTGCGGAAATCGCCGTGCACGAGTTCTACTCCGTGAAATCGCCGGTGTTTCCGTTCAACAAATTCCGCGGCGTGGACACGATTCTCGGGCCGGAGATGCGCTCCACGGGCGAAGTCATGGGAATTTCCACGTCGTATGGCCAAGCGTTTGCGAAAGCGCAGCTCGCCGCTGGACAGCGCCTGCCGCGCAAGGGAACCGTTTTCCTTAGCGTGAACGATCGCGACAAGCGGCATCTTGGGGCGCTTGGCAAGGAGCTTTCCGCCCTCGGCTTTCGCTTGCTGGCGACGCGCGGAACTGCGGCGGCTCTTGAAGCCGCTGGGATCGAAGCGGAGCCCGTGTTCAAGGTCAATGAAGGCCGGCCCAATATCGTGGACCTCGTCAAGACGGGGAAGATCGACCTGGTGATCAATACTCCGTTAGGACGCGAGTCTTTCTACGATGAGAAGTCGATTCGCCGCGCCGCGATTCGCTACAATATTCCCTGCATCACCACGCTCGCGGCCGCCAATGCCGCGGCGCGCGGCATTCGGGCTTTGCATGAGCAGGGCACCGAAGTTGCGGCGTTGCAGGACTTGCACCGCGGGCAGGCCGCCGCTTCCGGCGCGCCCGCATCAGGAGACTGAGTCATATGGTTTTATCTGGAATTTTTCCCGCGCTCACGACACCATTCGGCTCTGACGGGCAGATCGCCGTCGCGGACTGGAAGCACAATCTTCACAAGTATAACGGAACGGACCTCGCTGGCTACGTTGTGATGGGTTCCACGGGAGAATCCGTTCTGCTGACGAAGACGGAAATGGACAGCATTCTTGCGACCGCAAAGGAAATGGCCGCCAGGGGCAAGAAGCTGATCGCTGGGACGGGCGCGGAATCGACGGCAGAGACTATCGAACGTACGAGGCGCGCGGCGGAACTTGGCTATGACGCGGCGCTGGTCAAGACGCCCTATTACTACAAACCGATGTACAAGGCGGAAGTCTACATCGAGCATTATCGGCGCGTGGCGGATGCCTCGCCGATTCCGGTGTTGCTGTATTCCGTCCCGCAGTTCACTGGAGTTTCCCTGGAGCCGCCGGAAATCAGCAAGCTTGCGGAACATCCGAACATCATCGGCATCAAGGACAGTGCTGGGAACGTTCAGCGTTTGGCAGAAACCATCGCCGGCGTGCCGGCCGCGTTTCAGGTGCTCACCGGTTCCGCCGCGACGCTGTACCCCAGCTTGGTTATTGGGGCACGAGGAGCAATCCTGGCGTTGGCCTCCGCGCTGCCGGAAAAGTGCGTGGCGCTTTACGAGTTGTTCCGCCAGGGACATCATGAACGAGCGCGGGAACTGCAAACCGTTCTGCTACGTGCGTCGAAGCTGATCGTGTCCGAATGCGGAATCCCCGGCGTGAAGTACGTGATGGATCAGCGCGGCTACCGCGGGGGCCTGCCGCGGCTTCCCCTTCTCCCCCTCCACGATGAACAAAAGAAAAGGCTTAACGCCTT
>CAZGBQ010000281.1:0-4057 GCA_964524045.1 uncultured Acidobacteriaceae bacterium
TCGACGGTGCCGTTCTTGTTATTGCGCTTAATCTCCGCAGCCTTGTCCGCTTCGATCTTGTCAAAATAGTCGAGCTGGTTAAGGCGAAGAATGCTCAGCTCCCAGAGGCGCTTGTTGAAGAGCTGGCCTTCGTCGATCATCAGCTCGCGGCGAATCACTTTGTCGCGCGTGGTGGTGTTGCCCGTGAAATTGATCTGCCGGACGTAATATTGCTTTTCTTCCGTGAAACGCAGCGTCAGATCGATGATTTTTTTCTCTTCGTTGATTTCCGTGTCCGGCTCGGAAGTGAAATCGATGAATCCGTATTCACCGTAAATCTTTGTGTAGTTTTCAAGAGCCTTGCGAACTTTCTCCGTGGAGAAGATGTCGCCGGTTTTCAGCGGGAACGCCGTCTTCAGAGCCTCCGCTTTCAAGGACAGGGCTTTGTCCGGATCGGCGCTGACAATCTTCAGCGTGCCCATGCGGTAGCGCTCGCCTTCGACGATGGGGATGGTGATGTTGACCGCTTTGCCGTGGCCTTTCCCGGTTACCAGTGGAACGCCGAGGCGCGCGTGAGTGGTATCAATATTTTCGAGAACCGGCTCGCCGACAGAAACCTTAAAGTAGCCGTTGTCGCGATAAAGACCGCGGACGCCAATTTCCAGATCCTCCGTCAACTTTTGCCGGTCATAGGTCTTGGACATCACGCCGATGTTCAGGAAATACAACGGAATCGCATAGGGTCGATCATGCCGCATGGCGCGAATCAGTTTGCGGTCGCTAAAGGCCTTGTTACCGGTGAATTTGATCTTGCCAACTTTGACCTTGGGGCCTTCATCGATCTTGAAAACAAGAATGACAGCGTTGCTGGAGGCAATGCGTTCATACTGGGGGGTGACTTTCGCAAACTGGCGCCCATGTTCACCGAGAAGGTCTTTCAGAACGACTTCCGCTTTCTTAATTTTGGTCGGATCAAACTGGCTCTCGACGCTCAGGCCGACTTTGCGCTCCTTAAAACGGTCCAGGATGTCCGACTCGGAAATGGAGTGGATGCCGTCGTAGCGGATGCGCCGGATTTGCGGCCGTTCCTTAACTTCAAAGACGATGATTTTGCGATTTGGTTTCGGCGAGTCTTCGACGCGCAGCTTCACGTCCTCAAAGAATTGCGTGTTCCACAGGGCTTGAAAATCCCGCCGCAACGTATCTTCGTTGTAAGGATCGCCTAGCCGGCTGAAGATGCGCGCTTGCAACGTGTCGTTGCGCACGCGGCGATTCCCTACAAACTCGATATGGTCGATGACAAACTGCTGCTGCGCGGAGGCGGCTTGCTGGTCAGTCGAAGAGTGGTCCTCTAATACTTCCTTGCCAGTGACCAAATCTAGAGACGCGGCGAAGAGAACCGCCTTGGAGGGCACTTCGTCGCGCGCGCCGGCGCTCGACAACGCAGGAGAAGCGCTCGCAAAAAGAAAAACGAGCGCGACGACCTGGGTCACGCGTGCCGTAAACACCCCAAACGGCGAACAAACTCTTCTTTGAGCGGCCAGTGCGGTGGTCAAGGCCGCGCCCCCAAACTCAAGATGTTCTTCTCCCGCCGCACCCGGTATGGGCCGGCCGTGCGTTGTGTCAGATTCGCTAGTGAACTACAGGGGTTGCCTCACCGACAGGACGGAACGACAGGCCTCCCCCGGCGACATAAATCTGCAGTGTCGCGGGCCTTTGAATTCCACCCTGAATCAGCGCCTCCGAGAGCGGGTCTTCGACGTACTTCTGCAAAGCCCGGCGCAACGGACGCGCACCATAGCTGCGGTCCGCGCACGTCTTCTCGAGAATCCACTGGCGGGCCTCCGGCGTGAGGACAACCTGCACCTGCCGGTGGATCAGCGTATCGTTCAGCTGGCCCACAAGCAAATCGATGATGCGGAGCAGGTCTTCATCACCGAGCGGATTGAAAATAATCACTTCGTCCAGCCGGTTGAGAAACTCCGGATTGAACGCCCGCTTTACTTCGTTCATCACCATTTCTTCCATGGTCTTGTGGCCGGCTTCGTCGCTGCCGAACTGGAACCCCAGGCCAGTGCGCTTTTGCAAATGCCGCGCGCCCAAGTTGGAAGTCATGATGATGATGGTGTTTCGGAAATCCACGGTGTTGCCGAGCCCGTCGGTCAACTGCCCGTCTTCAAACACCTGAAGCAAAATGTTGAAAACGTCCGGATGCGCTTTCTCGATTTCATCCAGCAGGATGACGGAGTAAGGCGTCCGGCGGACGCGCTCGGTTAGTTGACCGCCTTCTTCGTAACCCACATATCCTGGAGGCGCGCCAATCAATTTCGAAACGGAGTGCTTTTCCATGAACTCCGACATGTCGAAACGAACCAGCGACTTCTCCGAACCAAACAGAAATTCTGCCAGACGGCGCGCGACTTCCGTCTTGCCCACGCCGGTGGGCCCGAGGAAAAAGAAGCAGCCCACGGGGCGCATCGGCGACTTCAGGCCGGCGCGGCTGCGGCGAATGGCGCGCGCCAGCGCGGTGATGGCCTTGTCCTGACTGATGACGCGCTTGTGCAGCTCCGGCTCGATGCGCAACAACTTTTGCTGTTCGTCTTCTTTGATGGAAGTGACGCTGATACCCGTCCAGCGCGAGACCACTTCTTCGATGTCCTCGCGCGTGACCACGCCGGTCGATGCGTCGTCGAGCTTGTAGCGCTCGCGCAGATTGCGCAGATTTTCCTTTTCCTTGCGCTCTTCTTCCGAATAAAAGCGCGCCTTCTCAAATTCGTGATTGGCGATGGCCGTTTCCATGCGGTGCGTGATGAATTTCACGCGCTTCTGCACTTCGCCGACTTCCTCCGGAACGGTTGCCTGACGAAGCTTCACGCGCGCTCCCGCTTCATCGATCAAATCGATGGCCTTGTCAGGAAGGAAGCGGTCGGGGATGTAGCGGTTCGAAAGGTAAACGGAGTAGCGCAGCGCTTCTTCGGTGTAGCTGACGGCGTGGAATTTCTCGTAGCGTTCACGCACGCCTTGAATGACCTGAATGGCTTCTTCCTCGCTCGGAGCCGGCACTTTTACCGCCTGGAAGCGGCGCTCGAGCGAGCGGTCCTTTTCAACGGATTTGCGGTATTCGCCGGGAGTTGTCGCGCCGATGCACTGAATCTCGCCGCGCGATAATGCCGGCTTCAGAATGTTGGCGGCGTCGAGCGAGCCTTCCGCGGAGCCGGCTCCGACCAGCGTGTGCAGTTCGTCGATGAAAACAATGGCGTTCTGGCTCTCCATCAATTCTTTCATGATGGTCTTGAGGCGCTCCTCAAACTGGCCGCGGTACTTCGTGCCCGCTACGATCAGGGAAAGATCGAGCGAAAGAATGCGCTTGTCGGCTAGAAAGGGAGGAACGTCTCCGTCGGCGATGCGCTGCGCGAGACCTTCGACGATCGCGGTTTTGCCGACACCAGGCTCGCCAATCAACACGGGATTGTTCTTGGTGCGGCGACACAGGATCTGAATGACGCGCTCGACTTCATTTTCGCGGCCCACCAGCGGATCAAGGGACCCTTCGCCGGCCGCCTGCGTCAAGTCGCGGCTGAACTCCGCGAGCAGTGACGTTTCTTTTGGCCGCGCCGCCGCCGCCTTTTCGCCCGAAGTGCGCGCAAGCTCCTCACGCAGAGTCGAGAGGCGCAGACCGCGCTCCATCAAAATCTCGGAGCCGAAGCACTTTTCCTCGCGCAGGATACCTAGCAGCAAGTGTTCGGTACCGACGTGCTTGTGGCCGAGGCGCTCGGCTTCTTCGGCAGCCATATTCAGAATGCGCTTGCATTCCGCGCTCAGGGGCACTTCCACCGAAGTGGAGATGCGCTCGCGGATGGTGATGCGCGCTTCAATTTCCTTGCGAATGGACTCGATCGAGCCCTGCTGGCGCAGGAAGCGGTTCGCCAGGGCCTTGTCCTCGCGCATTAACCCCAGCAGCAGATGCTCCGTTTCAATGTACGGGCTGCCGTACTGGCTGGCTTCGTAACGCGCAAAAAATATGACGCGACGCGCTTTCTCTGTATAGCGTTCGAACACGTTAGCTCGCTTCTCCCCC
>CAZGBQ010000282.1:0-4057 GCA_964524045.1 uncultured Acidobacteriaceae bacterium
CCTCGCCTCTTGCTGCACTCCATGAACCACCTGCAAGAATCGCGATCCGCAGGCTCCGCCGCGCCGAACTTCCCACAAACACTGTCGAGCTTGCGCGCTTTCTGATCGGGAAAGTGGTGGTTCGCGAACTGCCTGCCGGGCGCGTGAGCGGCCGTATCGTCGAAACCGAAGCGTATCCCCCGGGCGATCCAGCGGGACATCATTTTCGCGGACCGACTCCGCGGATTCGCTCCATGTATCTGGCCCCGGGCCACGTCTACGTTTTCTTCAACTATGGCGCGCACTTCATGCTGAACATCGTGAGCGAGCCCGCCGAAACCGCCGCCGCGATTTTGATTCGCGCCCTCGAACCTCTCGAAGGCATCGAGCTCATGCAGCGGCGCCGCAAGACCACGAATGTGCTCGATCTAACGCGTGGTCCCGGACGCCTTGCGCAAGCGTTGCAAATCGACCGCCGCCACGATGGAGTCGATCTTTGCGCCAACAAGACGCTGTGGCTCGGAACCATCGGCCGCCCCGCGGGCCCTATTGGCAAGACCGTTCGGATCGGCATCTCGCGCGCCGCGGACAAACTGCTACGCTTCTTCGAGCGTGGCAATCCCTTTGTCAGCGGGCCCAAGTGCCTTCTTACTCCAGCCAGGGCTTCCCGCCCGCGAACCCGTTCCAAGTGATTCGTACCCAAAACTCGACGAATCAGGCCGTCGCTTCTTTACTGATTAGAATCCGGCTCGCCCTCGGAGTCGATTTCGTGCCAGAATAAAAACGACGAGCGCCCGGCCCCGGCGCCTGCGAATTAGCAAGTTTTTGGACACTCCAGCCCTGCCACAGACGCCAAAGCGGTCTCCAGGGTGGCTCCGCCGGCCCAACGGAACGGATCTCATTTCCTGGTGGAGAATCCTCCAGCGTGAGGTGCATCATGAGCGTTTCCTGGAAGCAGTACGAAGGCCAGGTCATCAACAATACTTTCCCTCTGCTACGCCACCTTGGCGGCTCAGACCAATCTGTCGTTTTTCTCACCCAGCTCGCAGGCCCGCAGTCCTCGAACGCGGCCATCAAGCTGATTCCTGAAGGCCCCTCCGGCGATCTCCAGCTCTCGCTTTGGCGCCGCGCAGCACAGATGAATCATCCCAGCGTGCTCCGCCTGTATCAGGGCGGCCGCAGCCGCCTGGCGAACCTCGATCTCCTCTATGTGGTTATGGAATACGCCGAGGAAGATCTCTCTCAGATTCTGCCCCAGCGCGCCCTTACGGCTGCGGAAGCTCGCGATATGCTTGGCCCGGTGCTGGATGCGCTGTCTGATTTGCACGGGCAGGGGCTGGTTCACTCGCACCTGAAGCCTTCGAATATTCTGGCTACCGCAGACCAAGTGAAGCTTTCCAGCGACAGGCTCTCCCCTGCAGGCGCAAGCCGCAGCTCCTCCGCGCAAATGGACCTGCACGACGCGCCGGAATCAGCGCATCAGCCGCTCACTTCGGCGTGCGACATGTGGTCACTGGGTATGACCATCGTTGAAGTGCTTACGCAGCAGCCTCCGCAATGGCAACTGGGAGGACCAGCTGATCCCCTGGTACCAAAGACTCTTCCGCAGCCTTTCCTGGATATCGCGCAGAATTCTCTGCGGCAGAATCCCGCGCACCGTTGGACGCTGGCGCAAATCCGCGCCAGCTTGAATCCGGCTGCAGCCGCAGCGGTGGCCAACGCCATGTCTCCTTTGTCCGTGCCGCTGTCACCGGTTGCCGCGATTCCGGCCGCGAGGCTGCAATCACCACGACAGGCGCCGACCGTCGCGAAAAAGTCTTCGCCAGAACCTGTGCAAGCCGGTGCGCCAATGCGAACCCTCGTGCTCCCAAGCTACGTCGTTCCGTTGGTCGCTGCGGTTCTGATTCTTGCGGCCATCATCACATTGCCGAAAATTCTCGGCCGCCGGACGGAAACGTCCTCCTCTGCTTCCACAACCGGAGCGCCTCCCGCCGAACAACCTGGCCGCCAGGAAGCTTCGCGAAGCGCAAAGCCAAATTCATCTTTAGGGAGTCGCGACTCGGCGCAGGCTGCGCCTGGAAAACGGTCCGCCAAAGTAGAACCGGCCGGGCCGGCTGTGTCTCCGGCTCCAGCTGTGTTGCGTACGGAAACGAAAGTATCCGCGGGCCAGCCAAAGAATCCCTCCTCAGGCGCGTCCCGCGGAGAGGTTCTGGACCAGGTTTTGCCTGAAGTTTCTGAAAAAGCGCTTTCGACGATTCGCGGCATTGTGCGCGTGGGCGTGCGGTTGCACGTTGATCCTGCCGGCAATGTTTCCAGCGCCGAACTCGCCGACCCGGGGCCGAGCCCGTTCTTCGCTGATCTCGCACTGAAGGCCGCCCGCAAATGGGAATTCACTTCGCCGGACGGCGGCGGCCGCAGCGTTCCCAGCGAATGGCAGGTTCGGTTCGAATTTTCGCAATCGGGCGTACGGGCGTTCCCGTCTCAAACCACTCCCTAATCTGGCAAGACATTTGTAGGGGCGCAGCATGCTGCGCCTCAGCTCGGCTATTAACACAGATTGGAGTCGCTTCTTGCAGGTTCCAAAAGGTGAATTCCTCCGCGAGTCAAAAGGTTTCTAGGTCTGCGACGCGGCGATCGCAGTCGCGTAGTTGATCGGCGCGTGGTCGGCGAGATCGCGCACTCCCACATTCCCCAGCTTCCACGCGTATTCCACCAAATAGTCCTCTCGCGCACGCAGTTGGTCAGCCGCAACATAACCTTCGCTGGGATTCTCTGTAATCTTCCGGTCCGCATCGATGTACAAGGGATTGCCCAGGTGGGCGTAACCGAGAAGCTCAGGAGGAAGTCTGGTGACCACATCACAACAATCGACGTACCGAAAGCTTGGCACGCCGCCAAGTGAATCCACAAAATTCTGGTCACCGGTCCTGGGTGAGCCAATCGTGTAAAGCGCGCTCGGTGGTTTCAGGCTGGCCAGCAGCGTGGCCATAGCCGCGCCTAGACTGTGTCCGGTAATGAGCAATCGATGGTCGATCTCGCCAAGCGCCTGGAGCAACGGATCCTTGACTTCCCACAGCGCGTCCTTCCAGCCATCAAACACTTTGGACTTGCCATCCCAGTCCACAAGGAATGCGTCAATGTCATCGAGCACGTCCGTAGGGTCATCCTTGTTTGTGCCGCGAAACGCCACCACTGCCAGCTTTTTGCTCGCGTCAGCATCGTCGTGGACCGCCAGGAAGCAGTGCGTGCCTTCCTGCTTCCGATGATCTTGGCTTTCAAAGAATTGCACCGATGGAAAGCCCCACGCCTTCAGCTTCGCCGAAATCGTGTTCTGGTCAAAGGCAAAGCTCGCCGGCCGCTGGTCGCAATAAGAGAGCAAACACATCCAGGCGCACAACTCCGCGTCGGACTTGGGTCGCGCAGCCGGGAAATTGCTTAGATCCTTTGCGGGGTAATAAAGATCCTGCTGCCTGGCGCTGTAAGAGACTGGGCTCATAACCGCCCTCCGTAAGTCATGGTGAAGGAAGCTTCCACTTCGTTTCGTTTGCAGCGCCGCAAGGGATAGGCGCCTATCCTTGCAAACGCGCTTTGCTCCCTCTACGCTACTCGCTGGGGACAAAAAGACTTCCATGCCCAACGTTTCGCCCGAGCTCTTGGCGCTTGGCTTCACGTGGTACGTTGTCTTTCTTTTTTCCACCACCTGCCACGAAGCCGCGCACGCCCTGGCCGCAAAAATCGGAGGCGACGAAACGGCTTCGCTCGGCGGACAGGTTACGCTCAATCCCGTGCCGCACATCCAGCGCGAGCCTTGGGGCATGGTGGTGGTGCCGATCCTGATGCTGATCTTCACCCGCTCCATCATCGGATGGGCCAGCGCACCTTACGATCCCCTTTGGGAGCGCCGTCACCCGCATCGCGCGGCCTGGATGGCGCTGGCTGGCCCGGCCGCCAACTACACGCTGATGCTCATTGCCGTAGCTCTCTTGCGCGTGGGGTCGGCGCAGGGCTGGTTGCATCTGTATCCGAATCCGGGCTTCCCCGAAAATCTCCTCAATGCTCTGTTCTCCCTCAATCTTCT
>CAZGBQ010000283.1:0-4044 GCA_964524045.1 uncultured Acidobacteriaceae bacterium
GGGGTGTTGGTGGAGTTTTATGATTTCACCATTTTTGGATTTGCCACAGCCAGTGCCTTCCCGGAGATATTCTTCCCCAATTTGCCGCCCACGCGAGCCCTAGTGTTCTCTTACCTGGCGCTGGGAGCTGGATATCCAGCGCGCTTTCTAGGCGCGTTCATCTTTGGCCACTTCGGTGATCGCGCCGGTCGGAAGACTGCATTCCTGGTCAATCTCCTGATCGTTGGGGGCAGCACCTGCCTAACAGGCCTCTTGCCTGGTTACGCGAAGCTGGGCATCGCAGCACCCGTACTTCTGGTTCTGCTGCGAATCATTCAGGGGATCGGCGTGGGCGGAGAGTTTGGCGGCGCCACTTCGTTGCTCGCCGAATTTGGCGCAAGGCGGCGGTCCCGCGCCTTCTGGATGTCGCTTGCCAATCTGGGCATCTCCCTGGGCTTGATTTCGGCAAGTGCCGTTTTTCTGGTGTTGAGAAAGAACTTCGCCACCACGGGCTGGCGGATCGCCATGCTGCTTTCCGCCATCATTGTTATCCCGGCACTGCTGGCGCGGTATAAGGTGGCCGACTCTCCGCTTTTTGAGCAGCTTAAGCAGCGAGAACAGCTTGCCAAGACGCCGAGCCTTGGTGTTCTTAAGGAACACGCCTTTCCCATCATTCTCCTTGCCACGATCTCGGCGTTCCAGGTCATGGACTCAGTCGTCAGCGGGACATATGCCATTTCCTTCATGCGCTTTGCCGGTATTCCGTTGGCGACCACGGCAGCCGTCATATTTATCAGCCGAATCGGCGACGTTCTTGGTGTGCTCCTCAGCGGGCCTTTGGCGGACTTCTGCAAGCGAAGAATGGTCGCGTACCTCGCCATCGGTCTCACGACACTTTTGTCCTATCCGGCCGCCCTTGCGATCCTAAGCAGGCGCATTCCGCTGGTGATGCTCCTACAATTTCTCATCACGTTTTTCGGATTGGGGCTTTTGCACGGACTAGCCCCCATTCTGACCTCGGAGAGCTTCCCGACAAAATTCCGATACTCCGGCACGGGAATCTCCTTCGGCCTCGCCGGCATCCTGGGCGGCATGATCGCGCCGCCCTTGCTGGCAAGGCTCATCGGCCAGGATGTTCTTCACAAATGGTATTACCTTCCCATTATTTACGTGGTCTACTGCAGCGCAGCCATGCTGGCTCTGCTCTTCCTACCCGAGACGCGCGACTTGAACTTTGAAGAGTTGGATCAGGGGCGGTCACAAGGAGCTGTAGCAACTTCGCAAAACTGTTCTGCGTAAGCGAGGGGATGACGGGCCACTCGGAAGTTTCGGGCGCAAGACGCTGCCAGGCCGAGGGACGACTCGGCGGACTCATCGAGACAACGAACAGTGGCGAAGGATTCCATTCGAGGACGCGCATCTGTACTGTCAAGCTTGTTTTCGCTACTCTCTTACCGCGAATTCGCAGACAACAGCGGCCGGCCTGAAGGGCGCCGCTGCGTTTCGGTCACTTGCTCGCATCTGGTGGTAGCGGGTCAGTGTGAATTTTGGCACCTATTGTGTCACGAATGACAAAATTCAAACTGACCCGTACTAAGGTCGCAGACGATTTCGTTTGATTGCAGGGAGCGCGTACACTCTTCGCATGAGTCTGCTTGATTCTCTCTTCCGATGGCCGGCCGTCGATGCCGTATTCTCCGATTCCGCAACTTTGCAAGGCATGCTCGATTTTGAGGCCGCGCTGGCGTTGGCTGAATCGCGCGCTGGTTTGATTCTGCCCGTCGCAACGGCTGCAATTGGGGCAAGTTGCAAGGCAGAGTTCTTCGATCATGCCGCGTTGGCACAAGGTGCGGCGCGCGCTGGAAATTTGGCGATCCCGCTTGTGAAGCAACTGACGGCGCTCGTTGCGAAAAAGGACAAAGAAGCTGCGCGGTTCGTCCATTGGGGCGCCACCAGTCAGGACGCCATTGACACGGGCCGGATTTTGCAGTTGCGGCAAGCATTTGACTTGCTCGCGCAGGATTTGGACGCTCTTGCGGAATCACTAGCCACACTTGCCGAGCAACATCGTTCCACGCTCATCGCCGGGCGCACGTGGATGCAGCACGCGTTGCCAACAACGCTGGGCGTGAAAATCGCGGGTTGGCTTGACGCGTTGCTGCGGCATCGCGCGCGGCTTGCCGAAACGCGCGAGCGCTGCCTCGTTTTGCAATTCGGCGGAGCGGTGGGCACGCTTGCGGCCCTTCGCGATAAAGGGCCCGAGGTTGCGCGTGCGCTAGCTGTGGAAATGAAACTGGGATTGCCGCAACTGCCGTGGCACAGCCACCGCGATCGCATGGTGGAAGTGGGCGCGACGCTGGGAATGCTTGCGGGCACGATCGGAAAAATTGCGCGCGACCTCTCCCTGCACATGCAGACGGAAGTGGCGGAGATTTTCGAGCCCGCCGAGGAAGGGCGCGGCGGCTCGTCAACCATGCCGCACAAACGCAACCCGGTGAGTTGCGCGGTGATGTTATCGGCGGCGCTGCGCGTGCCGAGTCTGGTCGCGAGCCTGCTTTCGGCGATGACGCAGGAGGACGAGCGCGGCCTGGGCGGCTGGCAGGCCGAATGGGAAGTGTTGCCAGAAATCGTGCAGGTCACTGCAGGCGCTCTTCATCAACTGATGGTTATCGCGCCGAAACTGGAAGTTGACGTTGAACGCATGAAGAAAAACTTGGAGCTGACCGATGGCTTGATTTATGCGGAAGCGGTGAGCATGGCACTGGCGGAAAAATTGCCTAGAGCGGAAGCTCACGAAATCGTGCAGGCAGCCTGCGCGCGGGCCGTGCGCGAGAAGCGAAATCTGCGCGCTGTTTTGAGCAGAGATGCGAGAATCACGGCGCAGCTCTCCGCGGCCGACCTGGACCGCTTGTTTGACCCGCGAAAGTATCTGGGAGCGGCAGAAGAATACGTTCAGCAAGTGGTGGCCGCCAGCAGAAGCGCAATCTCAGCGAAAAGAGAATAAACACGATGGCCTTTGCGGAACTTCGCGACGTGCGAATCCACTACTCCCTGGAAGGCCCGGAGAGCGCGCCGGTTGTGGTCTTTTCCAATTCGCTTGGCACGGATTATTCCATGTGGGATGCGCAAATGCCGGCGCTCGCGAAGAAGTTTCGGATTTTGCGCTACGACACGCGCGGCCACGGGCAGAGTTCGCTGACACCGGGACCGTACTCGATCGACTTGTTGGCGAAAGATGTTGTGAACTTGCTGGATTCCCTGCATCTGAACCGAGTCAACTTCTGTGGATTGTCGATGGGGGGAATGATCGGCATGTGGCTGGGGATCCATGTCCCAGAGCGGCTGGACAGACTCCTTCTCTGCAGCACGGCGGTGAAAATTGGAACTGCGGAAACGTGGAACACACGGATCGCCACAGTTCAAAAAGAGGGAATGAAGCCGGTGGCAGCTGCGGCCATCGAACGCTGGTTTACGAGTCCGTTTCGGGAAAAAGGCGCGGCCGCTGTGGCTGCGACGAGGAAAGTGCTCGACGAAGCAAAGCCGGAAGGCTACGCGGCTTGTTGCGCCGCGGTTCGCGACTTCGATTTTCGCGACAAGGTTAGCGGGATTCGGCTTCCCGTGCTCGCAATCGCAGGTTCAAGCGATCCCGCCACGCCGCCTGCGGATTTGCGCTTTCTTGCGGAGCACATTTCCGGCGCGCACTATGTGGAACTCTCCGGCGCGCATCTCTGCAATGTCGAAGACGCAGAGCGCTTTACCGCGGAAGTCAGCGCGTTTCTCGAAGCGTGAGGGGGTTCCGATGGATGAACGCCAGCGCTATGAAGAGGGGATGAAGGTCCGGCGTAGCGTGCTGGGAGATGCACATGTCGACGCGGCGCTCAAGAACCGGAACGATTTCAACGACGCGTTTCAGGATTTGATTACGCGATACGCGTGGGGAGAAATCTGGACGCGGCCCGGCCTGCCCAAGGAGACGCGCAGCATGCTGACGCTGGCGATGATGGTGGCGCTGAACCGGGAAGAAGAACTCCGCATGCATTTGCGTGCGGCGCTGAACAATGGCGT
>CAZGBQ010000284.1:0-4035 GCA_964524045.1 uncultured Acidobacteriaceae bacterium
ATGGTCTGGCCTAGGAGGGGTTGGGCACCGGGCATGTCGCGTTCATCTTAGGTCGAGCTTCTAACGTAAGTCAACGCAACGCGGCCGCATGCGAGCCGGAAATCCAGCATCACCGTGCGTTAGGTAGTTCGCTAAAAGCTTTTGACCGCCTAGACGGTGAGCTTTACAAGGAACGCTGATCTTCAACCTAGTGCGCCGGCACGCGCACAATCCGCTGCGCTAAAAATCCGCCGGTACTGACTACGTCACCAGTGGCTGTTAGCTGGCCGCTACTCGTATTCCGCGAATAGGTGAACACCGCTGATTGCGCGCCCATCACTACGTACAACCGGTCTCCAGCAGAATTGAACGCCATGCCGCTCGGGCCTCCAGGCAAGGTTCCCGTAGAAAACGGCGAGCCTTGGACCGGCGTCACTCCCCCGGCATTTAGCGCAAATGCGTAAATTCCACCGTTGTCCTGGTCGGCCGTATATACGTTCTGTCCGCTCGGGTCGAAGACCACTTCTTCCAGGTTGGCGTTCGCGGCGGTGTGGACTTCGGCGAACCCGGAAAGCGTGCCGTTCATGGCACTGACGTCTCCGACGAACAAGCGCCCGTCCGCTGTCGTAGTGGCAAACTTGCTCCCATTGGCGCTAAGCGTTACGCGCACGATGTTCGGAGCAAACTCACCAGCCGCTACCGGCAGCGTGGCGGTTTGTACTGGTTGCAGGGTGGCTCCTTGCGCGGAAACCGTGTAGACCGAGATAGTGCCGTCGCCGTCGTTTCCTACGTACAACCGGCTGCCGTCGGCGCTGAACACGGCGTCCTGCGGAAGCGGGCCGGTTGCGGCCGAGGCGCCCTGGAAAAGCAAGTTGTTCTGCAGGCTCATCAGCTGCACGGACTGCTGAAACGGGTCGGTTACGGCAATGATGCCTTGCGAGGAAATCGCCAGCGCTACGGGACCATTCACGCCGTTCGTTAGCGGGGCTAGGGTGATCTTGCCGCCCGGTCCGATGTTCGCAATTTGCAGCGTCGACACCATCTGCGCCGTCGTAGTTACTGCCGCCAGAAAGTTTCCAGTAGGCTCGACCGCGAACTGCGTAAGAAAGGGAGAGAACATCGCCGACGAGCCGACGACCGGTGCGAGCTTTCCCGATGCCGCACTGAACGCGCTCACGTCGCCCGAAAAATTGTCTACGATAAAAATTTCGTTGGCGGTTGGCGGCGGTGGTTGCCGATACGGTGATCCGTATCCTGATCCGCACGCCGACGCCAAAATCGCGATGAGGGCGGCGGCGACAATCGCGGTAGGAGCCCCGACCCTCGATCTGATCCGGCAGCTTCGTTCATTCCCATGACTTATACTTTGCTTCCGATGCGTTCCTCTGAGTTCACAGCGCATTGTGCCTTTCTCCTTTGCGCCGTAACTCTCTCGATTCCCTCATCCGGCTCAATATTAGACTCTTCATAAAGGCAAACTGCTTTCTCAAGAATTCTCAAGAAGGCGCCTATTCATGACCCTGCTTCTTCATCAACCACGTCCCAACGAAGTATCCCAACGTCCCCGTGACCATTCCTCCCAGCACGTCCGCCACATAATGGTTTCGTACGTACACCGTCGAAACGCACATGCTGGCGACCAATGGAAGGAAAATCCAAAATAGCCATCGGCGGTGGCGCCATGCTCCCCAGAGCGCCGCCATGGCCCCCGCGACGTGCTGCGAAGGAAACGCCGCGCCATGCACACGTCCGCATTTTTCGATGAAGTTGATTAGCGCGGTGAACGGCCCGCCAACCAGTTCGCCGTGCCACATCCCCGCTAGGGTGAACCACGG
Source organism: uncultured Acidobacteriaceae bacterium (assembly GCA_964524045.1). Taxonomy (GTDB): domain Bacteria; phylum Acidobacteriota; class Terriglobia; order Acidiferrales; family UBA7541; genus Acidiferrum. The sequence continues at coordinate 1,815 of CAZGBQ010000284.1, forward strand.
GCTTTGCACCGGAAAAAATATCGCAATGACGTAGCCAAAAACGTAGCCGGCCGCGGAATACGTCATCACCGCCCAATAACTTTTGAAATCGCGCTGGCGGTAGAGAATTGCGCCGAGAATCAGCAAGAAAAGAAAGTAGGTGAAATACGAAAACTCCATGAACTCCGTCAGCGCCGGATGCGCAAACTGCTCGAGCCAGAGCGAGGGATTCACGCCTGTGAACCAGCGATCGAACGCCAGCAGCTTCGCATCTTCCCACGCCGGATTCACGAGGTGCACCAGCCGGCTCATCTCTTCAAAGCAGAAGAGAAAAAACAGGTGCGGATACCATTGCCTCCAGAAGTGCCAGAATCGGGATGAAAGCGTTCCTGTGGAACTGACGCGAATGTCTGTCTTACTCTCCCATGCTCCGGCTCGGCACAATCCCAAAATGATTGCCGACACCAGCGCCTGCGTGCCGATCAATCTGGCCGGATGCGCCAAATTTTCTGCGAACACTGCGATTAGCACGCTGGACAGTGCCAAATATCCAAGCGCGATCCACTCGAACGCTCCGCACGCCGCCCACGCTTCTGCAATTTCTCGCGCAACCGTTCTTGCAACTCCGCTTTGCTCCGCTGCAGATCGAGTTTCGCGCGCAAGACCGTTGGCCCTTCCGCTGGTCAGCCACAACATCGCGTCTTCGCGGCTCTGATAATTCCGTGTCGGGAGTTCGTTCATGTGCATCTTTCTGCTTGCCGCAAGGTGGGCTTGTGAATTAGCGTATCTTTTTCCTTACTGTCGTTTCTCGGTCCCCTCTGCGAACTCTGCGTCCTCTCTGTTAATTCCTTTTCTTCTCTCCAGCACAAAATGTCCCAGCCGCGCTTCAACGCAATGCTTGCAAGCTTCAGCGAAGGGTTCACTGCGGCAGGATTGCCAACGCACGCAAGCATGGGCTCGTCTATGGCGCTGTCTCCATATGCATAACAGTGCGCCAAGTCCAAATGTATCTCTTGCGCTAACGCACGCATCGCTCTCGCTTTGGCTGGTCCAAACGTGGCTTCGCCCGCGATGCGTCCAGTGTATCGGCCACCGCATTCCTCAAGCCTCGTTGCACATACACGAATCTTCGCGACAATTCCTCCCGTCGCAAGCTTCACCTCTAGCTCCCGCGCTGCTGCATTCGCCAGCGGCTCTAGCGTCCCGCTCACCAGCACGATTTCGTGTCCTTCCGTTGCGTGCCATGCCACGAGCTCCACTCCTGGCTCGAAGAAGAGAGGGACAGGCAGTCGTGGATTGCGCCGCTGCCCTTTGGGAGGAGCCGCCGACGCCTGTCCCCCGGCCTGGCTTCCCCTGCTCGCCCCGAGTTTCGAGGGGAGCTTCTTGGGGTGGCCGCCCGCGTGAGCGGAAGAAATGCAGTTTTCCGCATCACTCTCGTTACAGATTCTCGCTTCCTGAAGATTCTTGCTGCTATTCGCGACGTCGCTCGCGCCAAAGCTTTGCACGCCATGCAGATACATTTTGTTGGCGTGCGTGGCCGCACTCATTCCACGGGGCAGCACCAACAGCGCTTCGCCCATCCACAAGAGATAGTTCCTCAACGGGATTTCCTTCCGGTATCGCAAAATCCGAAAGAATCGCTGCTCCAAAGACGGCAACGGCATTAGCGTCCCATCCAAATCAAAAAACGCTGCAATTCGCGCGTTCTTTTCCTTCACCTCCTCGATTTCGTTTACCTCCTTCTCGTCCTTCACGCTGCCTCCTGTGCCGCGGTCTTTGCTCGGCGATTCCCGGCCACGCTTCCTGCAAAATACCTCCAGCCTTCCAGCAACACCGGCAAGCCGCGCACCACGCAAAATGCCGCGGTCACCCACGTCAATACATGCGCTCCAACCCGGATCAACGCGTGGACGTCACCGGCAAGTCCGCTAACCAGCGCCACTGGCCCGCGCGTCAATGCCAGCTCCAATCCCAAGTAGCAAAAGCACAGGCACTTCATCGCAGCGTAGAGCCCGCGGCTCCAGCGTGACGCCACCAGCGCCCGGCCCCACCACGTCTGGTGCAACGCATTTGCGCCCCACCCGGAGTGGCCGGCCTTCATTGCCAGCCCACGCAGAAAATCCGTGGCCGCGCCTCGGGCAAAAAACAGAATCGGCAACCACAGCGAAACCATCCCCACGACCGCAAAATAGGTGAAGTACACGTTTTCGATCATGCGGTCGCCGAGAATGTCGAGTTGCGC
>CAZGBQ010000285.1:0-4033 GCA_964524045.1 uncultured Acidobacteriaceae bacterium
CCGCGAAACTATCCAGGAACTGTACAGCGCTGAATGTATCCTGCATGATGGCGCCAAGGCTTATACGGGGCGTGAAGAATTCACTCGCTTTTATGATGCACTCCACGCACAGTTCTCAAAATTCAGTTTCAAGCCAATCGTCTTGCTGGCAGAGGGCGACCTGGCCTGCGTCCACTGGGCCATCGGCTGTTTGCACACCCCAAGCGGCACGCCAGTGAACCTGACGGGCATTTCCGTAGTGCGCGTTCAGAACGGCAAATTCGTCGAAGCCTGGCAAAACTGGGATGAAGCCGGCCTTGCCGCGCAGGTACCAAGTTAGAGTCATCTCGTTAGACGTGAATGTCCCAAAGTGAATCAAGTCTTGCGTTTTTGTCCCACCGTGGAAATCTGATTTGTGTCTGGCATCCCGCTGAAGAAGACAATCCTAGTCTTATCAATCGAATAGATTAACCGCGCGCGTTGCTTTGTGGGCATGGGCGTGCCTTTCCCTAGGAGCATGCGTGCATCCGGCGCGGTGTGTCTACGTGGCGCATCGATAGCCGCGCCATGAGCCGCAAGTCACGTCGAAAATCGGCTTGGAAATCCGGAGTAAATCGAGAGGGATTGATCCTGCCAGGGGGAAAGCTAATGTCGCGCTCGGTAATGGATCTTGATGAATTGCTCGCACGAGTGGAGAACGACCGGGAGTTGATGCGGGACCTGATGCTGGTCTTCAAGGAAGAGTTTCCCCGGCATTCAGAGGCGTTGCGCGAAGCAGTTGCGTCGCAAGACGCTAGTGGAATTGCGGCGGCCGCACATACGCTCAAGGGAATGCTGTCCAACATGGCCGCCGGCGAAGCGGCCGCTGCTGCGGCGTGCCTGGAGCATCTAGGCCGAAACGGGGAAACCGCAAAGTTCGCTGAATCTCTTGCGGAGTTCGAGAAAATCGCCGAGGAGCTTACACGTCAATTGGATTCCTGCCTGACCGAGGTTTCTCGATGAGAATGCTCATCGCGGACGATGAACTAACGTCGCGAAGGCTTTTGCAGAGAACTTTGGAGCGCGCGGGCTATGAGGTAACTGCCGTGGAGAACGGCCGGTTTGCCGCTGATGAGCTTTGCAAGTCCGACGGGCCCCGACTGGCTTTGCTGGATTGGGTTATGCCGGAACTCGATGGGCCCGGAGTCTGCAGGGAAGTCCGAAAGCAAAAAGAGCAGTCGTACGTCTACATGATTTTGCTTACTTCGAGAGAAAAAAAAGAAGACATCGTAGCGGGACTGGGGTCAGGTGCGGATGATTATTTGACGAAGCCGTTTGACCCGGAAGAGTTAAAAGCGCGATTACGCACGGGGATGCGCATTCTGGACCTGGAAGACCGCCTGATTGAAGCGCGGGAACAGATGCGCTTCCAGGCGACGCATGACCCGCTGACTTCTCTCTGGAACCGCGGCGTAATCATGGAACTATTGGAACGAGAGCTGGCGCGCTCCGAGCGAGAAGGTAAGTGCACTGCAATCCTGCTGGGAGACTTGGACCATTTCAAGAGCGTTAACGATACGTATGGACATCCTGCGGGGGATGAAGTCTTGAAAGAAACAGCCAAACGCCTGCTGTCTTCGGTAAGGTTGTATGACTTCGTGGGAAGATACGGAGGCGAAGAGTTCCTGGTGATTTTGAACGGTTGCGATCCATCCCATGCATTCCTGCGAGCCGAGGACATTCGAAAGACGATCGCGGCGCAACCGGTAGATACTCCAGCAGGTCGAGTCCCCATTACGATGAGCCTAGGCTTGCTGCTAAGCCAGGTGTGGGGCAGGCGGCCGGTGGGGGATTTGCTTAACGAAGTGGATGCGGCGCTCTATGCCGCGAAGGACGCAGGGCGAAATTGCGTCAGAATGGCAGAGCCCAAAGCGTATGCGCAAAGCGAGCGCGAACTGGCCCCGGAAGCAATTCGCAGGGCGCAATGAATTGAAAGGCCCGGAGTCTGGGGTAATTTCACTCAGCGTGAGCTGTTGAGTGCTACAGGGCTTTTGTCTTGGATCTTGACTGGCTCAACATCTGGCGCATGGCAGCGGAAGATCCCGGCGCGCGCTTCTCGCGCCAGGCCTCCAGCCGCTTGCAGGTCTCTTCAATGTTCTGGAAGAGATGCGGGTTTTTGAAAGCCGAGCGCCAGGTAGGGACGATCGTGCGCATGCGGTCCCAAACGACCCAGATTTCTCCATTGCTTTCGAAAAAGAGCTCATCGTTGATCAGACCGCGATTCACGATGCTCGCCACCATTTCCCAGTAGCTGATGACCATGCGGATAAAGGTGTTTTCCTCGCCGCCCTGCGGGAATTTCTCGATCATGTCTTCCGGAGACTCAGGGTGGAAATTGTCGGTAAACCAGGCCCGCGCCTGGCGCAGCCGTGGCTCCCGTCGCAAATCGTACAGGCGCAGCATGAGGTTTACTTCATCGTAGGTAATCTGGGCCATGCTCGTCCTCCTGGACTAATCCGTTGCATCCGACTGCGCGGCTTCCTGCAAGGAATGGGTTACGCCGGTAAGTTCGATGCGCTGAACGCTGGAAACGGGTATCCCCTGCTTGTGAAGCTCCGCCTGAATCCGCCGCCGCAATTCACGAGCTACTTCATCCTGACGCGTCGGCGCGGTTCGCACTTGCAGTCGAATCGTGGAAGCAGAGCGGTCGAGGTTCTGCACGCCGAGGATGCGCGGTCCGTCCACCAACGCCGGGGCCCAGGAGGGGTCATCGCGCAAACCGGCGGCGGCAGTATCAAGCGCCTGCAGCATCTTGTCGATGGGGCTTTCCGGGGAGAGGGAGACGTCGACAAACGCTTGTGACCAGTCGCGGCTAAGGTTGCTGACGGTGCGGATCTCGCCATTGGCGATGGTTACCAGAGCGCCGCGCGGGTCGCGGATCACCGTGCGGCGAAGCGTGAGATGTTCCACGCGGCCAATGTAGTCGGAGATTTGAATCGTATCGCCGACGACGTATTGGTCTTCCAGAACGATGTAGAAGCCGGTGATCACATCGCGGACCAACGTTTGCGCTCCGAAACCGACGGCCAGGCTGGCGAGGCCGGCAAAGGTCACGGCGGGCAGGATGTTGATCTTGAATTCGTTGAGAGCAGTGAGGAGGGCGACGGCCCACACCACTTTGCTCCCGGCGCTATAAACAATGCCTGCCAGCGTGCGGGTCTGCTGCTCGCGGAGCTGAGACTGGCGGGTCTGCGCCGCGGCCGGCTTGACGATCAAATGGGTAAGGGCGCGCAGCAAGCGGTTCAATACCAGCGCGACTAGAAGAATTCCCAGAAGACGAAGCGCGTTCGGAATTGTCAGGTCGATCCAATGGCTAAGAGAACTTGGCATGATTTTTAAGAAAGGGGGAGTATAACATTGGTAGAGGTCCGGGACGGCGCGGCATCGCTCTCTCCGGACCAGGAACGTGCAGATGGGAGCTATGCAATGCGGGAATCCAGGCGAAGATTTCTGACTCTATTTCTTGTTTCAGGCGTACCTCTTGCGGCCATTCAATCGGGCATTCGCGCCCAGGCGCGGCCCAAGCAGAATCCTCCCAGGCCCGGCCAGCAGAGGGAGGAGAATGGCGAGGAGCCGAAAGTCGATTCCAAGGCGATGCTCGAAGCCAACCAGAAGGACATTAAGAAAAGCATCCAACGGCTGTTTCAACTCGCCAGCGAATTGAAGGCGGAGGTAGAAAAAACCGATTCGGTTAAAGTGCTGTCCGTGGCGATGCTTAAGAAGGCTGAAGATATTGAAAAACTGGCCAAAGAAATTCGATCGCGCGCTGTTGGTTAGGCTAGGAGCGCTTTTCCGGGCGCGGCCGCATGGCGCGTATAGAGTGTCCTCTGGCGTGAAGGAATCAGACGCGTTAGAATGGGAAAGTCGAACGAGTTTGCCGCGTTGCGACACATTGCGCGCTCTTCAATTCGCAGAATGGAGCGCCAGACTGCGCGCCCGTAGCTCAGATGGATAGAGTACATGCCTCCGGAGCATGGGGTCGTGAGTTCGAATCTCACCGGGCGCGCCACTTCGC
>CAZGBQ010000286.1:0-4020 GCA_964524045.1 uncultured Acidobacteriaceae bacterium
ACTCGGCTGCGCATCCATTACCGCCTTCGCCGCCATGGGCTTCGCCTAGTCCCGCGCGGAAGTCAAGAAAACGATACCTGAAGTAGCTTGCAGACCAAGGCGCCGTTGGGCTTCCGCTCTCCAGAACGGGTTCTCCCGCCGCGCATCTGAAACAAGCAAGAAGTGTGACGGGGAAACAACGCAGGCCAAACTCCCGTTCCTTAGAATTGGTCTTGCTCAGAACTTACACTCAAGACCTAATTTCTTTTTCCACCGCGTCCCGTGAATCCACTCTTCCCAGTGCGGCGCTATAACTCTCCAAAAAAAGTTGTCTTTCCTTAAACTTACCGCTTAGGACCGATTCACATCGCCTTCGGGTGGGCCGCTAGCGCCTCGCGGAAAACCGCAAGACTATTTTGTCGACTCGCGCAGCGCTCCAGGACTTCAAATCGGCTTAGGGTGAGCCGCCAGCGCCTCGCGAAAAACTGCAAGATTGTTCTTGTCGACAACCGCTGTGCCAGTATCCACGAACGAGGGCAACGGAGGAGCCGGTGCCGTTCTCCAATCCTTGAATTCGTGAACCGCATTGTGGTGCAAATCGTCCACAAACTTCAGGCCATAAAAGCTCATGAGGTAGGGCTTTTGCACGACGGTAGCGGTAATGGCGCCGCGCTGGATCCATTCGAGCGTCTCCGGATCTTTGTCAAAGGCGACGATGGGAATCTTGCCGGTGAGATCCATGCGATGAAGCGCATCGGCGGCGCCGGCGCCCCCGGAAGCTTCGAGGCCAATAATTCCGTCCGGTTTGTCTTTACCCTGCAGAAGAGCAGAAATTGCGTCGTAAGCGTTGCGGGAGTCGCCTTTGTCATCGATGGTTTTCGCGACTTTGATTCCAGGGTATTTTCTCAGAGCTTCGTTCACACCGCGCACGCGCTCATTGAGGTTGTATTGGTCAGGAATGCTGATGATCACAATGTTGCCTTTGCCGGCCAGCAGTTCCGCCATGCGCTTGCCACTCTCCTGGCCGGCGCGAAAGTTGTCTGTGCCAATGAAGAGAATACGACTGGAGGCCGGAACATCGGCATCCACGCAAACCACGGGAATTCCCTGCTGAATAGCTGCGCTGATCGGGCCCTTGAAGAGGTCGGGATTCGAAGCGGACAGCAAAATCCCTGACGGCTTTTGCGCGATGGCCTGCTGAAACGCTTTCAGTTCGTCATCGGGAGAAAAGTTGGCGGGGCCGACAAGCTCGGCTTTCACACCCATTTGTTTGGCGGAGTCCGTCAGACCCGACTCCGCTTCCTGCCAATAGGGCAAGCTGGTGTTGAAGGCCACGAAAACATAGCGCTCTTCCTTCTCGTGATAAGGCTGCTGGCAAGAAGTCAGCAGGCCAGCGATCAGGAACACGAAGGGAACAATGTGGAACCGCCGAAACTTCATGGGGCCTCCTTTTCGAAAGTTCCTGGAGCGAGGGGAATTGGAGGAATCGGTCAGGCGCGATCTGCCTGCTCTCGGGGCCTAGCCTACCACAAATGGATACCGACATTGCTACGCTCAACCCACGGCCCTGATTCCCATGGCCGAAGTTTCGATGAAAGTCGCCTGCAGCGCCGGCAAGAATTGAACAATTAGACGGGCTTCGCCCTCAGTTAAACACGACAGTTTGCTGGCGGAGGAAGTCCTAGCAGGCCTAGTTCTCCTGCTTTGATTCTGACAATTTCGTGACTTGACACAAGAAAGATATCAGCTTAACGTCGCGCCAACAGTGCAACGCTTAATTTAGACACGACAGCCGGGTGGGAAGGGAGATCTCTCGACATGATTTCAGGAAAACAGAAGAAGATTCTGCTGGTAACTCTGGGCGTCATCGCAATCTTGGTCATTGCGTCACTAGCTTCGTATTCAAATTCCGCCTCAACGCGTGGCTCTTCCGGCAACCACTTCAAGAACTCGGCACCGAATCCGCTCGTGGGGGACGACGACGGTCTCCGCACTCCAGCGGACTTTGAAGCTGCACTGGCCTCCCGCCCTGATGCTAACGCCAAAGTATTTGTCTCGCGATGCCGCTTCGCGCCATTCAGCAATTCGACGTCGCTCTATACGCCGTTCGCCGGCACGCAGACCAGCGACGCTATTGTTGGTGACACGACGTTCTTCTTCGCCGACGGCACCAAGTGTTACAATCCGCAAAACGAATCCAACATCGTTATCAATCCCACGAATCCAAACAACGTGGTCACCTCCGCAAACGAGTATCGCTTTGACGGCGACTCAGTTTTCGTGAGCATGGATGGCGGGCAGACTTTCACGGATGTGGTGCTGCCCGGCCGCACCGGAGCTACAGGCGGACAGGGCGTCTTTGCGCGCCTGAGCTCTTGCGGTGACCCGGTGCTGGCCTTTGCTCCGGACGGCACGCTGTACTACTCGGGTCTCCCCTGTAACTTCAGGGCGCACAGCACGGCAAGCGGGGTGGCCGTGAGCGTTTCCCACGACGGCGGTATGACCTGGGACGCACCGCACATGGTCCATTTTACGGACCCGAATGTGTTCTTTAATGACAAAGAATGGATCAGCGTTGGGCCCGATGGCGCGGTTTATGTGACCTGGACACGCTTTCAGGCTCGTCCCGGCGGTCTGTTCGGCTTCGGCAGTTCGCCGATTGTGATCTCTACTTCGCATGACGGTGGAAACAGCTGGTCCGATTTTGTGAAAGTGAGCGACGCTGCTCACCCATTCAATCAAGGCTCTCAGCCACGGGTTGCGCCCGACGGAACCCTGTACGTGGCCTACGAAGGCGCCACGCCAAGCACCGGATTCTTTGGAGATGCAATCATCGTGGCTCGCTCGACAGACGGGGGCCAGACTTTCACAAATACAGAGGTCGCCCGCGCCTATGATGATTTCAATTGCTATCCGAGGAATGTGGCCCAAGGCCGCGATACTTTGAGTGGAGAGCAGTTCCGCATCAACAGCTTTCCCAGCTTTGCCATCGATCCCACGTCGGGACAATTGGCCATTACTTGGGCCGATGATCAGGCGAATCCTGGCTGTGGATTTGAAAAGGGCGGCAAATTCGTCGGTCCGACGTCGAATCAAGTCAAACTAATTACTTCGTCCGATGGGACCACCTGGAGCTCACCTCAAGTGGTGACCACCGGCGCCGAAGATAAGGTGTATTCCGCCGTGGGCTTCAATGCCGGACGGCTGATCGTCACCTACCACACGCGGGCCTATTCTCCGGACACGGACGACTGCCACGCCCAGGTATTAGACACAACAACGGGTCTGCTGAGCTTCCTCCCTGGTCCGGTCTGTCTGGATTATGCGGCGCGAAGCTCTTCGGATGGCTTCGCAACAGAAACTCGTTTCACGACGCAATCTTCAAATCCCTACATCACGTTCGCCGGAGCATTCATCGGCGACTACACGGGCGCAGCGGTGGATGCCAGCGCGAAAGGTTACGGCGTGTGGGCCGATTTCCGCGGCAATCCAGGTGTAACGAACCCCAACATGGACGTGAACGTCTACCGCGGCTATTAAGAAGATCTGGCCGATCGGCTTCGGAACAAGCAAGAACGTCAACAGCAGATCCCTCACGCGCGTTCGCGACAACCTTTACGCCCGCTTGCCACGGGCATGCACGCGACCGAGTTCGGGATGACACCCAAGCCGCTGGCCGCGCATCATGGGCAGCCCGTTCTCGACGCGGTGGGACGTGCTCACGTTTGGAACGGACTCTTCTCTGACCACCGCGGTAGGGTGGGATAATGTCACGGGCGTAGGCACGCCGAACGGCCAGGCCTTCGTGAACGCGATCGCGCCGTAGGGCGCGACCCGGCTTCTAAGCGGCTGGTACAATCCATCACGGAGAAAGCGGCAGCAAGGCTGCCGCAGTCCAACGCGAAGATGCCGGGCTGAAGCCCGGCGCTACGAACCACGGCAACGTGCCGGCGTAGCAGAGAAAATCAAAATCCGCACACGCAAACCCGGCGTATTGATTGGATAAGAGCGAAGGCTCCGTTCGCGTAGCCGGTATGCTTC
>CAZGBQ010000287.1:0-2084 GCA_964524045.1 uncultured Acidobacteriaceae bacterium
TGCGCGTTGCGGCGAACGTGGCGGTGGGCTTTGACAATATTGACGTTGCCGCATGCACGAAACGCGGCGTGGTGGCGACGAACACGCCGGGCGTCCTGGATGAAACGACGGCGGACTTTGCTTGGACACTGTTGATGGCTGTTGCGCGACGATTGGGGGAAGGAGAAGCGCTGGCGCGGTCAGGAGATTGGAAAGGTTGGAACCTGGATCAATTGGTGGGAACCGACGTATGGGGGAAGACCCTGGGGCTGGTCGGATTCGGCCGGATTGGCAGAGCGGTGGCGCGGCGAGCAAACGGTTTTCGCATGCGTGTGATTTACACGGATGCGTTTCGCGCGTCCGCTGAGGTCGAAAATGAATTGCGGGCTGAGTTTATGGAGATGAACGCGCTTTTGGCGGAGGCCGATTTTATCAGCGTGCATGTGCCGCTGCTGCCGGAGACGCGCGGGCTATTCGATGCGTCGAAGTTTCACTGGATGAAGCCAACGGCGTTTCTCATTAATACCGCGCGCGGGTCGGTGGTGGACGAGGCTGCGCTGGTCGCGGCGTTAGAGAACAAGAAAATCGCGGGTGCGGCGTTGGACGTCTATGAAAACGAACCGTTTATCCATCCGGGACTTAAACGTCCGAACGTGGTGCTGGCGCCGCACATCGCGTCGGCTTCGCTGGAAACGCGGACGAAAATGGCCTGCATGGCCGCGGAAAACGTGATTGCGCTTTTCGCAGGGCAGCGGCCGATGAATGCGCTGAACCCGGAAGTTCTGAAAGGCTGAAAAATCCCGGACGGGCCCTTATGGCGGATTTGAAACAACTCGCCCGCCAAATTTTCCAAGAAACCCTGGCTGCGATTGATATTCCCGCGACGATGCAGCAAAAGCTGCGCCGGGACGGGACGCGGCTTTGGTGCGACGGAAAATCGTACAACCTTGCGGAGTTCGAAAAGCTGCGTTTAGTGGCGATGGGCAAGGCCTCGCACGCCATGGTGGATGGACTCGCCCAGGTTCTGGCGCCCTTCGTGCGTTTTGAAGGAGTCGTTGCGGCGCCTGCCCTTCCGCGCAGGGCCATTCCTGGCCTCAGGTATTTTGCGGCGGGGCATCCGGTGCCGAACGAGGAGAGCTGGAAAGCGGCTGAGGCCATTCTTGCGCTACTGAAGAGATGCGATGAGAAGACGCTGGTGTTTTTTCTGTTGTCGGGGGGCGGCTCGGCTCTTGTAGAGCTGCCGCTCGATCCCCGGCAAACGCTTGAGGACATGCGGCAGGTGCATCAAGCCCTCGTGACTTGCGGCGGGTCGATCGATGAGATCAATGTGGTTCGAAAGCATTTGTCGGCGGTGAAGGGCGGGCGGCTCGCGGCTGCCGCCGCAGAAGCCACAAAGATCACGCTGGCGGTGAGCGATGTGCCTTTAGGCAAAGAGTCGGCGCTGGCTTCGGGGCCAACGCTGCCCGACCCAACGACGGCTGCCGGTACAAAGCGCCTGATAGAAAGGCATTCGCTGCGCGAGAAATTCTCTCCGGCGTTGCAGCGCTGGCTGGACGAAAGAACATTACCGGAAACGCCGAAGGATGGCGACCAGGCGTTCACGAGGTCGCAATTTATTCTGGCGCTTGGAATGGATGACCTGTTTCATCCGGCGCACCGGGCGGCGGAAGCCAAGGGGTTCGTGGCACGCTGTGACAATTCGGCAGATGATTTGCCGGTAGAGAAGGCAGCGGAGTTGCTATTAGGACGGCTCGAGGAATTGTGCGCGATCCATCGCGGGCACCGCGTAGCACTGATTGCGGACGGAGAAGTGAGTTCTCCAGTGAGAGGAAACGGAATTGGTGGAAGAAATTCCTCTTTCGTACTGGCATGCGTGGAGAAAATCGCAGGTAAGAACGTAGCTGTGCTGAGCGCGGGAACAGACGGAATCGATGGCAATAGCTCCGGAGCGGGCGGAGTGGCCGACGGGCAAACACTGCGACGGGCAAGCGAGGCGGGGCTTGATCCGCAAGACTTTTTCCGGCGAAGCGATGCGTTCACGTTTTTTTCACGACTCGACGATGCCCTCGTGACCGGACCGACGGGAAACAATTTGCGGGATTTAC
>CAZGBQ010000287.1:2184-4008 GCA_964524045.1 uncultured Acidobacteriaceae bacterium
CGACTCGACGATGCCCTCGTGACCGGACCGACGGGAAACAATTTGCGGGATTTACGGATATTGCTTGCTGAGCCCTGAGCGGCGAGCACGCCAGAGCGTTCCTGTCAAAAACCAAAGCATTCTTGGTCGGCGCGAGAATTCCATTTGCCTGCCACGAAGCGCGGCACTAAGATGCATGCAATTCTGGAACGAAGAGTGGCAGGCCCCGCTTTATGGGGGCGCGGAGGTGAAGTATGCGACGGACCAGGTGGTTTACCGGACTGATCTTTTTTCTGGGAACGTTGGCAGGCGGCGCGGTTGCGCAGCAGATCGGGAAGTACGTGCCGATCCAGGCTGGCTCGGACGCAGATCACGCGTTAAACGAAATTAACGCGGCCACGGATCCGGCGCAAAAGCTGGCGCTCCTTCAAAAATTTGCCGAGGGGCTAGGTAAAGAAGGCGACTATCCGCTGGTGGCTGACAATCTGTTCGTGGAATATTACCTGGCGCAGAAGAATTACGATAAGACATTCGAATACGGTGACAAGCTTTTTGCGCTCGATCCGGATAATTTCCCGAATGCGGTAAACATGGTGCGTGCGGCCGCGGAAAAGGGCGATGTGGAACGGCTGTCCTCGTACGGCGAGAAAGCGGGCGGAATCATCCAACGATACAAGGCAGCTCCAGCGCCCGCCGGCACGGATGAGAAAGCGTGGGAAGAGCAGAAATCGCGCGCGCTGGAAGCAAACAAGGAAAGTCTGACGTACGTTGAGCAGCTCGTGCTCAGCGGAGTGAACCAGGCGAAAGATCCAGGGAAACGGGCGGGGTTTCTGCTGAAGTTCGCACAGACTTTCCCGGACTCGCCATACGCGCCAAAAGCGCTTGGTGTTGCGGCGGCCGCCTATCAGGAAGCGCAGAACACCGCAAAAATGTTGGAGGTTGCCAACGGGCTGCTCAACAAGGATCCGAACAACATCGGGATGTTGTTATTGCTTTCCGATTACTACGGCGAGAGAGGAGAGCAATTGGACAAAGCGGAGGCGTACGCGAAGAAGGCGGTCTCTGCACTGGACACGGCGCCGAAGCCGGATGGCGTGACGGATGAACAATGGGCGCAACAGAAGTCCCTTCAGAAAGGGTTGGCGCTAAGCTCCCTGGGACAGGTCAATATCGAGAAGAAAGACAACGCGCAGGCAGTGGACAATTTGAAAGCAGCAGCGCCGCTTGTGAAGGCGGACAACACGAGTTACGCGCATAACCAGTATCGTTTGGGGTTCGCTTTGCTGAATTTGAAGAAGAATGCGGAGGCAAAGGAGGCATTCACGCAAGCAGCCTCTGTAAATAGTCCGTATAAGGATAGAGCGCTGGAGAAGTTAAAGGGGCTGGCGGCGCCAGCGAGACGCAAACCGTCTTAAGCTTACAGACTTCGTGCGGTTCGGCTTACCTCGACTTGGGGTCGATTATGGCGCAAGACATGAAGTGGGATAGCGCCCTATACGACGACAAGCATTCCTTCGTCTGGAAATTGGCCGCCGGGGTTCTCGATCTTCTCAACGCACAACCCGGCGAACGCATCCTGGACGTTGGCTGCGGTACCGGCCACCTGACCGCTCAAATCGCAAAGGCGGGCGCTATCCCCACCGGTATCGATCGATCCCCCGACATGATTCGCCAGGCCAGGGAACAATATCCCGATCTGCAATTTCATTTGATGGACGCTTGCGAACTCACTTTCGTCGAATCCTTTGACGCTGTTTTTTCCAACGCAACGCTGCACTGGATCAGGGAGCCGGAACCCGTCGTCGCCGGAATTGCGCGTTCCCTTCGACCGGGTGGCCGCTTCGT
>CAZGBQ010000288.1:0-1415 GCA_964524045.1 uncultured Acidobacteriaceae bacterium
CGTGAATCGAGAACAGTTTTACGCCCTGATGGGCGGAGAAGGCACTCTGGACTACGAACTGTACCTGAACACGAAGAAGCTCCTTTCCTGCCAAAGCGACTTCGCAGAGCTCTGCAACCGCGACGAGCTGCAATTCCAGATTGTTCATCAGATCGAAGAATTGTGGATGAAGCTGATCGCCTACACGCTTCTGGATATTGACGAGTACCTGCAACAGGAAGACACCAATCGCGTGAATACCCTGTTCCGGCGCGTCCACCTGGCGCAGAAACTGATGATCGAGCAACTGGCGCTGCTCGAAACCATGTCCCCGAAGGAATATCAGGCCATTCGCAAGCGCCTCGGCAACGGCAGCGGCCAGGAATCGCCGGGATTTCGCGTCCTGCTGAAAATGTACCAGCCCTTATGGCACTCGTTCCAGACGCACTACCTGGACAAGCATGGCCTGACCATCGAAAAAATCTACGACAGCGAATACTCGCACAGCGACGCTTACTTGGTAGCCGAAGCGCTCGCGGAGTTCGACGAGCTGTTTCAAAAATTCCGCGAAGCGCACATGCAGCTCATTCACCGCACGATCGGCTTCGCCGCCAAGTCCTTGAAGGGACGCCCGGTCGAGATTCTGGAAGAAGGCATGCGCCACAAGTTCTTCCCGGAATTGTGGGAAATCCGCTGCCACATGACCGACAAATGGGGCGCGGAATACGGCGTCAAGCGCGATCCCCTCGGCGGCCACCACTGAAGCGAAAGTTAAACAATCGAAGGTTATTAACGCCGCAGGCGTGAAACACGTTAGCCCAGCCTGTCAGGGCTGAGGAACGAAGCAAAAGTGCGAGCACCGTAGGTGCGCCACCTCTCCGGGAACATATTCGGTTACGACCGTAATGCGTGTCATTGCCGCGCGACGTGCCGGTATTCCCCGCGAAAGAACAGCAGCGGCTCCCCGCCCTTAATCTCCACGTCCTCCACTTTTCCAACCACAATGGTGTGATCCCCGGCAACATGCGTCGCCACCACGCTGCAACTCAATTGAGCAACCGTGTCTTCCAACACCGGAACACCTTCCGGAGTCCACCGAAAACGCACCGAGAGCCCCTCTTCCGCGCCCGAGTTCTGCTCGCCCTGCGAAAAGTATTTCGAGATAGCTTGCTGCCCTTGCTTCAACACGCTGATTCCGAAACGCTGTTTCTTGTGCAGCAGCGGCAGGATCTTTGCCCGCTCATCCACGCAAACCAGAATCAGCATGGGATGCAAGGACACAGACGTGAACGAGTTGGCGGTCATTCCGAATACGGAGCCCGGCTCGCGTTCTACGGTAACCACGGTGACGCCAGTCGCAAATTGCCCGAGCGCGTCGCGAAACTCCCGTGCCGTGAGTGCCGTAGCCGTCATCGTGAGAGTTGTCGAAGATACCA
>CAZGBQ010000288.1:1515-3998 GCA_964524045.1 uncultured Acidobacteriaceae bacterium
ATGCTAATCAGCGGATTGCTCGGACAAATGAGAATGCGGTCGGCCCCGCGAATGGCTTCCAGCACGCCCGGAGCGGGTCGCGCAGACTCCGCTCCATCAAAACGGATTGCCTGGACGATTGGCTCCGCGCGCCGCTTCACCAGATATTCCTGAAAGTGAAGCGCGCCCTCGTTCGAATCGATGATCGTCGGGACCGATTCATCGCTCATCGGCAGAATGCGCGCTTTCACGCCCAGCGCCGTTCGAATCGACTCCGCTGTCTGCGACAAAGTCTTCCCTTCCGCAAGCTGCGCGGTTCGATGAATGTGTGTCGCCAGGTCGCGGTCGCCAAGATTAAACCAGTTCGCGCGGCCATAGCCCGCCAGGCGCTTCAGCGCATGGAACGTCTCTGCGCGCATTCCCCAGCCTTTCGCCGAATCGACGATTCCCGCCAGGGTGTACGTCACAATGTCCAGATCAGGAGAAATTTTCAACCCGTGCAGCACGATATCGTCGCCCGTATTGACGATGATCGTTAGTCCGGCGGAATCCATCACCTCATAAAGCCCCAGAAGCAGCTTCGACGCGCCCACTCCACCTGCCAGCGCTGTGATTCTTTGATTTTGCGTGGAAACCATGACTCGGCCGCAGAGGATAACAACGGCCGAACGAATTTAGCACAGAGAACACACAGAGCGCAGAAGCTAAGTCCAGGTCAGCTCTCGCTTAGCCGACTACACTTCCCAAACTGCCTTGCTTCCTACTCCTTTTGGACGTTTGGCAGCTCAGCGGCTACTCAAGCCAGAAGATTCGCTTCACTTCCGATTCGCACGCTTCCCGCGCACCGCCCGGTTGATTTCGCTCGACGAGTCGCAGTCTCTGCGATACAAACCTCAATGGACGGTCAGAGTTGCCGATCCTGAAACGTTCCCAGATTTCGCCGTAATTGTGTCAGTGCCCGCCTTCAGACCGGTCGCCAACCCCGTGCTATTCACCGAGGCCACGTTTTTTGGAGAAGATGACCACGCGACGCTGCTGGTAATGTCAGCCACGCTGCCGTCATTGTAAGTTCCGGTTGCCTTGAACTGCTGGGTTCCTCCCACCGACACGCTAGCCGTCGCGGGCGTCACCGTAATCGACTGTAGAGTCACAGCGTTGACCATCAACGTGGTCGAGGTTGAAAACGCGCCAACCACGGCTTTGATCGTCGTGGTTCCCTTTGCGATTCCAGTTGCCAAGCCACCCGGAGAGGTGATTGTTGCAACCGACATCTTCGACGAGCTCCACGCCGCGCTGGAAGTCAGGTCCCTCGCGCTGCCATCACTGTAGTGACCTGTGGCGGCGAACTGGACTGTTCGACCCACAAGAATGCTCGGACTCAATGGGCTGATGGTGAGCGATTGCAGAGTAACAACGGTCATCGTGGTGGAATTCGATAGCGCACCCTTTTGAGCGGAAATAGTCGTGCTGCCTGCGGCCAGCGCGGATGCCACTCCCGATGAATTGATTGTTGCCACCGCGGCATTTGACGAGCCCCATGTCACGCTGCCGGTCACGTTCAGCTGGGAACCATCAGAGTAGGTCCCCGTTGCCGTGAATTGCTGCGCGCTGCCTGCGGGCACGGAAGGATTCACTGGCGTGACCGCAATGGACACAAGGACAGGCGCCGTCACGGTCAATTGCGCCGTGCCGCTGACTCCACTCTGCGTTGCCATGATCGTGACCGGCCCTCCCGCCGCCACTCCCTTAGCTAAGCCCTGGCTTCCTGCTGCGTTGCTGATGGTTGCGATATTCGTACTGGAGGATGACCAGCTCGCCGACGCCGTCAAGCTTTGCGTAGTGCCGTCCGAATAGTGGCCCGTTGCAGTGAATTGCTGCGTGAACCCCGCGGAGACCGACGTTGAACTCGGCGTCACGCTAATCGACTGCAGTACCGCAGCCGTAACCGTTAACTGCGCTGACCCGCTGATTCCGCCCTGCGCTGCAGTGACCGTAACCGGCCCACCCGCCACCACGCCCTTGGCCAAGCCCTGACTTCCTGCCGTATTGCTAACGGTCACAATATTGGCGTTCGAGGATGACCAATTTACGGCAGCCGTCACGTCTTTGTTGCTGCCGTCGGAGTAATGACCATTTGCCAAGAACTGCTGGGTCAGTCCGGCCGCCACCGACGCCGAACCCGGTGAGACGCTAATCGACTGCAGTGCCGCGGCCGTGACCGTCAACTGCGCCGTGCCGCTAATTCCGCTCTGTGTTGCCGTGATCGTGACCGGTCCGCCCGCTGCCACTCCCGTTGCGAGACCCTGCGAGCCTGCGGCGTTGCTGATTGTCGCGATGGTTGCATCCGAAGATGACCAACTTACCGACGCAGTCAAGTCTTGCGTGCTGGCATCCGAGTAGTGGCCGGTCGCGGTGAATTGCTGCGTTAGCCCCGCGGGGACCGACGGTGAACTCGGCGTGACGCTAATCGACTGCAGTGCCGCAGCCGTGACCGTCAATTGCGC
>CAZGBQ010000289.1:0-3990 GCA_964524045.1 uncultured Acidobacteriaceae bacterium
GCTGCTAGGATGACGGGAAGAGGTGCGGAATCCTTCAGCCGTGCGTCCCTCTCTAAGCCAAAACCTGCTGCACCACATGGAAGCGCAGGAGTTTCTGCGCCCCGGCGACTGTGTGGGCGTCGCGGTGTCCGGTGGCGCGGATTCAGTAGCGCTGCTTCTCCTGTTGCTGGAATTGCGCGAAAAGCTCGGAATCGTCCTCAGCGTCGTGCACTTCAATCACAAATTGCGCGGCAAAGCTTCCGATGCGGACGAGAAATTCGTCGCCAAGCTCGCCTCAAAACACAAGTTGGAGTTTCATTCTGCTTCGGCTGATGTTGCGAGAAAAGCTAAAAAAGAAAAAGCCAATCTCGAAGATGCTGGGCGCCGCGCACGATACGACTATTTCCGCTCCCTCGTTGATTCTGGCGCTTGCACGCGCATCGCGGTGGCACACACCGCTGATGACCAAGCCGAAACCGTGCTCGCACACATTCTTCGCGGCACAGGCCTCGCCGGGCTCAGCGGGATTCATCCTGTCGCTGACCCGGTCTATCGGCCTATTCTGACTATCCGCCGCGACGAACTGCGAGCTTATCTTCGGCGCAAGAAGCAGAGCTGGCGTGAAGACGCAACGAATCGCGATACAAAGAGAATGCGCGCCCGCATTCGAAAGAGACTCTTGCCCCTTCTTGAGAAACAATTCCAGCCAGCCATCGTTGAACACCTGGCGACCCTCGCGAACCTTGCCCGCGAAGACGAAGCCTTTCTCAACGCGCTCGCCGAAGAGAAGCTCGCGTCTGTTGTTCACAAACGGCCACGTGAAACTCGGATTGCCATTGCAGATCTGTTTTCAACGGGGAAGAAGGGGCTCAACACGGAGTTCGCAGAGGATACGGAGAGCACAGAGAAAAAGCAGAACACCGAAAGCACGGAAGACAAGCAGAGGAACAACACCACAGCGGCGATGAGCAAGCGCATTGTCCGGTGTATCGTGGAGGAATTGAAACACTCCAGCGGCCAGCTTAGTGCGCAACATGTGGAAGCCGTCTTGAACCTGGCCCGCAGCGGCCATGCTGGCTTATCGCTCCCCTTACCCGGTGGCGTGGAAGTGCGCCGAGAACGCGACGCCTTGCTCTTCCGGGCGCGTTCTAACGCGCAGTCAAAATCCGCCCCCGGCAGCGTCTGCGAATTCAGCTACAACATCGACTTGTCTCGCGGCTCACAAGACCTGCGTGTCCCCGAGTTGGGTTGCGTCTTCCGCTTCAGAGTAATTGACTGGCCCCTGCAAGGGGCGGAAACTAGTAAAAGGGAGACGGTCCTGGACCGCGACCGGCTGCGTTCACCATTGATCCTTCGCAACTGGCGTCCTGGAGACCGCCTGCGTCCCGTCGGCCACCAAAACGCTCATAAGCTGAAGCGGCTGCTCAACGAAAAACGCGTAAGCCGCTGGGAGCGCGACGGCTGGCCCGTGCTGACGAGCGACGGAATTCTCGCATGGGCTCGCGGTTTTCCCGTGGCCGCAGAGTTCGCCGCTTACGAGGAGAGCCGCACTGGAATCGTGATTGCCGCGGAACACATTGACAACGAGGGACAGCTTTGAGCGGCGCAAAGGGCGCGCCTTTTTCTGCAGCACGAATTGCGTCTCGCGTCGCAGCGCTGGGAAAAGAGATTTCGCGCGAATGCCGGGGCCGGCGCCTGGACGTGGTGGTCACGCTTGACCGGGGGTTTGTTTTCGCCGCCGACCTTATCCGCCACATCGCCGCTCCCATTGTTTGCCATTTCGTTCGCGAAGACGTGCGGGACGTGCAACAGGGCGGCCACACGCGCCGCGAAGTCTTTTTCGGTTCGCGTCCGGAATTGAAAGGCCGTGATGTTTTGGTTGTCGACGCTGTACTCGATAGCGGAGTCACGCAGGAGTTTCTTCTGCGCCGGTTGGGAGAAGGCAAGCCCCGTTCCATCCGGCTTGCGGTCCTCCTGGATAAGCCAGCGAGGCGACGCGTTGCCCTTGAGCCGGATTACTTTGGCTTCCGGACCGCATCTAAGCAAGTATGGGTCGGCTACGGCTTGGCGGCGTCAAATGGCATGGGACGCAGTCTCCGGCAGCTATCTCCCGCAACGAACGGCACCGCCAGGAAAAGTGGCAAACGCCGGAAAAAGGAAGCAGAATAGAAGAAGTAGCTTGCGGTTGGTTTAAGGGTTTGTGAGGTTAACGTGAATTCGAGTTCCACGGCAAAAACAATTCTCTTCTGGATGTCCATCGTGTTGCTGGGCGTAATGCTCTGGAGGCTCGTGTCCGCCAACGGCGGCCAAGCGCGCGAGGAGCAACCTAGCTACAGTGAGTTCATGGTCAAATTGGAAGCTGGCGACGTGAAAGAAGTCACCATGTACCTCGGGCAGCTCAGCTACGACCTCCAGGGAGAATACCGGAATCCTCCCAACCGCAAGTTTCAGGTAACCATCGCCAAGGAAGATGCGCCCAACGTCACTAAAGCCCTGCGCGACAAGACCGTGCAAATCAAAGTCAAGGAAGTTCGGAGCGGCGACTGGGTTTTGCTCCTTCTCAACGGCCTGCCCCTGCTTCTCCTCGTAGGTTTTTGTTTGTTCCTGATGCGCCAGATGCAGGCTGGCGGCAACAAGGCTTTGAGCTTTGGCAAATCTCGCGCGCGTTTGCTTTCCGCGCAGCAGAAAAAAGCCACCTTCAAGGATGTCGCGGGAACCGATGAGGCCAAAGAAGAGTTGCAGGAAATTATTGAGTTCTTGAAAGACCCGCAGAAGTTCCAGAAACTCGGCGGCCGCATTCCGAAAGGTGTGTTGCTCGTTGGGCCTCCAGGCACAGGCAAGACTCTTCTTGCCCGCGCCATCGCGGGCGAAGCGAACGTTCCGTTCTTTTCCATTTCCGGTTCAGACTTTGTCGAAATGTTTGTCGGCGTCGGCGCCAGCCGCGTACGCGACCTCTTCGAGCAGGGCAAGAAGAATGCCCCTTGCATTATTTTCATCGACGAAATTGATGCGGTCGGCCGCCATCGCGGCGCTGGACTTGGCGGGGGCCACGATGAGCGCGAACAAACGCTGAACGCTTTGCTCGTCGAAATGGATGGCTTTGAGTCCAACGAAGGCGTGATCCTAATCGCCGCTACCAACCGGCCTGACGTTCTCGATCCCGCTCTGCTGCGCCCGGGCCGCTTTGACCGCCGCGTGGTCGTCGCGCGTCCCGACGTGAAAGGCCGCGAAGAGATTCTCCGCGTGCACACGCGCAAAGTGCCTATTGGAGACGACGTAGATCTTTCCATCATTGCGCGCGGTACGCCGGGCTTCTCCGGAGCCGACCTCGCCAATCTGGTCAACGAAGCTGCGCTTTGGGCGGCGCGCCAGAACCGCAAATTTGTCACCATGGCGGATTTCGAGATGTCCAAGGACAAAGTCCTCATGGGCGTCGAGCGCAAATCCATGATTCTTTCCGACGAGGAAAAGAAAAACACGGCATATCACGAAGCTGGTCATGCGCTCGTCGCGGCGATGACTCCTGGCGCCGATCCCGTGCACAAAGTCACCATCATTCCGCGTGGAATGGCCCTCGGCCTCACGATGCAGTTACCCGAAGCCGACAAGCACACTTACACGCGGGAGTACCTGGGAGGAATGCTCGCCGTGCTCATGGGTGGGCGTTCCGCCGAAGAAATTTTCCTCGGCCACATCACCACCGGCGCCGGCAATGACATCGAGCGCGCCACAGACATCGCGCGAAACATGGTCTGTGAGTGGGGCATGAGCGAGCTCGGGCCACTCGCGTTTGGTAAGAAGGACGAGGCCATCTTCCTTGGCCGTGAAATCGCCCAGCACCGCGACTACTCCGAAGACACCGCCATTCAGATCGACAAGGAAGTGAAAAACATCGTCAACGCAGCGTACAAGCAGGCCCGCAGCATTCTCTCCGATAACCGCGACGTGCTCGAGCGAATCGCGCAGGCCCTGCTCGAACGCGAAGTCATTGACGCTTCGGAAGTGAAGCTG
>CAZGBQ010000290.1:0-3949 GCA_964524045.1 uncultured Acidobacteriaceae bacterium
AAGAGTTTAGTCATCGTGAGCGAACGCGCGGCAGTTTGCCGGATGCGCTCGCGGGCTAGTTTGGGTAAATCTGTCTGAGGAATTCTGACATGAAAACTTTTGTGCGCTTGTCAAACGATGTTTCTGCTGTGATTGGACTTGTTCTTTTACTGATACCAACGTATTTCGTCGCGATGTCGGCTTTGCGATACGACGCTCCCGGCCTGCGATTCTTCGGTAGTCCTATTCTCATACTTGCCACTCTGACTATCGCAGTCGCAGTGAATACAGTATCGATTCTTGCAGTGGAGCTCGAACCGGGGAAACCTCGAGTGTTGAAAATCGCATTGTCGCTGCGCGTACGGAACCTGGCGGAAATTATGTTTGCGCTCGTTCTCTTGGGTGTGCTGAGCGCCTATTTGTTTGTGGAGAATTTTGCACCACGCGTGAGCGCGGGTTAGCTGAAATCCGAGAGTAGAAGGAAAGAAAATGTCAGCATACATGCCACACTTTGCTCCGGTCGTAGTGCTTCTTTTCCTGGGCACAGTTTTTCTGCTGGGAATCGGGTTTCTGGTGATGTTTTACGGCGCGGTGCGGCGCTCGGCGTTCCTCGCAAAGCTGGGAGCAGGCGTGGTTGCCGTGATTGCTGCCGGGTATTTCCTCCTGCTTGGCGGCATTTCGCTTGCCAGCAGTGAAGAGACATTGCCTCCGGACGGTCGGAAATATTTTTGCGAGATTGATTGCCATCTTGCGTACTCCGTCGTTGCCGCGCAAACGGCCGCGACGCTCGGCCCCGAGCTGCAGCAAACCGCTGCGCACGGAAGATTCGTGATCTTGCGCGTGAAGACCTGGTTCGACGCGAGCACAATTTCCGCGCATCGCGGAAATGGTCCGCTCACTCCGAACGCGCGCCGGGTGCAGCTGGTGGATGACACGGGGCGAAGCTACGACCCTTCCTCGGAAGGCCAGTTCGCTTTCGCGCGAAGCGGGAACAATTCGACAGCGATGACACAGCCTTTGCGGCCGGGCGAGTCGTATACGACGGACCTGGTGTTCGATGTGCCGAGGAATGCGCGAGGGCTAAGACTGCTGATTACGGAAGAGGACCCGGAAACGCGCTTCGTCATCGGGCATGAGAATAGTTTGATGCACAAGAAGATTTACTTTGCTGTCGAAGCCACTCCTCTGCTTCAGTAATCCCGGAAAGTAGGAACGAGGATAGGCAGAAATGAGCATCCCATCGGTTGAGCTATAATGCGCGGCTGTTATGGACTTGGCCCCGAGAACCAGACTCGGACCCTACGAGATCATCCAAGCAATCGGCGCGGGCGGAATGGGCGAGGTGTACCGCGCGCGTGACACCCGTCTGGAACGCTGCGTAGCTATCAAGATACTGCCTGCTCATTTCTCCTGCGACGCGGAGCAGAAGAGCCGGTTCGAGCGCGAGGCTCGCACGCTTTCTTCCGTATCTCATCCACACATTTGCCATTTATATGACGTGGGCTGGGAGTCCGGTGTCAACTTCTTGGTCATGGAGCTGTTGGAAGGAGAAACTCTGGCTGCGCGTCTACAAAAAGGGCCGTTGCCGCTGAACGATGTACTGAAGATCGGCACTGAAATCACGGATGCGCTGGCAAAGGCGCACCGGCTGGGCCTGGTGCACCGCGACCTAAAGCCCTCGAACATTATGCTGACCAAGAGTGGCTCGAAGCTGATGGACTTCGGCCTCGCCAAGCCCGCAGGCCCTGGGACCTCCACCGCCCCGGGAGGGACTCCGTTTTCCGGTGAGACGGCCGTCACACTCCAAGGTCCTTCGTCGCCGATTACCGGCGCCGGCGCAGTGGTCGGAACCATTCAGTACATGTCGCCAGAGCAGATCGAAGGAAAGGAAGTCGATGCGCGAAGCGACATCTTCGCGCTGGGAGCGGTGCTCTATGAAATGACGACGGGGCGGCGGGCCTTCGAGGGGAAATCACAGCTTTCCATTGCTTCGGCAATTCTGCAGAAAGAGCCGCCTCCAGTTAGCACGATTCAGCCCACCTCGCCGCCTTCGTTGGACTACGTCATTCGAACCTGCTTGGCGAAAGACCCGGATGAGCGGTTTCAGACGGCTCACGACGTGAAACTGCAACTTAGTTGGATGATGCAATCGAGCGCGCCAGGGCGCTCGCCAACAGTAACAGTCGTTCAGCTTCGAAAGTGGTGGGTGTTCGCGGGTTTGGCCGCGGCCGTCGCGCTTGTGATGGCCCTGCTGTTCATCAAGTTTGGCAGTCGACCCGCCGCTGCCGAGTACGCGATAACGCGGCTTAACGTAGCCCTGTCACCAAAGCAGGAACTCGCCGTTGATGTGACACAGGCGGTGGCGCTTTCGCCCGATGGCAAACGGTTGGCTTACGTGGCTGCGGAGAGCGGCGTGTCACACCTTTACGTTCGGCGCCTGGACCGGTTCGAGGCAGTGGCCATTCCCGATTCGGAGGGCGCGACGTTTCCCTTCTTCTCGCCGAATGGGGATTGGATCGCGTTCTTCAACCAGGGAAAACTAAAGAAGGCTCCAGGCGATGGCGGGCTGCCAGTCGTCATTTGCGAGCTGCCTACCTTTTTCGGGGGCACATGGACCCCGCGCGACATCATTGTCGCTGCTGTACCAATTTATGGTATGGCCACTGTCCCGGCGACGGGCGGAACTCCGCAGAAAGTTTCCATTTCCACTACGGACAACATCTATGCGCAAGGTCTAACCTGGCTCGGGGACGGTGATTGGGTTGCTTTCACCGACTATCTAGCGCCCCGGCGAAGCATCAAAGCCGTGAAGTTGACCACTGGCGAGCTCAAACTGCTGCTGAACAATGCCCAAAGCGCATCCTACGCGGCGGGCCACCTTGTCTACTACGGAGGCGGCAGCCTATGGGCGGTTCCGTTTGACCCCAACAAGCTTGCCGTCTTGGGGGACGCCACAGAGATTGAATCCGGTATCAACGAAGAGAATTACGTGGCGCAGGCCAGCGTGTCCCGTAACGGCATACTGGCTTACGCGCCAGGAGCCGCCGGAAATTTTTTTCGAAATTTGTTCCTCGTGAGCCGCAAAGGGCTGGAAAAAAAGCTCGATGTTCCTCCCAAGGATTACGTTGATCCCGCATATTCGCCAGATGGAAAACGAATCGCCGTTGGCATCCGCAGCGCTACTGTGGGGCAGCAGCTCGTGGTTTTGGACCTTGACCGCGGCTTGGTGACCAACATCGCTCCGAACCGTTGGAGTTCCGCTCCCGCGTGGACGCCAGATGGCAGGTACCTGTTCTTTGATGGCAGAGGCACGATTCACCAAACAGGCATCTACCGAGTGGCCGCCGATGGTCATGCGGATCCCGAGTTGGTAACGCCTACTTCTCAGAACAGTCACATCACCTCAATCGCGGGAGAATATGCGGCAGTCACGGTGAATGACCCGACCACGAGCACGGATGTATGGCTTCTCAGGTTGCACAATCCCCCGGAGATGCGCCCCTTCAAAAACACTACTGCCGCTGAGCGGCAAGGCAGTCTTTCGCCTGACGGCCGCTGGCTGGCCTACGCCTCGAACGATTCGGGCCGCTCGGAAATCTATGTCGAGCCCGTGCCGGGTCCCGGCGGGCGTAGACAAATTTCCAGCGAGGGCGGCGAACAGCCGCGCTGGGTCCGCAGCGGCAAGGAAATCGTTTACCGCAACGGAACCAAAATGATGAGCATGCCCGTGGAGGTTCAGCCAGTCTTCCAGCCTGGGAATCCCGTCGAATTGTTCGACCGCAAGTTCGATCGGGGCGGGGCGGTTGCGGGATATGACGTCTCCCCCGATGGCCAAACTTTCGTGATGACGCGATCCGAGCGCGAAAATCCAACACAGATCCGAGTTGTGCTCGGCTGGCCCTCGCTCACGCAAATTCAAAAATAGTTCTCGCACCTCGACCGTGGTTGAAGTTTCGCCCGCGGCGTGTGC
>CAZGBQ010000291.1:0-2088 GCA_964524045.1 uncultured Acidobacteriaceae bacterium
AGAAAGAGAAGAGCCGGGCTTCCCGGTAGGAACCGGGACGCAAAAGGCGCGAAAGCCCCGCCTCTACATCACTCAATCACGGCGTCGGCTTCGATCTCGACGAGCATCTCCGGCGAAATCAGCTTGCTCACTTCGACCATGCTGGTGGCTGGGCGAATCTCGCCGAAGAATTCGCCATGTGCGCGGCCGACTTTTTCCCACTCCGCGATGTTCGTCACATAGATGCGCGTGCGCACGACGTTTTTCAGACTCGCGCCTGCCTTTGCCAGCGCTGCTTCGATATTGCGGATGGTTTGTACAGTTTGCGCGCGAGCGTCGCCGACGCCGACAATTCTTCCGTCGGCTCCAGTCGCCGTCGTTCCAGAAACCGTGACAGTGTTGCCGATGCGCACCGCGCGGGAGTAGCCGACGATCGGTTCCCATTGCGTTCCACTGGAAATGTTTTCTCTGGGCATCGTCCAAGCTCCCCTGGGCCTATTTTCTCTTGGCGCGTCAGAAAGCATAGCAGGCGGACGCAGAAGAAACCAAAAGTGCCGGACTTCCCGGTAGGAACCGGGACGCAAAAGGCGCGAAAGCCCAGCCTCTATATCGATTACAACGCATCATGCAATCGCAACTATTTCAACACAGGCATTAGCAAGTACACGGCGATTTCGCATTGATGCTAAACTGAAAAGACTTCGGCGGAGAAATCGAGAAACAGATGAAGTGCAACAACATTCTGGAAGCGATTGGGCACACGCCCCTGGTGCGCCTGAACCGCATCACCAAGGACCTGAAGCCGCAGGTTTACGTGAAAGCGGAATTCACGAATCCCGGCGGCTCTGTGAAAGACCGCATCGGCCTGACGATGATCAACGACGCGGAAAAGCGCGGCCTGCTCAAGCCGGGCGGCACAATCATTGAAGGCACTTCCGGAAATACCGGCATGGGACTGGCGCTGGTGGCGGCGGTGCGCGGCTACAAATGCGTGTTCACAACGACGGACAAACAGTCGAAGGAAAAGGTGGATTTGCTCAAGGCGCTTGGCGCAGAAGTGATTGTTTGCCCGACGGCTGTGGAGCCGGAGGACCCGCGGAGCTACTACTCCGTAGCGAAGAAACTCGCGCGCGAGATTCCCAATTCCTACTATCCGAACCAATATGACAATCCCATGAATCCGGAGGCGCACTATCTCAGCACTGGGCCGGAGATTTGGGAGGATAGTGAAGGCAAGATCACGCATTTTGTGTGCGGCCTGGGCACGGGTGGGACGATCAGTGGCGCAGGAAAATACCTGAAAGAGAAGAATCCCGCGGTGAAGATTGTTGGAGTCGATCCCTACGGTTCGCTGTACTACGATTTCGTGAAAACGGGCACAACGATTAAGGCGAAGACATACGTTGTGGAAGGGATCGGCGAAGATTTTTTCCCCACGACGATGAATCTGAAAATTCTCGACGACATCATCCAGGTGAATGACGAAGAGTGTTTCGTGGTCGCGCGTCGGCTGGCCAAGATGGAAGGCCTCTTCACTGGAGGTTCGGGCGGCGGATGCCTCTCCGGGGCTCTGCGTCTGGCGAAAGACCTTGGGCCGAACGATTTTGTTGTCGCGCTGCTGCCGGACACGGGCATGCGGTATCTCAGCAAAGTGTATAACGATGAATGGATGCGCGAGCGCGGCTACGTCGATGCGGTGGTGCACATCACCGCGGCGGAAGTGGTGAAAGCAAAGCACGCGAGCGGCAAAGTGCGCGAACTGGTGGTGGCGCGTCCCTATCAGACTGTTTTTCACGCACTGAAAACCATGCAAGAACAGGATATTTCGCAGATTCCCGTGTTTGAAGAGAGTCTGCCGATCGGCACGGTCTATGAAGATCAAATCTTGAACCTCGCGCTGCAAGGGAAGGATTTGCGTAAGCTCGTGGTGCGCGAAATGATGAGCAATCCGCTGCCTCAGGTGGCAAAGACCGCGCCGGTCGAGCGCGTAACGCACATTTTGAGCCACGAAAATCCCGCGGTTTTCGTGGACATGGGCAATTCGCACTTCGAAATTCTTACCAAATACGATCTCATGAGCACGGTAGCCTCGCTCATGGAACAAAAGCG
>CAZGBQ010000291.1:2188-3911 GCA_964524045.1 uncultured Acidobacteriaceae bacterium
GGCTGAAGGACTCGATTCTCATCGGCGATGGCGCGATGGGCTCGATGCTACACGAGGTTGTAGGCTCCCAGCGCTGTTTCGATGAGCTGAACGCGACGGAGCCGGAAGCGGTTTTTCGCGTCCATCAAGCGTACATCGAGGCCGGCGCACAATTCATAGAGACGAATACGTTCGGGGCGAACCGCTTCAAGCTGGCGCCGCTCGGCTTGGGCGACGAAGTGCAGCGCCTCAACAGCCGCGGAGTGAAGATTGCGCGCGAGGCACGCGAATCCGCCGCGCGCGAAGTGCTCATCGCCGGTTCCATCGGTCCCCTGGGGCTCGGCGTGCAGGCGCGCCATCCGGCTGACAACGAAATTCTTGACATTTTTTACGAGCAAGCTCTCGCGCTTGAAGAGCGCGGCGTCGATTTCTATATCCTCGAAACCTTTTCCTACATTGAAGAAGTGCTGTTGGCGGTGGATGCGATTCGATCGTTTTCCGGTTTGCCCATCGTGGCGCAACTTACTTATTCGGAAGAAGGCACGACCTACGGCGACGTGCGCCCTTCGAATGCGGCGGCGCAGCTTAAGAACAAGAATGTCCAGGTGATCGGAGCGAATTGCACGCTTGGACCGCAGGCGCTGCTGCCAATTTTGCAAGAACTAGCGACGGTCGACGATATTCGAATCAGCGCCATGCCCAACGCGGGCTTCCCGAAGCGCGAAGGCGACCGCATCGTCTACCCGAAATCGTCGCCGGAGTATTTTGCCTTGTTTGCGCGCGAGGCTGCGGAGCTAGGGGTGAGCATCCTGGGTGGCTGCTGTGGAACAACTCCCGCGCACATCCGAGCGATGGCGGAAGCGGTTAAGTCGCTGCGGCCCGCAAAGACCCATGCAGGGGCGGCGGTCGTGGAAGCAGTTGAGAAACCTACGCCGATTTCGCAACGCGAGCCGGAAAGCAAATTCTGGAGAAAGCTGCAGAAGAAAGAGTTCGCCGTCTGCGTGGAAATCGATCCACCCAAGGGCCTTTCCCTCGACCGTATTTTCGAGCAAGTGGATAAAGTGATGGCCTCAGGCAAGGTGAGTGCCATCGACATCAATAGCGGGGCGATGGCGCGAGTGGGGATGGACGCGCTAGTCGTTGCGGGGGCGCTGGAAGCGCGAGGAGTGGAAACCGTTCCGCATCTCACCACACGCGATCAAAATATCATCGGCTTGCAGGCGGCGCTGCTGGGGGCCTGGACGGTTGGCGGTGTGCGCAACATCCTGGCGATTACCGGCGATCCGCCGTCGGTCGGCGATTATCCGGAAACCAGCGGCGTATATGAAGTGGATTCGGTCGGCCTGGTGAAAGTCCTGAGCCGTTTGAATCAAGGGACGGATTGGGCCGGGAAGACGCTTGGCGGTGCAACGAATTTTGCGATTGGTGTAGCGCTCAACCCGGTATCCGATGATCTCGACAACGAAATCGCTCGTTTCCACGCGAAAGTCGAAGCCGGCGCACACTTCGCGATGACCCAACCGCTCTTCGATCCCTCCCACTGGCATGCGTTTCTAAAGAAGCTTGGGGGCAAACCGCCGATCCCTGTATTGATTGGAGTCTGGCCGCTGAATAGTTATAAGCAGGCGCTGCGGCTGAACAACGAAGTGCCGGGCATCGTGATCCCTGAGGCTTTGCTGAAATCGATGGAAGCTGCGGGAGCTTCGGCCCGCGATTGCGGCTTCCAGGTTGCTCGGGAGATGCT
>CAZGBQ010000292.1:0-3890 GCA_964524045.1 uncultured Acidobacteriaceae bacterium
TTCAATTGTGCCGACACCGGTGCTCCTTGCTGACGTTTTTTCCGGCGTGCGGATAGGAGAGGAACGTCGGAACGTTCGTGGGGAAGGCAGTTACTGGCGCAGGCGAGAGTATCTTTCGAACTGCGTTTTCTTGTCAAGAGTATTTTTGGATTTTTTTTGATTTTTGCTCCGTCGTTCTTCCCTCTTTACGCCCCTTTTTCGCTGTCCTTTCGTCCAGTTCTCCGGTTTCCTCTTTCTCCGGCTCCTCGTTGTTCCACGAGTACTTGTGTCCTCCGGCCTACGTATCCCCCACCGCTCGTGGTCTCCTCTCCTGTACTCGCGCGTCGAAACTTGTTTACACTCAAGCGCACTGGGAGACAAAACAATGACCGACAATCGAAAAACGGTAATCACCAGTGGCATCGCCTCCGACCGCGACGCCGCGCGAAATACTGCTCAGCATGCGCTCAAGCTGCGGCTCGAAACCATCGCTGTCCACGCCGGCGCTGAGATTGACTCGGCCACGGGCGCGCTAGCCCCTCCTCTGCACCTCTCCACAACCTTCGAGCATGGGCCGGCCGCGGAGGCCATCCACGGATTCATCTACGCGCGCGAGAAAAACCCCACGCAGTCGCGCCTGGAAGCAGCGCTTCGCGAACTCGAAGGCGGCGCCTGCGCCTTGGTTTTCTCTTCCGGGATGGCTGCTGCCACCGCCCTTTTGCAAACGCTCCCTCCGGGCTCTCACGTTATTTTCTCCGACGACATTTATATCGACATGCGCAACCTGGTGCGCGACTTCTTGCCCCTCTGGGGCATCGAGAGTACCAGCGCCGATCTCCAGGACTTGCCCGCGCTGCGGGCGGCAATCCGCCCCAACACAAAGCTGCTCTGGCTAGAAACGCCCTCCAATCCTCTTATGAAAATCCTGGACGTCAGCGCGATCGCCGAGATCGCCCACGCGGCCGGTGCGCAGCTCCTGGTCGACAACACCTTCGCCAGCCCAGTGCTCCAGCGTCCGCTGACCCTTGGCGCCGATGTGGTTCTCCACTCAACGACGAAGTATTGCGGCGGCCACAGCGACGTTCAGGGCGGCTGCCTGGTCGTCAAGGCTCGCGAGCTCTTCGACAAACTCTTTCATGTCCGCGAGATCTGCGGAGCAGTCGCTTCGCCCTTCAATTCCTGGCTCATCCTTCGCGGTTTGCGCTCCCTGCCCTGCCGCATGGAGCGCCACTCCGCCAACGCCGCTGCCGTCGCCGCCGCTCTCTCAGGTTCTCCCGCGGTCGAGGCCGTTTATTACCCCGGCCTCCCGTCGCATCCCGCACACGAAATTGCCCGCCGCCAAATGAAGAGCTTTGGAGGCATGCTCTCTTTCCTGGTCCGTGGCACTCGCGAGGATACTCTTCGCGTCGCTTCCCGCGTCAAGCTGTTCGTCAACGCAACCAGCCTGGGCGGCGTCGAGAGCCTCATTGAGCATCGCGCCTCGAATGAAGGCAAAGCCTCCAACGCGCCCGGCAATCTCCTTCGCCTGTCCATCGGTCTCGAACATCCCGACGACCTGATCGAAGACCTCCTCCAGGCTTTGTCCTGAGTGCTGTCAAGAGTCGCCAGCCACTTTGTCTTCCTTACTCTTTCCGCCAGTTTCCAGCCACGAATCGCGGGGCAGCGGCAATGCGTTACACTACTCGTTCTTTTTGGAGGAACACCGCATGCCGACGCGCGATGACGCCTGGAAACTGCTCTGCGAATACACGCAGTCCGAATCGCTCCGCAAGCACATGCTCGCCGTGGAAGCCTGCGTCCGCGCCTATGCTCGCAAATCCGGCGCCGACGAAGCGACCTGGAGCCTCGCCGCGCTGCTCCACGATTTCGATTACGAGCGCTGGCCGAACCAAGAACACTCTTCCAACCAAGGCCATCCCTCGGAAGGTGCAAAGATCTTGCGCGAGCAGGGCTATTCGGAAGAAATCATTCGCGCCATTCTTTCTCACGCCGATTACTGCAACGTGCCTCGCCAATCCGCGCTCGAACACACTCTTTTTGCCTGCGATGAGATTGCCGGCTTTCTCACCGCCTGCGCTTATGTGCGCCCGTCGAAGAGCATCCTCGATCTGGAAGTCGATTCCGTGAAGCGCCGCATGAAAGACAAGCTTTTTGCCAAAGGCGTTTCCCGCGACGACGTTCGCAAAGGCGCCGAAGAACTCGGCGTCCCGCTCGAAGAACACATTTCGTTCTGCATCGCAGCCATGCGCGAACACGCCGACGCCCTCGGCCTTCGCGGCACAATCAGCTCGCAGGCTGCTTCTTCATAGCCTGGAATCGACAGATCGTTCAGCCTCGATTCACCTGCCCTCGAGCCGTGCGTCGGCCTTGCGCATTCAAGTCCCCGGAAATCTGTGCCCGGCATGATATGTTGCTGCACGCAAAGCCGTACCCTATTGCAAAACCAGCTTGGAGGACGACATGCGCCAATTCTTCGCAGCATTCGCCGTATGCTTGCTCGGCGCGGTCACAGCCGCGCCCCAATCGCCCAAAGCGGCTCGCTCCGCGGTAGCTGAGGAAGACATCGCGCGGCTCATGGGCTATTCCATGGCTCGCGGCGGAGCGTCGAGCTTTCTCGAAACTCTTACTGACACCATCGGCGGGCGAATTACCGGAACCCAGGAATCCCGAGCGACCGCTGAACTCATTTTGAAAACCCTCAAAGAAGCTGGCTTTGCTAATGCGCACTTCGAGGAATATGAGTTGGGCTCAGTTTGGCACCATGGGCCGGCGAAGGGCGAAATCATCAGCCCGGTTCGGTGTGTCCTCTACATCGGCTCGTATGGATGGGTTCCAGGCACGCCCGGGCCCATTGAAGTCCCTGTCGTGAATTTCGGAGCACCCGGCGAGGGGAAAGAACCCAGACCCGAACTCGTTCGCGGCGCAGCCGTGATTGTGGACCAGCAAAGCAGCGGCGTCTCTTCCAGCTACGCTGGCGCACGCTTGATGATTGCGAGGCAATTGGCAAAAGCAGGCGCCGCAGCGATGTTTATCGTTTCCGACAAACCAAACCGCATGGTGTACACCTCCGCGTTTGGCTTCTACCCGCACGGCCCGCTTCCCATCCTCTCCATTGCCCAGGAAGATGCGGCTCTGCTTCGGCGATTGCTTGCTAAAGGCCCGGTGAAAGTGCGGCTAGACGTGCAGAACTCTTTTGACGCCAAACCTGGGAGAGAACGCAACGTCGTGGCCGACCTCGAAGGCTCTGACGCGAGCGAAATGGTGCTCTTAACCGCCCACTTTGATTCCTGGGACCCCGCGCAAGGCGCCAACGACAACGGGGTAGGCGTGGCCACGGTGCTCGAAGCAGCTCGCATTCTAAGAGCTTTGGAAATTCGGCTCAGGCACACCGTCCGATTTGCATTCTTCTCGGGGGAAGAACAATTGGCCAACGGCTCGCGCGCTTACGTGGAACAGCACAAGGCTGACCTCGACAAGATTCGCGCCGTGATCAACACAGACTCAGGCGCCTACAGGCCGCTCGGCCTTCAACTCAACGGCCGCGCTGACCTCGAAGCATCGACCAGAAAATTGCTAAGACCGCTCGCTCCCCTCGGCGCTGACAAGATGTTCATGGACGCTGACTTTGATTCCGATCACGAATCTTTCATGGTGGTTGGCGTCCCGGCATACTCGTTGGCAACCGAACGGGGCGACTATGACTTGCGGCATCACACCATCATCGACACTTTTGAAAGAATCGATCCAAGCATATTGGGAATTCAAACGGCCGTGATGGCTGTGCTTGCCTATCAATTCGCCAACGCGGACGAGCGGCCGGGGCCCAGGCTGTCGCCCGTTGCGGTCCTGGAGCTACTAAAGAGGACAGGGCTCGAGCCGTTGTATCGATTAGAGTATCCGGACGCAAAGCC
>CAZGBQ010000293.1:0-3879 GCA_964524045.1 uncultured Acidobacteriaceae bacterium
GTGTATGGCGATCACTATCTCTATGCCGGCGTGGGCAGTGTTGTAGACATTCCTTGACCAAAGCGGGATAAGTAAGGGTGAAGGCCACGTCAATCCAGGGAAAGCTCATGGCCGAGGATTGAAACATGATTTCACGACGTGAATTTGTAGCAGGAGTTTCGGGTGGCATAGGTGTTGCCGGCGCGATTTGGCCCCTGCTTAGCTGGGCGGCCGGCGAGAATGTCGCGATTCCGGGCAAGGAAGGAATGATTGTGCGATCCCACCGTTTCTTCGATTTGGAAATGCCGGTGGAATACGCAAACTCGTTCATCACGCCAGTGGAGCATTTCTTTGTCCGTAATCACATGCACGAGCCAAGCACTTTGGACGCGGCGGAATGGAGGCTCAGCGTGGGCGGAGAAGTGGAGAAATCACTGACATTCACACTTGTCGAGCTGGAAAGAATGGACCAGCACGCGGTCACCAACACACTGGAATGCGCTGGGAACGGCCGGGCATTCGCCGTTCCGCATGTGCCTGGAGTCCAATGGCAGAAGGGCGCGATTGGGACCGCACGTTTCAGCGGGCCGCGATTAAGGAACGTGCTAGAACACGCCGGGGTAAAACCGTCTGGCAAGCATGTGATGTTCCGCGGGCTGGACGAAGTACCGGGGAAAGTGCCCGCGTTTATCCGCAGCATTCCCATCGAGAAAGCCATGGATGGAGACACGCTGCTAGCTCTGCACATGAATGGGGCACCGCTGGCCAAGCATCACGGGTTTCCAGCGCGTGCCCTGGTACCGGGATGGATCGGCGCGGCCTCTTGCAAGTGGCTGACAGAGATCAAAGTGCTCGACAAGGAATTTGAGGGAAACTTCATGAGTCCAGGGTATCGCATGCCAAATCGCCCGGTGAAGCCAGGTGAAGCGGTGGACGTAGCGGATACCCATCCCGCGACAGCCTTAAACGTGAAGTCTCTAATTGCGAGCCCTGGTGACGGTGCGACTGTGAAATCTCGGACTGTCCATATTCAGGGCGTGGCGTGGGCAGGTGAGGCAGATATCGAGAAGGTGGAGGTCTCTACCGACTCGGGCGCAACCTGGCAACCGGCGCAACTTGGCAAGGACCAATCACACTACGCATGGCGGCTCTGGAGCCATTCCTGGAAGGCACCTCAAGGAGGCGATTACACAATCCTGTCGCGCACCACCGACACGGGAGGCCGCGTCCAACCGGAATCCGTGCCATGGAATCCCAGCGGTTACCTCATCAACGTCGTGGACCAGGTGAAAATCCATGTGCAGGCGTAGCGCATTACTTGCTGTATCCCTTTCCCTCGTTTGCGCGACTCTGTTTGTTTGCTTGGCGCTGTCGCAAACGCAATCTCCTGATTTGCCGCCGGGACCTGCGCAAGCTAAGTTCAAGACAGCGTGCCTGGAGTGCCATGATCCAGGCATCATCGTGCAGCAACGATTGAGCAAGGCCGCCTGGACAAGAGAAGTAGACAAGATGATCAAGTGGGGTGCCCTGATCGATTCCGGCGATCGAGACGCCTTCATCGAGTACCTGACCACGAACTTTCCAGCGGAGAAGGAGCCTTACGTGGCTCCGAGGACGCCAAGTAGCAACAAAAACAAAAAGTAAAGTCGAAGGCGCAAATGCCGTGCTGTCACCAAGGTACACATTGCATAACGCCAGTTTCCGAGTAGCGCGTTCGATAAGGCGCCAGCGTTTCGTTCTCATGTCCACAACGTGTGGCCCCTCCTCGGAAACTGACCCCTTGCTTCCATGCGAGCTTGCCCCTCCTTTACCTTTCGCATAGCATTAGAGTTGCATGGCAAGACGCCTGTTTGTCCTCCTCCGGAGCAACTAAAGAATGATCGAAAAGCCTCGAGGAACCACGCCGACTCTGACTCCGGGGGACGTCTTACAGTCCCGGCGCGAGCCCTCAGCAAAGGAGCTTGCGTGGGAGAAGAACACACTGCGGCCGACCCTGGCAAAAAGCCCCGAGCGCCAGGACGAATTCACCACCATCTCCGGCCACCCGATTCGCCGCCTTTATACGGAAGCGGATTTGCCTAATTGGGACGCCCACGAGGAGTTAGGCCTCCCCGGTGAACCGCCCTATACACGCGGCATCCACGCCACGATGCACCGCGGACGCCTCTGGACGATGCGCCAGTTCGCCGGCTTTGGCACGGCGGAAGACACTAACGCGCGCTTTCGCTACTTGCTCTCGCAGGGTCAGACGGGGCTTTCCACGGCTTTTGATTTGCCCACGCTGATGGGCTACGACTCCGATCACCCTCTTTCCGAGGGCGAAGTCGGCAAGTGCGGCGTGGCCATCAGTTCGCTCGCGGATATGGAAGTTCTGTTCGATCAGATCCCGCTTGCCAACGTCACCACTTCGATGACCATCAATTCGCCCGCCGCGGTCATCTGGGCCATGTATCTGGCGGTGGCCGAAAAACAGGGCGCGGACTGGAAGAAAATTTCGGGAACCATTCAGAACGACATCCTCAAGGAATACATCGCGCAGAAGGAATACATCTACCCGCCCGAGCCTTCCATGCGCCTGGTCATCGACACCTTCGAGTTCGGCGTCAAGAACACTCCGAAGTTCAACACCATTTCCATCAGCGGCTACCACATACGCGAGGCAGGCTCAACGGCAATCCAAGAACTCGCGTTTACTTTGCGGGACGGCCTCGAATACGTCGAATGGGGCATGCGCCGTGGTCTCGACGTGGATCAGTTTGCTCCACAGCTTTCGTTTTTCTTCAACGCGCACAACGATTTCTTCGAAGAAATTGCCAAATATCGCGCCGCGCGCCGCATCTGGCACAAAGCCATGGTCGAGCGCTATAAGTCCACGAATCCGCGTTCTTGGGCCCTGCGCTTCCACTCGCAGACCGCAGGCTGTTCGCTCACCGCGCAGCAGCCGTACAACAATGTTGTGCGCACCGCCATTCAGGCCCTTGCCGCGGTGCTAGGCGGCACGCAGTCCTTGCATACGAATTCTTTGGATGAAGCTTGGGCGCTTCCCACCGAATTTGCGGCGACAATTGCGCTTCGCACGCAACAGATTATTGCGCATGAAACCGGCGTGACGAACACGGTGGATCCCCTTGGCGGCTCATACTTTGTGGAATCGCTCACCAACGAAGTCGAGCACGGTGCCTGGGAGTACATCCAGCGCATCGATGCCATGGGCGGCATGGTCGCAGCCATTGAGCGGGGATACCCGCAGCGCGAAGTCGCGGAAGCGTCTTATCGTTACCAAATGGCCGTGGACAAGAAGGAAAAAATCATCGTTGGCGTGAACGATTTTGTGTCCGAGGAGAAGCCGCTCGAAATCCTGCAGATCGACGAGAGCGTCGCGCACCGCCAGGCCGAACGCCTTCGCAAGCTGCGCGCAGACCGCTCGCAAGCGGAAGTCGACCGCCGATTGAACGCTCTCCGCAACGCCGCCAAGGGCAAAGACAATCTTATGCCGCTCCTATATGAGGCCGTGAAGTCGTACGCCACGCTCGGCGAAGTCTGCGACGCCATGCGCGACGTCTTCGGCACCTACGAAGAAGTGGCCATCACCTAGCTCATGCCGGAAAAGAAAATACGAGTGTTGATTGCCAAGCCGGGGCTGGACGGGCACGACCGCGGCGCAAAGGTGATC
Organism: uncultured Acidobacteriaceae bacterium; assembly: GCA_964524045.1. Lineage (GTDB taxonomy): Bacteria > Acidobacteriota > Terriglobia > Acidiferrales > UBA7541 > Acidiferrum. The sequence goes on from CAZGBQ010000293.1 coordinate 3,653, forward strand.
GCCCGCGCGCTGCGCGACGCTGGTATGGAGGTTATCTACACGGGCTTGCGCCAAACGCCCGAGATGATCGCTTCCGCCGCAGTCCAGGAAGATGTCGACGTCATCGGCTTATCCATACTCTCCGGCGCGCACAACACCATCTGCCCGCAGCTCATGAAACTCCTTCGCGAGAAAGGCATGAACGACGTTACCGTTCTCGTCGGCGGCATCATCCCCGAAGCCGACAT
>CAZGBQ010000294.1:0-2083 GCA_964524045.1 uncultured Acidobacteriaceae bacterium
CTTGACTTTCGCTTTTTATTCGCCTATAGTGCGGGGCGGTAGAGGAAACGGGAAACGGGTGGTGCGCCGTCTCCATTGCCGCAAAGGCTCTCACGAGACGGCCGCCATCCGTTGAAGATTCCGAGCCGTAAGCGGGTGAGGGGTCGGCTCGCAAGAGCGATCCCTCGATCCCGGAAGAAGGCTCGGACGACAATGTACGTTGCCGCTTCCCTGCCGTGACCACTGTGCGGTCACAAGTATTAGGAGCCGCCATGGGCGTCTGTGTCGAAAGTGAAAGCGTAGTCCTCAACCCCGCCATCGAGACCATGCAGGAGGGCGTTGCCCTCGCAGAAGAAGCGGAAGAAAACGGTCGCGGCACCGAAGCTCCGCGCATCAGTGACAATCCTGCTGATTCTTCTAAAACGAAAACGCCGCAAACCGAAACCGCGGCAGAAAAGAGTCCGTGGTCGGCCTGGACCTGGCTTGGGTGGTGCAAAAGCCCAGCCCCCAAAATTCCCAGCATCGTGCATGTCGACGTGGACGCGTTTTTTGCCTCCGTCGAACAGGTGCTGAATCCCCGGCTGCGCGGCAAACCCGTGCTGGTGGGACGCGGCTGTGTGGCTTCGGCGAGCTACGAAGCGAAGTCCCAAGGCGTGCACACCGCGATGGGCTTCCGCGAGGCGCTGCGTGTTTGCCCCAAAGCGATCGTTGTGCCCGGCCAGTACGAGCACTACGCCGATTTTGCCGAGCGCGTGCGCCGCATCCTGGAAACCTACACGCCCGCAGTGGAAACCGCCGCGCTCGACGACTTTTACCTCGACTTCGCCGGCACCGAGCGGCTCTATCCCGATTACGAGGCCACGCTGCGGCGTTTGCAGGCGGAGATTTTCGGCCGCACCGGATTGAGTGTTTCGCTTGGCGCAGCACGCGCGAAAGTGGTCGCGTCGATCGCGTCGCGGCTGGAGCGCCCACGTGGCTTCCGCATGGTCGCTCCTGGCGCCGAAGAAGCCTTCCTGACGCCGCTGCCGGTGGAGAAACTCCACGGCATCGGCCACGTGCACACGGGCACCCTGGCCGAGCGTGGCATCGCCACCATCGGCCAATTGCGCCGCGTGCCGAAGGCCGCGCTGCAAGCGGCCTTCGGCAAAGCCATCGGCCAGCAAATCTGGGAGCGCGCCCGCGGCCTCGATGGCCGCGAGGTGCTGCTGCCCTCCACGCCAAAGTCCGTTTCGCGCGAAACCACCATCGAAGGCGGCACCATTGACACGGAGTTTCTCGGCGGCCTGATCGAGTATCTCAGCGAGCGCATCGGTTCGACCCTGCGCGAATACGGCAAGCAGGCGCGCACTCTCGGCCTGCGCCTCCGTTACGTCGACCATTTTTCCGCGCACCAAGCGGTGCGCCTCAGCAAACCAACCAACGACGAGCGCGAATTGCTCGCCGCCGCCAAAGAGTTGTTCGTCAAATTGTTCACCCGGCGCGTGGCGGTGCGTCTGGCCGGCGTCAGCGTGACGAATCTCGAAGTCGACCGCCGGCAAAATGAATTGTTCGATACCGGCGCGAACCGCCGCTGGTATCTGAACCGCGAAATGGACCGCGTGCGCGGCCGCTTCGGCTGGAACGCCGTCTTCTACGGCAAAGGCCTCGCCCTGCGCGAGCATTACGCCACCAAGCCCAACGGCTTGGTGCTCTCGACGCCGTGTTTATCACGCTGAAGAAAGAAAGCCTCGGGGCTGAGATGTCTGTGTGGCAGCAGGGGGTCGGACCTTCAGGTCCGACATAAAGTCGGCAGCATTAACCGGGCTTTAGCCCCTGAGGAACTGACTATGCTGTTCCCTCACGGGCTCTAAAGACCCGGGGATACAAGACTTTGCAGTTACGGTAGTTGCTGGAATTCCCTTCCCGTTCCCTGCTTCAGTTTCTGCTGAACCCCAAGGGCAACAGTTGCAAGGTCGCGAATCACTTGTTTGTCCATTTGCATTGTCACAGCCACTATTCGTTCTTGCGGGGCGTAGCGTCGCCCGACGAAATCATCGCCGCTGCGGTCGAGCAGAAAATGCCGGCCGTGGCGCTGACGGACACGAATGGAATGTACGCGGCGGTG
>CAZGBQ010000294.1:2183-3873 GCA_964524045.1 uncultured Acidobacteriaceae bacterium
TGAGATCCTTCGCTTCGCTCAGGATGACAAACGAAGAGAACGGGACTGACGAAGCAAACCCCGCCCCTGCCGATGGGCGGCCGGTGACGTTCCAGGAATTGGCCGAGCACAACCGCGGCATCGTCGCGCTGTGTCCCTTGCCAGCACGAACACCCGCTTCAAGCACTTGTAGGGGCGCAGCATGCTGCGCCCCAGCTAAGACAACTTCCATTGGCGATATACACGGCTTAGGCTCCTCTGGCACCAGTCACTTCTCGCAATTGAAAGACATCTTCAGCGACCGCCTGTACATCGAAGTCCAGCATCTCTCGCCCGGCGACGGCCGAACGGTGCGCGAAGCCGAGCGCCTCAGCCGCGAACTCGGCATCCCGCTCGTTGCGACAAACAATGTGTACTTCCTCAAACCGGAGGAGCATCTCCATCATCGCGCGGTGAACGCTATTCGCACTGGCGGATTGCTCACCACCGTCGCTCCACCCGAAATCACCACTAGCGAAGCCTGGTTCAAGCCTGCGGCGGAAATGCAAAAATGTTTTTCCGATCATCCGGAATGGCTCGCGGCAACGCTCGAAATCGCCGACCGCTGCAACCTGGAACTCGAGTTAAACAAAACGATTCTTCCGGAATGCTCCGTCCCCGATGGCGAATCCGCATTTTCTTATTTGTGGAAGCTGAGCTTCGACGGCGCGCGCAAACGCTACAAGCCGCTGCGCCCGGAAGTGCTTTCGCGCCTCACCCACGAACTCGAAGTCATCGAGCACTGGAAGCTCGCTCCGTACTTTTTGCTGGTTCACGACATCGTCGAAGAAGCGCGTCACCGTGGCATTCCCGCGGTGGCGCGCGGGTCAGCTGCCAGCTCTATGGTTACGTATTGCCTCGGCATTTCGCGCGTTTGCCCGCTGCGCTGGGGACTCTATTTCGAGCGCTTCCTGAACGAGCAGCGTGGCGATTGCCCGGACATCGACATCGACATCTGCGGCGCGCGCCGCGATGAGCTGCTCGATTACGTCTACGAACACTGGGGCGCGGAGCATGTCGCCATGATTGGAAGTTTCATCACTATGCACGCGCGGCTGGCTGTGCGCGAAGTCGCAAAAGTGTTTGGTGTTCCCCCGGGCGAAGTTGACCGCTTCACAAAACGTTTGCCGCATCGCCCGGTGCGCGAAATTTTGCAGGCGATTCGCAACCTGCCGGAGTGTCGCGACTTGCCGATTAACGACGAGCCGTGGAAAACGATCCTGCAAGTGGCCCTGCGCCTCGACGACGCCCCCCGCCACATGGGCATTCATCCCTGCGGCACGGTAATTTCCGCGCGACCACTAACGCGTCTGACGCCGCTCGAACGCGCCACGAAAGGCATTGTTGTCACGCAATACGACATGAATGCTATCGAAGCGCTTGGCTTGATCAAGATGGATCTGCTTGGGCAGCGTGGCTTCACCACCATGTCGCTCGCGCTCGACAACATCGAGCGCGCCCTTCGAGGGGATGCTGCACCCGCTTTTGAAGCATCAAGCGTCTCCCCCGACGGCGTGACGCCCTGCCCCAAGCCGCGCGAACTTGATTTCGATGCCATCCTCGAAAACGATCCCGCCACCTGCGACGTCATCGCCGCCGGCCGCACCTTGGGCGTATTCCAGATCGAATCGCCGGCCATGCGCGGCATGCTGCGCATGATGAGCGCGCGGAC
>CAZGBQ010000295.1:0-3866 GCA_964524045.1 uncultured Acidobacteriaceae bacterium
GCGCGGAAAGGCACTCCTCGTTGAGGCGCAATTTAAATTGCTCGGCCAGCGCCACCTGTAAGGCCTGCTTGTTGCGAAAGCGCTTATAGACCGTGGGCGTTGTGGTTCCCGCCTCGCGCGCCACCGCCCGCAGAGTCAGGCCATGCTCTCCGCGCGTCCGCCAGAGCCTTTCGGCAGCTTTCAATATGCGACCTTCCATTTGTGCATTTGCCTTCGGCGGCATACGCTGCCCTCCAAGAATTGGATTGCACAGCGTCATACTAATACCACAGAATTCGCTAAGCGCGTCAAGAGATTTTTCGCTGTTTCTTAGAGTCATATTTAGACAACCGTTTGACCTCGTATTCGACCGGAAGGCAAAGGATCTAGCGCTTGAGGCCAGCCGTTGAAATGGCCTAAAATATATATTGACAGCGTTAAAGAAACGGTGTATAAGTATTTGATTCCACCTTGAATTCAGCCGCAGGCTGTACAGGAAGAAGAGGAGAGAAGTGTGCTTTACGAAGACAATTGGAGAATTCGCGGCTCGCGTACGAGCGGGCTCACCATGGAAAGGCGCGACCGGTCAACTGAACCACAGGACACTGGATTTGCTCCGAGGCTACATGAGCCCCTTTCCCGCGAGATTCGAGCAAGTGAAAGACACCCGGGAGTAACCCGAGGCAAGGCAAGTGAACAACCCCCTGGGGACGACAATAGCCAAAACGCACCGACCGGAACAGGAAACGAAGCTGACCGCAACGGATCTTTCTACAGCGATGAAAGAAATTCGCCAACCTTTTCAGAAGAGCTGATTGGTCAGGCCATTTCCCGTTTCTCTTCGTATATGAGGGAGGAGCGTGAGCGCTACCGGCCCCAAGCCCGGCCCCTGACCCAATGGGAGTGCGCAGTCTTTGGGCGTTTTTTTTCGCCGGAGTTACTGCTCCAAGCGCGTGTCTTAGCCCTCTCGGGTTGCCGCCTGTCCAACCCTACGTTCTATGAGGAAGCGCGAACCCTCGGCGTCACCAACCTCCCGGACCTGGCCCACAAGGCCTCCGCCACGTTTTTCGATGTCCTGGTCTTCAACGAGCAGATTACCGACCGCAAGATGTTCCATGCCTTGGTGCATGCCGCCCAGGCCCACGTTCTTGGACTACGATTCTTTGCGGAACTGTTCGTCAGGGGCGTGCTGCGCGCGCGATCCTACTCGCTTGCGCCGATGCAAGCTCAAGCCTATGCATTGGACGCAAGATTCGCCGCGGATCCTGAGCTTACATTTTCCGTAGAAGCTGAAATTCGCAACTGGATGGACGAGGCACGCTACTAACCACGTGCAAACTCCGCCCTGGGAACGGCATGCGATCTTCATTCTTTTTAATGCACGATTAGAGCTTGCGAAGACCCGCACCATAGCGTTGCGGGGCAACGACATCTCCTACCGATGGTGATGGTCGGCGTATTCGGCGGCTTCCTTTAATTCTCTGCTCGCTTGATCGAGCAGCTCTTTTGCCTTTTCCGCATGTCCGCCGAGGTCGAATTTGTTTTCCTTCTGCGCCACCTCAATTTTTTCAAACGCCTCGACGATGTGATGCTGCGCTTGGGCAAGGTTGGGATGCCGGCCGGGATCGACGTTCGTAGCCGGTCTTTGCGCGAGAATCACCCCGGCAAACACGCACGCCACTGCGAGCACGAATGCAACATACAGACCCTTCCGTTTCATATTCCCTCTCCTTCTATTTCGGTGATAACGAGACGCTGCCCAGTGGCTGTTAGCAAAGGCCTGGGCGCCCGCTGGGCCTACAGAATAGTCATAAGCCGCTGCCCTCGCAAGTCCAGGAGGAACCGCAAACCGTTTCTCCTGAGCACGCCCTCCTGTGCCCGGCAGCCCTCTCCCGCCAAAACAAGCTCACAGTATCAGAATTTTCGATTCATCAAATGAAATGTTCGGCAGGAGCGCACGTCCAACCGGGTGTTAGGCTGCCAGTGTGACTCCTGAGGGCGGTTGGACATCCAACCGTCGTTCGGGATGTCGGCGGTCTGCAAGCACAAACACCCTCGGCGGGGGAAACCAGGCCATGAACGCACTAATCCGCAAGGGAAAAGTCTATTTAATGGGAGCGGGTCCGGGGAACGCTGAGTTACTGACCCTGCAGGCCCATCAGATTCTTCGCTCCGCAGAAGTGGTTCTGCACGACCACCTGGTGTCGCGGCAAATCCTCGACTTGCTGCCAGCTTGGACTCAAGTGCGCAACGTGGGGAAGCGCTGCGGACACGAGGGCATTTCGCAGGATCAGATCCACACTCTCCTCATTGCCGCTGCGCGGGAGGGCAAGCAGGCCATCCGCCTGAAGGGCGGCGACCCCCTCTTATTCGGGCGCGTGGGTGAAGAGATGGAAGCTCTGGCTCGTGCCGGAATCGAGTTCGAGGTAATCCCTGGCGTGACCTCGGCGATGGGCGCGGCGGCTGCTGCAAAAATCCCGCTAACCGACCGGCGCTACTCCTCCAAGCTGGTTTTCGTAAGCCACCACATGGCGGGCAACGTATCGCCTGAATGGAATGATATAGCGCTTAAAGACGCGACTTACGTCGTGTACATGCCCGGCAAGAATTATGGCGAAATCGCTGCGAAATTGCTCGAGGGCGGACTTGATAGAGCGACTCCGTGCGTGATCGTGGCCAATGCAACGCAAGCGGACCAGCAAATTCGCCGGACCACGCTGCAGGAACTGGCTCTTGAAGAGCGTCTTCCCGCTCCTTCCCTGCTGATCATTGGGGAGGTGGCGCGGCCGCTTCCTGCCGAAGCCAACGAGGAAAACACATCCGAATGGGACGCCCCCAAGCCCAGCGAGGTCGTCCTCGATTTGCGCGAAGCTCGCGCCCAAGAAGAAATTCTTGGCTAGCGTAGGGACCGCCTTCTAAGGCGGTCCGCGCATCTCCTGCACGGAGCAAAGCCGCTCCTCCAGACCATCTAATTCACGCCGTGGCTCTGCCCTGCCGCTTCCCGCGGAGAATTTCCGCGGCGTGCTCCGCGACTTCCTTAACCAAAAACCCCATTTTAGGATGCGACGGTTCCAGGTCTGGCGTAATTCCCTTCCGCCCTAATTCCTCCGACGTGGTCGGGCCAATGGAGGCGACAACCGCGCAGCGCAATCCTTCGCGCATTTCTTCTTCGCGCTTCATTTCTGCCGCCGCCTCGAACAAATGCGTCACCTGAATACTCGTCGTGAAAAGAACCGCGTCGATTCTGCGCTCTGCGAGCTCCCGAATTGCCGACTGCAGCGGTCCCGTATCCTCGGGCATGGCCCATTGATAGACCGGTACGCGAGTAACCTCTGCCCCACGTTCCGCAAGTCCCGCGATCAGCTCCGGATTTGAAACGCCATACTCCTGCAGCGCCACGCGCCTTCCGCGCAAACTAAATTCAGGCGAAGTGCTTGCAGCTTCGTCCAATGTATGCAGTAACTCCCGCCACGTGTTTGGCTCGGGTACGGTGAGCGTAGGAGTTACGCCGAGTTCTCGAAGAACGGCAATAGGCTTGGGCCCGCGAGGAACAACTTTGACGCGTTTTAAAGCGGAAACAATAGCCTCGCGCGGGTATCTCGTCTCGGCAACACCCAGGACAGCCCGCGTGCCTACTCCGGTAAGCAAGATAACGACGTCGAATTTTCCCGTGAGCAGCCCCTCGGTGAACGCCACCGCTTCCGTATTGGAAGCTAGTGGAACTTCTCGCATCGCAGGAGCGACTACCGGTTCGCCGCCGTACGATGCGATGAGCTTCGCGAGCTCCACGGCTCGGCGGTTCTCCAGCGCCAATACCCGCATTCCTTCCAATCCGCTCATGGAATGAAATTGTTAACCAGAATCGCCGGCCAAGCCAGCGTGAAATC
>CAZGBQ010000296.1:0-3862 GCA_964524045.1 uncultured Acidobacteriaceae bacterium
AAGTGCTGCGCGTGCTGGAAAACCGTACGATTGAGCGCCTTGGCGGAACGCAGTCAATCCCCGTGGACGTCCGTGTCATCAGCGCGACGCACCGCAATTTGCCCGCGGAAATTCGAAATGGAAAGTTTCGCGAGGACTTGTTTTACAGGCTACGTGTGGTGACCATCGAGTTGCCGCCACTGCGCTCGCACAAAGGCGACATCGCGTTGCTGGCAGAGGCTTTTTTGCAAACACACGGAGCGAGGCTCGGACGAGCTGCCCGGCTGCGCCGTGAGGCGCTTGGGGCCATCGAGAAATACGATTGGCCGGGCAACGTGCGGGAGTTGAAGAATGCTCTGGAGCGCAGCGTGGTGCTCTGCCGGGACGAGGAAATTGGCGTGGCAGACTTGCCGACAGAGGTTCTGCACGGCGAAGCGATTTCTGTGAAACGCGGGAACAACCAACAGGATAATGGAATGGGCGAGCAGGATTTTCGGGAAGCCAAGCGGAAATTTGAAGTGGCGTACTTGATGAAGCAGCTGGTGGAGCATCGCTGGAATGTTTCGCGCACCGCGGCGACCATCGGGCTGCACCGGCAGAGTCTGCAGGAAAAGCTCCGCGAGTTGGGAATTCGGAGGCCGGGGCGTGAGCTGATGGAAGAGGAAGAATAGTGGCGAGTGACGAGCGGCGATTGGCGCGAAAAAGCCGGCCGGGAGTTGTTGGGTATGTCATGGCTGGCGGAGCTAGTACAAGATTTGGTTTCGACAAGGCGCGCGCGGAACTGAATGGACAGACCATGTTGACGCGCATGTGCGGGCTGCTCAGAGAAGTGACTGGATCGGTGAGCGTTGTATCTGCTTTTGGACGTTACGCGGAGTCCGGCGAACGTATCGTGGATGACCACTGGCCGGGAGAAGGACCGCTGGGCGGGATCATCACTGCTCTCATGGACGCTCACGCGCAAAATCATGGACACATTTGGTGCCTCATTGTCGGCTGCGACATGCCGTTTCTTAGGCGCGATTGGTTAACGTACTTGAAGGAACGGGCACTCGTTAGCAACGCCCAGGTAGTCGCGCCGCGATCACCGCTGGGCCTCGAACCACTCTGCGCTTGTTGGCATACCGGGGTGACCGGCAAGCTGCAATACGCGTTTGAAGATGGCGTGCGCAAAGTAACCGACGCCATGAAACTCACTGAGATAGAAGTTGTTGACGAAAAGGATTGGAAAAGATTTGATAAAGCTGGGCGGCTCTTCTGGAACATGAACACGCAAGCGGATTATGAAGAGGCACTAAGAGTCTATAACGCTGAGCCGAGATGACGGACATCCTCAAGATCAACCAAGGCGGCCCGACGAAGCTCCATTTTCCGGGCGAGGATCTTGAGCTCGCAATGGATCAAACGCTTCGCGATGCACATCTACAAAACTTCTTCGAATTTCGGGACGTGTGCAAAGCGTTTGACGAGCGGCCGGTGCTGGATCACGTCAGCTTCACGGTAAAACGCGCAGAGACGTGCGTGATTATGGGGCGCAGCGGCGTGGGGAAGTCCGTCACGCTGAAACACATTATGGGTTTTCTGCAGGCGGATTCGGGTCACGTCATCGTGGATGGGGAAGACGTCACGAATTACAACGAAACCCAGTTTGAAGAAGTGCGCCGCAAGGTGACGATGGTGTTTCAATCGGGCGCGCTGTTTGACTCGCTGACCGTGAGAGAGAATATCTCTTTTCCGCTGGACGGGCAGCCGGGACTGAATTATGAAGATGTCGGTGAATACGTTGCGAAAATTGCCCATATGCTGGAAGTGGACGATGTGCTGGATAAGCTGCCGAGCGAGCTATCGACGGGCATGAAGCGAGCAGTGGCCATCGGGCGCGCTTTTGCGCAGAATCCAGAAGCGATTTTGTACGATGAGCCTACGACAATGGTTGATCCGCTCATGGCCGGACACATGGGCGATTTGATTCACCGGTTGAAGCTGGCTTTCCACAAGACCTCGATTGTAGTGACGCACGACACGCACTTGGCGAAGAAACTGGCCGATACAGTGATTTTTCTGCAGGAAGGCCGCGTGACCTACTTCGGGCCGTGGGATGGTTTTGAGAATTCCACGGATGCATTCATCAGCAATTTCCGCAAACAGGATGAATTGATCCCCGCCTTGGACGTGACGTTGTGACGCGAGACCTCCTTGACGCTGCGGAGGGAGATTGAGACTCCAGCGGAGGGACTTCTTGAAAGCTGTCGCCGCCGCGCCGTTTTTGGCGGCGTCACCACAGCAAGGAGCCCCCTCGGAAGTTCTGGTCAACGACGTTCACACGAGCTTGAATCCAACCTGGGTTAGCAGTGTCACTCGCCCGAAATCGATTAGCGAGATTCAGGCGCTACTCAAGGATTGCCGGAAACACAGGCGCTCGATCTCAGTTTCGGGCAGCCGGCACGCCACCGGCGGGCAGCAATTTGCCGCGCACTCGGCACTGCTCGACATGCGAAGCATGAATCACCTCCTGGAAGTGGACGCCAAAACGGGAATCATGAAGGTTGAATCCGGAATCGAATGGCCTGACCTTATTCAGGGGTATTTGGCCGCGCAGGGCAGCAATCCAGCTTGGGGAATTCGACAAAAACAAGGCGGCGCAGATCACATAACGCTCGGAGGCGCGCTCGCTGCAAACGCGCATGGCCACTGTCTGGGTAGCCCTCCCATCGTTGCAGATTTGGAATGGATGGAGATTCTGACCGCTGATGGAAAACTAAAAAAGTGCAGCCGGAAGGAAAACTCCGAGCTTTTCAGCTTGGTCGTCGGAGGTTATGGGTTGTTCGGCGTTATTACCATTGTTGGCTTGCGACTCGTGCCGCGAAGCAAAGTGCGGCGCAGCGTGGAAACACGCACGCTGGCCGAGGCGGTTGAACTCGTGGAGAAACGCGCCGCTTCCGGCGCCTCGTACGGATACTTTCAATACAACATCGATGCGACGTCCACGGAGTTCATGCGCGCGGGCGTTCTAACCACGTACCAGCCAGTCGCGCAAGAAACCCCGCTGGGACAAGCACGCACGGAACTTGGCGACCAAGCGTTAACGGTCCTGCTGGAATCTGCGCACCGCAATCCTCAGCGCGCCTACACCCAATACGCCCAGTACGAATTAGGGCTCGACGGAAATGTAGAATGGTCCGATGTACATCAGCTGAGCGACTATCCGCTTGGCTATCACAAGAACATCGAGAAACACTTGGGGCCAGAGTTCGAGGGAGCGGACCTGATTCTCGAAGTGTATGTTCCGCGCCGCGAATTGATTGCTTACTTGGAGGACGCCAGGTATCTGCTATCGTCCGGCGAGATTCCTATGGTTTATGGCACCGTTCGTTTCATTGAGCAGGATAAAGATTCTTTCCTGGCCTGGGCAAAAAAACGCTATGCCTGCGTGATTTTTACTCTCCATACAAAGAGTGATGCGCGTGCGCTTCACAAAACGGAGAACCTGTGCAGACAGCTAATCCGCGGTGGGACAAAGCGAGGCGGCAGCTTTTACCTGACCTACAACCGCTTCGCAACGCGTGACGAAATCGATGGCGCTTACCCTCAATTCCGCGACTTTCTCCTGCTCAAAAAGAAATACGACCCTGAGGAGTTGTTTCAAAGCGATTGGTACGCGCACTACAAAGGCCTGTACTCATGAAGCGAGTCAACCCTGAGATTACTTTTCGGAGGCCGAGCGAGTGAGTCAGCCCAGCGCAGCGCAATCCAGCGTCATTCAGCAGCTTCGCAAAGAGATGGGCTTCTGGGACGTTCTGCTGTTCAACATTGCCACGGTGCTTGGTCCGAGATGGATCGCTGCGGCGGCCCACAACGGCACTTCTTCGATCAGCTTGTGGGT
>CAZGBQ010000297.1:0-3838 GCA_964524045.1 uncultured Acidobacteriaceae bacterium
CGGGCCATGTGCCTTCGAGCTGCTTCAAATCATCGAGCAATTGATCCGAGTACGCGGTCGTCTTCAGGAACCACTGCTCGATTTCGCGCGATTCCACAAGCGTGTCTTCATGCCGCCAGCAGTACCCCCCGTTGATCACCTGCTCGTTTGCCAGCACCGTGCAGCATTTCGGGCACCAGTTGACGCGGCTCTTCTTCCGGTACGCCAGGCCCCGCGCCAACATGCGCAGGAAGAACCACTGGTTCCAACGGTAGTATTCGGGCTCGCACGTGGAAATCTCGCGCCGCCAGTCGTAACTGAACCCAAAGCGTCGCAACACTCTTTGAAATTGCGCGATATTGTTGTTGGTCCAGACGCGCGGATGCGTTTTGTTTTTGATCGCGGCGTTCTCGGCGGGCAAACCAAATGCGTCCCAGCCCATCGGGTGCAGCACGTTGAATCCGCGCATTCGCTTCACGCGCGCCACCACGTCCCCAATCGCGTAGTTGCGCATGTGTCCCATGTGCATCGTCCCGCTGGGGTACGGCAGCATCTCCAGCACGTAATACTTGGGTTTCGACGGATCGGCTTCTGTCTCGAACACGCGCTCTTCCGCCCAGCGCTTCTGCCACTTCGCCTCGATCTTCTGCGGGTCGTAACCGCTCCCTCCGGCTCCCGCCCCAGTTGTGCTCTGTTCCCCCACTGCTCCTTACCCCTTCCGCCGCGCTCTCTTGGTCGCGCGCCCCAGTTTCCTTCCCGTACTCTTCCCTTTCGAACTCTTTTTTCTTCTCTGGGTCCTCTGTGATCTCTGTGGTGAAATCCTTTTCTGAATCTTTCTCTTTAACGCCGGCGTCAGCATCGAGAATCCCTTTTCCGCCTCCGGCGCTTGCTCTTTCAAGCCCGCCAGCTCCCACAACATCGCTACGTTCCTTCGATCATCGCCCGGATCGTCAATCGGGGTCTCCGCCAGGAACGCCCGCCCGGTCAATCCCTCTGGCGGCGCCGAACTCAAGCGCGGGTGCTGCAAGAATCGCGTAAACGCCGCTGCGCCGATCTTTCCCTTGCCAATATGCGCATGTCGGTCCACGCGTGCGCCCAATTCCACCTTCGAATCGTTCACGTGAAACACTGGAACGTTCTGCAACCCAATCGTTCCATCAATCTGCCCGATGGTCGCCGCCAGCCCGGCCTCCGTCTTGATGTCATAGCCGGCGGCAAACAAATGTGCGGTATCCAGGCAGGCGCCAGCCTGTACGTCTCGTAACCCGGCCAAGATCTCTCCGACTTCTTCCAGGCGCGCTCCTACAGCGGTTCCCATCCCCGCGGTGTTCTCAATCAAAACTGTCAGCTTCCCCATCGGCACACGCTTTGCCGCTTGCTTCACGGACTCGATGATCGTCGCAATCGCTTGGCCCGCGCTTCCTTCACCACGAGCTCCTGGATGCACCACCAGGAAATCCGCGCCCAGCGCCAGCGCTCGCACAATCTCGTCGTGAAATGCTTGTATCGACCGGGTACGCAGCATCGGCTGTGCCGCTGCCAGGTTGATCAGGTAATTTGCATGAATCACCAGCGGCCCTAGGCGAAGCTCTTCCCTTCGCGCCCGAAACGCTGTTGCATCCAGCTCGGGGATCCGTGCCAGCCCGCTCTGCCACATCCGCGGGCTCGCAGAGAAGATTTGCAGGGCGTTGCAGCCGAGCTTCCGCGCCGCTTCCAGCGCGTTCAGATAGCTCCCCGCTATAGAAGTGTGGATACCGATGCGGGCGCTCCCATCCATCCAGGATGGCGGTAGCGGCTCAGGCTCAGGTTCCGGGCGGTATTCGTCTTCGGGGTCAAACTCGGTGATTGTTGGAAGAGGCTGTTCTGGCATGCCGGTCGGGATTTTCAGCTCCGTCTTAAACCATTCATTCTAACACACGCCTCCAACCCCCACGCCTTCACGCTATCTCTGGAGCCCGGTCTCCCACAAGGAATACACCCCCACCTCAGGCGGCACGCGTCTCGCGCTCTTCTTTGTAGCGGCGGGTTTACTCCGCCGTCTTCCTCTTTCAGGTGGTCGCGCCGTGCTACGACGCTTGCTTGTCTTGTTGAAACAGCCGCGGTTCGCTACCGCTCCCGTCCAAACATGGAAAGCGGAATGGATCGCGACTCATCCGTTCGGAAGCTGGCACCGGAAATCGCCCGGTCAATGGGCCGGTTGGCAATGCGGTCCAGCGCGTCTGCGATCCGTGAAAGCTCGTACAGCATCTGGTCGCTCACCGCTGATCGCTGCACCACCACCGATCGCCTGCGCCGGAATTGCAGGATTGCCCACGCCGTCGCGGCAATCACGAGAACCACGATTGCCATTAACTGCTCGCTGCTTGTCAGGGTGATGGTGCGGCCAAAGAAATGAAAGACATGATCCGAGAGCAAATTGATCCTCCCGGCTGGGACCCTACTCCCTCATTTGATGCCTTTTCTTCATCTTCCGTCAATAAAAATCCAACGGTTGCTGTCTCGGAGATCCGTTGTCCCATTTGCGAGCGCCGCCCCCTTGCCGTAGACTGAAACGCGCGTCGGAGAATTTCCCATGCTTGTTGTCATGCAGTCTCATGCTACCGAGGAGCAGGTCCGCGCCGTTTGCCAGCGCATTGAAAGCCTCGGTCTCAAAGCGCATCCCATGCCCGGCGCGAACCGCACCGCCATCGGCATCACCGGCAACAAAGATGCCGTTGATCTCGGCATTCTCGAGTCCCTCCCTGGCGTCAGCGAATGCATTCCCGTCAGCAAACCGTACAAGTTGGTCAGCCGCGAGGCCAAAGAAGAAGACACCGTCCTTCGCATTCCCACGCCTTCTGGAGATGTGCTTATCGGCGGCCAACACGTTGCCTTGGTCGCCGGTCCTTGCGCCGTCGAGACGGAAACGCAATGCCTCGCCATCGCCGAGCGCGTCAAAAAATCCGGCGCGCGCCTGTTTCGCGGCGGCGCTTACAAACCACGCACTTCTCCGTACAGTTTTCAGGGTTTAGGCGAGCCAGGGCTGAAGATTCTCTCCAAGGTTCGCGCGCAATATGGTTTCGGCATCGTTACCGAAGCCATCGACAATGAATCGCTCGATCTCGTGGAGGAATACGCCGACGTCATTCAAATCGGCGCGCGCAACATGCAGAACTTCTCTTTGCTCAAGCGCGCGGGTCGCGCCAAGAAGCCTGTTCTACTGAAGCGGGGTATGTCCGCCACGCTCGACGAGTTCCTGATGGCCGCCGAGTACATCCTCTCCGAGGGCAACTACAACGTCATGCTCTGCGAGCGCGGCGTTCGCACCTTCTCCGATTTTTCCCGTAACACGCTCGATCTCGCTGTCGTCCCCGCCGTCAAGAAACGGAGCCATCTGCCCATCTTTGTCGATCCCAGCCACGGCACCGGCAAGCGCCACAAGGTTCTGCCGCTTTCTCGCGCCGCTGTTGCCGTGGGCGCCGACGGCCTACTCATCGAAGTTCATCACGAGCCGGAGAAAGCGCTCTCCGACGGCATGCAATCGATTCTGCCCGAAGAGTTCGCCGAGCTTGCCGACGAAATGCGCCAAATCGCCGCCGTCCTCCATCGCTCCATCAACTGAATACCCGATGAGGGTATTCATCCCGAGGGAGCATCGCGACCGAGGGATCTCTCTTGCTCCCGGCGAAGGGTCGTCATCCTGAGCGAGCGCAGCGAGTCGAAGGACCTCTCTGCCACGTCAGTTGCGCATCCTCGCTTGTTCACTTCGAACCAAGCTGCTCCCGCGCCGCCAGCCACGAATCCAGTTGCTCATTTCCTTTTCCGCGCAGCGTCTGCATGAGGATTCCCGCCTGCCCGTCCGAACTGACCCACGCGACCT
>CAZGBQ010000298.1:0-1878 GCA_964524045.1 uncultured Acidobacteriaceae bacterium
AGCGGCGCCTGATCGTTGCTGAAGAATGCGCCGGTGCGCGCGAGCGCAACGGCGAGTTCGTTGGCGTCCTGCGTCTGGCCGAAATTTCCAATTGCCGTGGCCGGCGCATTCTGCGTTCGAAACACGCCGAGGACCAATCCCGCGCGGTCCACGACCGCCACAACCATGTCCACATTCACGGAATTCATGGTGGCTTGCACGATATTCTGCACGTCGGCAACTTGCAGCGGCTGGACGACGGCCGGAGGAGGAGGCTGAGGAACCGGCGCGCTACTTCTCCCTCCGCAACCAAACAGCAAGACCGCAAGCGCGCAGGCGGCTCCCAATGCAAGAAAAATGCCGAGCGCCACAGCCTGGTTTCGTCCGCGAAGCGCCTGCGACGATTGCACCTGCTTGCGCAGCTTGTGTGTGAGTGCCATCAAAGACTTCTCTTCGTTGGTAACACACACACTTGAAAGCGCTCAACGAATTTGCCTTTCGATTGAAGCGAATCGGTGAATGCCCTGTATTTCGCGCGTTATTGAATCGCTCCAGACCCGCTTGAAACATGTTGCTCCGCCCTCTTCAATATTGTTAGCTAGAACGCGATTCCAGGTTTTTCACGGACTCACTCAGGCGAAGGATGATTGGCTCTATTCCGCGGCTGCTTCGGCGCGCCCTCTGCGCGGTCTGTGTTTTTCTCCTGTTCCTTCCTTCGCTCACGAAGGCGAAGGCTTTCCAAGCGCAAACGCCCGCGGCCCCGCAGAGTTCCGCAAAACCGTCCCGGGAAGAAGGCCCGCAGTTGCGCATTCCCCGCCAGCAAGCGCGCAACACGGCTGCCCTCGACGGGATTGTTCGCGACGCTGGTTTACCAAGCTCTGTGCCGATTCCCGGCGCCGCGCTGACGCTGCGAAGTTTGCAGTCTGGCCAAGCTTTTACCGCAGCTTCCTCCGCGGAAGGAGTATTCCGGTTTTTTCCCCTGGCGCCGGGAAAATATGAACTGCGTGTTGAAAGCGAGAACTATGCATCGTTTGTTCTCGCAGAAGTCGCGCTTGAGCCGGACGAAATTGTCACACTAGAGATTTCTTTGGTGAAGGCGGCTGCTGCCGAAATGCACGCGCGGCTGCCACGGCTGCCGGACCTGGGACAGGCGCTTCCCGCGGGAGCACCGCAATTTTTAGGCACGTACCATGAGTTGCGCCATCGCCTGGATTCCGATCCCAATTACGTTGAAAATCTTTCGCCCGAGCCGCTTCCACCAGTCGCTGACGTTTACAACACCGTTCCGAACCGCTGGGCGTTGCAGCAGCCCGATTACCGGCGCTATCCGCAAAAAGGCGAATACGTGTACGTCAAACCGCGCTGGTACGATCCCTTCAACCGCAACCGACTCAAAGGCGACGAGCCCATCTGGCCCGGCCTTTTGGGCCAGCAGGTTTTCTTGAACATTACCGCTTCGGCGGAAACATTTTTCGATGGCCGGCGCATCCCATCACCCAGCAATGTGAGCATCGCCCGGCCGGGCAGTTCGGGCTTCTTCGGAAAGGGCGAACAAGCTTTCGTCGATCAGACGTTCCGTTTTGCGTTCGATCTATTCCACGGGGACGCGTCCTTCAAGCCGGTAGATTGGCGAATTCGCATCACGCCCGAGCTGAGCCTGAATAACTTGAAAGTGCGCGAACTCGGGATCGTCGGACCTGACGTGCGCAGCGGAACGAATCGTTTCGACCATCATGTCGGCTTGCAAGAAGCCTTCGCAGAGGTGAAGCTCCACGACCTGGGGCCCAATTACGATTTCGTTTCGGCGCGCGCCGGCATCCAGCAATTCAACGCAGACTTCCGCGGCTTTCTGTTTGTCGATGAGCAGCCCGCGCTGCGTGTTTTTGGCAATTTGCACAG
>CAZGBQ010000298.1:1978-3834 GCA_964524045.1 uncultured Acidobacteriaceae bacterium
ATCAATTTGACGCACGCTTTCTATCAAGCGATTGGCGAAGACACGTTCAATCCGATTGCCGGGAGGCGCGTCACCGTCAACGCGCAGATGGCTGCCGCGGAAATCTCTTACGACAAAGATTGGATGCGATACCGCGTATCCGTCTTTTACGCTTCCGGCGACGCGAGTCCGCGCGACGGCCGCGCGCGCGGCTTCGATTCGATTGTCGATCTTCCCAATTTTGCGGGAGGGCTTTTCAGTTTCTGGAATCGCGAAGGCATTCGCCTGCTCGGATCTGGCGTTTTGCTTACGACGCCGGGCAGTTTGATCCCTTCGCTGCGGGCCAGCAAAGAAGAGGGTCAGGCTAATTTCGTGAATCCCGGAATCTTTCTCGCGAACGCGGGTGCGGACTTCGAAATTACGCCCAAGCTGCGCGGATTCGCGAATTTCAATTTTTTGCGTTTCGAACGCACGGAGCCGCTAGAGTTTCTTCTGTTTCAATCGCCCATCCGGCACAACATTGGAGAAGACCTGGGCTTTGGTGTCGAATACCGTCCGCCGCTCACGGAGAACTTCGTGCTCACCGGAGGCGCTTCGGCACTTCAGCCGGGGCAGGGTTTCAAAGATATCTACACGGGCCGCACGCAGTTCTCGCTTTTCGGTTCCGCGAAGTTTACTTTCTGAGATGGGTGGACGATGCCCCTTTCATGCAAAACCGGCGGCACTTCTCCGCGGACCCTTTGCGTTGTCTGCGTCTCTGCGTTTTCCTTTTTCTTTGCTCTTCATTCCGCGCGGCCAAACGATGCCGGGATAAAGCTCGGCGACGCAAACACAGCTACGATTCGGGGCAACCAGTCTCAGGAAGAGGCCAGCGGAAAATCCTCCGGCTGCATTTCCTGCCACACCGCGACCGACGAGCCGACCATGCATCCCACGAAGACTGTGCATCTGGATTGCACAGATTGCCATGGCGGAAATGCCTCGGTCGCCATTTTGCCCGGAACGGCTGCGAATTCTCCCGAGTACAAATCGGCCAAGGAAAAGGCGCACATTCAGCCGCGCAATGCGGCTTTCAAGAATCGAGCAAACCTTCCCGAACGCGCCTACACGCTGTGGCTCAAGGAATCCGCCGAATACATCCGGTTCGCAAATCCCGGCGATCTCCGCGTAGCGTCAGAAACCTGCGGCGCAGCCGGTTGCCACACCGCCGAAGTGCGTGCGGTCTCGACGAGCATGATGACGCACGCCGGATTTCTTTGGGGCGCGGCACTCTACAACAACGGCGGCTATCCGGCGAAGAGCACGCGCTTCGGCGAAAGCTACAGCCGCGAAGGTTTGCCTCAGTCGGTCAAATCTTTTCCTAAACCCACGCCCGAAGAAACGCGACTCAAAGGCGTGATCCCTGAGCTTCAGCCTCTTTACCGCTGGGAAATCTCGCCGCCGGGAAATGTTCTGCGTGTGTTCGAACGGGGCGGCCACAAAAAAGCGGAGATCGGCAATCCCAATCGCGAAGAAGATCCGGGCAAGCCCGACGACAAGCTCAGCGACCGCGGTTTCGGCACCGAGTTGCGCACCGATCCAGTTTTTCTTGGTCTGCAGAAAACGCGGCTGCTCGATCCGATTCTGTCGCTGCCTGGCACGAACGATCATCCCGGCGATTATCGCGGCAGCGGCTGCAGCGCCTGCCATGTGATTTACGCGAACGACCGCGAACCGTTGCATTCCGGTGCGTATGCGCAGTTTGGCCATGCCGGTTTCAGCGCAACGGCTGATCCTGCGATTCCCAAGAATGAGCCGGGGCATCCTATCAAGCACGCTTTTACGCGCTCGATTCCTTCGAGCCAATGCATGATCTGCCACATTCATCCGGGCACGAA
>CAZGBQ010000299.1:0-3773 GCA_964524045.1 uncultured Acidobacteriaceae bacterium
TGCGTATGCGCCCGGACCGCATCATCGTCGGCGAGGTGCGCGGCGAGGAAGCGCTTGACATGCTCCAGGCGATGAACACGGGCCATGACGGCTCGCTTACGACGATTCACGCCAACACACCCCGCGACGCTCTGGCGCGCCTGGAGACCATGGTGGCGATGGCCAGCTTGAACATTCCGGAGAGCGCCATCCGCAGGCAAATCGCTTCGGCGTTGGATGTGGTTGTCCAGGTAAGCCGCCTCAGCGACGGTACCCGCAAAGTTGTAGGTCTGGCTGAAATTACCGGGATGGAAGGGGAAGTGGTCACCATGCAGGACATCTTCGTCTTCCGGAAGCGCGGCATTCGCGAGAACGGAGAAGTGATCGGTGAGTTTGTGGCCACCGGCGTCCGGCCGAAATTCGCGGAGAAGCTACTCGTGTCCGGCATTCAACTACCGGCCTCCATGTTTGAAGGGCCACGGTTGCATTTTTAGGAGCATGGGCGTGTCAATCTCGTTGCAGCGGCGCGCAGGAAACTAACCATGGGCGTTTTCATATTCATCCTGACTTTCTTGACGGTCACGCTCGTTCTTCTGGCCGTTTGGATGATGGCGAGCGGAGACTCCACGCAGGAAGTAGTGCGCCGGCGCATGGAGGCAGTGCGCAAGGCGGAACGCCGGGGAGAGGTTTCTCTGGGGTTGAAATTGGTGCGGGACGAAATGATGAGCTCGGTTCCCGTGGTAAACCGGCTCATGATGCAATGGCAATGGTCCATGCGTCTTCAGGAGTACGTCTGGCAGGCTGGCCTGAAGATGAAGGTTGGGAAACTGGTCCTGTTAAGCGCGGTTTTGGGAATGGGCGCGTTTGTGATTTCGGGACGTTTCTTCCCACAAATTTGGATTCAACTGGCTTTTGGTCTCGGTCTGATCGGCATCCCGCTCTTGTTTGTGGCTTGGAAGCGAGGGCGGCGCCTGCGGCAATTTGAGGAGAGTTTTCCAGAGGCGCTGGACTTGCTGGGGCGCGCCGTACGCGCCGGCCACGCATTCACTACGGGTCTGGAGATGATCGGAAAAGAATCCGCCGAGCCGGTCGCCGGCGAATTCCGCACCACCTTTGAGGAACAGAATTTCGGTCTGCCCTTGCGCGACACACTGCTTAACCTGACGGAGCGCGTTCCTATCGTCGACGTCCGCTTTTTCGTTACGGCTTTGCTCGTTCAGAAGGAGACGGGCGGCAATCTGGCGGAAATCCTAGATGGGCTTTCCCGCGTCGTGCGCGATCGCTTTCGGATTTACCGCGAAGTGCGCGTTCGCACGGCGCAGGGGCGCTTGACCGCAGGAATTCTGATCGCCCTGCCCATTTTTATGATGTGCGTCTTGAGCGTGATGAATCCAGCTTATGTCGGCGTGTTATTTACCGACCCCAAGGGCCCGATGATTCTGGCGGTCGCCGCGCTCATGCAAGTAATTGGCTCGGCGATTCTTTGGAAGATTATTCACATCGAAGTTTAGGAGTTGGGAGGAAGCAGGATGGTTTGGGCCATTACAGCGGTGACTTTCCTGGGCACCGTGGGAATCTTAGCGGCCTTGCTGTACGCCTTCGCGCCGAATGAGATGCGCATAGGCCAGCGGCTCTCGCGTCTCGCCAATGCCTCTGCCGCACCTGTGTTCCAGCCTAGTTTCGCGGATAAGCAGAAGGAGTTCGTCCGCGACCAGCTCGCAGGCCTCGGCAAGCTCCTGCCGAGCGGACAAGCGCCCAGCCCGCGCGGGCAGCTGTTGATGATTCGTGCCGGATACCGCTCCCCGGAAGCGGTGCTGGCCATACGTGGGCTAAAAGTGGTTATCCCCGCCGCACTCCTCTTCCTCGTCTTTGCCACTCGATTGTATCTTCTGAACCCTTATCTTTATCCCGTGCTGGCTTTAGTAGCCGGTTACCTGATTCCAGAAGTCTGGCTGGTTTGGAGAGTCCATGCGCGCCAGCGCCGCTTGCGCCGCGCTCTTCCCGACTGTCTGGATCTTCTCGTGATCTGCGTGGAAGCGGGTCTGGGTCTCGATCAGGCGATGCTGAAAGTTGCGCAGGAGATGCGTGTGACGCATCGCGAGTTAAGCGAGGAGCTCCAACTGGTCAATTTGGAGATTCGGATCGGCAAGCCCCGCATGGATGCGTTGCGCGAACTTGCCAGGCGCACGGGTCTCGAAGATATCAAGTCGCTGGTAGCAATGTTGATCCAGACGGATCGCTTTGGCACGAGCGTTGCTCAGTCCTTGCGGGTTTATTCGGACGATATGCGCGTGAAGCGCCGGCAGCGCGCGGAGGAGATGAGCGCAAAGACCACGGTAAAGATGGTTCCTCCGCTGGTCTTTTTTATCTTCCCGGCGTTGATGGTGGTCATTCTGGGCCCGGCGGTGCTTACACTGCTCCGGCAGCTGATGCCGGTTCTGGCGAAGTGAAAAGTTTCCCGATCTCACAGAAGACGTGGACGGGTATCTAGGAAGAAGGAGAAGCAAATGGACAACGTAACATTGATTCGAGTCGTGGCGGGCGCGCTTGCGGTGGTTGTGCTGTTCATCATCATCTACCGGCGCCGTCGCAAGAGCGTGGAATAGGCTGCGCGCGATACGACGGGGGATCGCTGCAAGAAGAAAAACTGAGAAAAGGTGTGGAGCGCCATGTCTCTTAACGGTCGAAATGGCCGGCTATACGTGTATAACAAGACGCGTCAAACGTTCGTAGCTACCGAGGCGGCCCTTGCTGACAGCTATGTCACTCGGCTCGTAGGCCTCCTCGGTAAAACCAGACGCTGGGCGCAGCTGGGGCGAGGTCTCTGGATCGTGCCCTCGACCAGCGTGCATACGATCGGGATGCTCTTCCCGATCGACCTGATTTTCCTGGGAAAGGACAAGGAGGTCCTGCACGTCGAAGAGCACGTTCGACCGTTTCGCATCTCGCGAGTCGTTTTTAAGGCCTCGAGCGTGCTGGAGCTGCCGGTGCACACCATCTATCGTTCGGGGACGAAGGTCGGTGACCGGCTGGAGATCGCGCCCGCCCGTTAAAGGTCGGCAGTCACGACTCAGTTGCGACACAAAATAAGGTGCGGGCTTAAGGGTACCAAGGCGGAAGGCATCGAAACGTTGGTGGACGAGAGGGGATTCGAACCCCCGGCCTTCCCGGTTGTCACCGGGACGCTCTCACCAGGCTCTCTATCAACTTGCGATCCTTCCAAGACTTGATCTGTCGCTCTCTCCGCATTGCTTCTGCCCGCGTACCATACCGCTCTGTGTAAACCAATTGCCACGGCCCACGATTCTTCAGGGCTTTTGAGTAGCCAGAGTTGTGATAGTTGAGCCGCGCGACCACGTCCTGCGTTTGTCCAATGTAAGAGCGGTCCGTAGAGATACTGCGGAGAATGCAGACAAAATACATCGGAATTGGTGGACGAGAGGGGATTCGAACCCCCGGCCTCCTCGTTGCGAACGAGGCGCTCTCCCAGCTGAGCTACTCGCCCACGAGCAGCAAAATTCATCTTAGCAAAGCGGCAATGCCTTGCCAACACGGGGTCACTGCAGCAGACACGAAATTCGAAACTCGAAAATTCGAAAGCCCGATACTTAGAGGCGAAATTGCTAATCCCGAAACTCGGAAAGCAAAATCCGAGGCGAGCGTTGTCACAATTTGAAGTTGAAATGAGAAAGGCGCGCGTTTCGCGTTTCCAGAGTTGGCTTACGGCTGATCGACCGACCCGCCCACTCTTTGCGCCACGATCTTCCGGGCGTTTTGGTAGAGCGCGCGGGCTT
>CAZGBQ010000300.1:0-3761 GCA_964524045.1 uncultured Acidobacteriaceae bacterium
GATGCCAATTGCCATATCCGGTCATGAGCGCGGCCGCGGGTTTTGCTTTGGCGGGGGCCGCATGCTCGTGGCCGGACTCCTGCGCAAAGACGGGCCTGCACACTGCTAGGGTTGAGAGGCAAAACACTAACGCAAGGGTCGGGACGCCTCGCGCAGCTGCTGAAAGATATTGCGCCAGCGCGCAGGCCAAGGGTCTCAGGAATCTACGACGGGCATCGTCAGGAATTCTCTTCCTCGAGTGCATTGACAGCCTCCGGTGAGCAGTAAACAAGCGTCAGAACTATTTTGGAATTGTAGCATTCCGCTATCTCGGGGATAAAAGGCAGATGAACTGTCGAGTTGCCCCGAGGTCTCTCGACAGCTTGAGCGAGGACTGAACCCCAAGCGAGGTTTCTCACCCAGGTTCCTTAGCTCCCTATTTCCGCAAATCCCTTACTCGATCTTGAATTAGGAATTGTTCCAGCAAGAGCCGCGACAAGCGTTGGCAGTTATGTCGAAGGACGCCGTGCTCCTCGAGCAGGTCATCGAGCAGCACCCGGTAGCCCAGACGCCCCAACTCCGGCAGGTCGACGGTCACTGGCGCCGCGCCCTCGCGCTGGTAGCGCCGTGCTACTTCCGGAGGGACGGCCTGGCGGTTCGCGACCACACAGTCGATCACGCGTTGCGGCAGGTGTTTCTCAATCGCGCGTACGTGATCGGAAAGCGTGTAGCGCGTCGTTTCACCCGGTTGGGTCATCAGGTTAGCAATGTACACGCGCGGAACCTTGGACCGCGCGATGGCGCGGGCAATTTTCGGGATTAACAGGTTAGGCAGGATGCTGGTGTAGAGCGACCCCGGGCCCAGCAAGATCAGGTCAGCCTGGTCCAGAGCGTCCAGAGCGGCGGGGAGCGGCCGTACTCGCGGCGGAAACAGGCTGAGCCTCCGGATCGGGCTGCGGCTGGCGCTGATGCGGGTTTCTCCGTGAACGAGGCGGCCGCTTTCCAGTTTGGCCACCAAATGAACATTGGACAGCGTTGAGGGAAAGATGCGCCCGCGAATCGCCAGCACTTTGCTCGTGACGCGAATCGCTTCGATAAAGTCGCCGGTGACGTGCGTTAGCGCGGCGAGGAAGAGATTCCCAAAATTGTGCCCTGTCAGACCGTGCCCCGCGTGAAAGCGGTACTGAAACAGCCGCCCCATCAGCGCTTCGTCCTTGGAAAGCGCCACCATGCAGTTGCGGATGTCACCGGGAGGTAGAATGCGGTTCTCGCGCCGCAGGCGGCCGGAGCTTCCGCCGTCGTCCGTAACGGTCACGATGGCAGCCAAATCGGTGATTGGACGTTCCGTAGTCGCGAGTTCGTCGGGGCGCCGCACCACATGCTCTTTCAAGCCACGCAGCAGCGTGGAAAGGCCTGTGCCGCCGCCCAGCGCGACGATGCGAAAGCTCCGGCCGGGAATCTGCCCTTTGGACGCGCGTTTTTTCATGTTGTCTATCAAACGCTTGAATCACTCATCCACAATGAATTTAACACAGAGGACGCAGAGCCCACGGAAGGACACTGAGAATGCGATGGTTGAAGAGTTGAAGGTTCAAGAGTTTAAGAGAAAGAAAAGATCAGCCATTATTCGAAGCCTGCCTGCACCAAGCAGGTGAAGCACAAAGCCTCACTAATTTTGGGAGCGCGCCGCTCGTAACTCGCTACCGTTTCTAAACGGCGAGCCCGTCCTTCTCCGGGTAGAGCAGTTCCGTGAAGCGCGGGTCTTCCTGAAGGAAAGCAAAGTCCTCGTCGTTCCGGGCGTGATAGCGGTTCTCCGGACGCAACTGAATGGCGACCTTGAGATTCTCGAGCGCGGCATCCGCTTCGCCTGTCAAGCAATCGAGCGCGGCCAGCGCGTAGTGAATGTGGTCGGCTTTGGGCGCGGCCTTGCGCGCTTTGTCGAGGCTCTCGCGGGCCTCGTCCCAGCGGCCGATGTTCATCATGGCGACCCCGCGTTGATAATGATCTTCGGCGCTGCGCGGATTGTGTTCCTGCGAGGGTTTCATGCGCTGCTCGACAATTTTCAGGTGCACGCGCGCACGGTCCGCGAGCTCTTTGCTCGGCCCCTTCAGGACTTCTTCCAGTTCCTGTTTGGCGCGCGAGAATTTCTGCTGGTGAAACAGGGCCAGAGCTTCATCGTAGGTCTTAAGCTGCGCCTGCACGCGAGGATCGACGAGCTCCACTCCGCCGCGCTGCGCCGGAGGAGGTGGCCCTAAGCCCTTCTTTTTCTTTAGCTTAGAAGCACTTCGTCCAGAGCTCTTGGCGTGCCCCGAAGCTTTGCTCGCCCGTGCCATGGAGCGCATGCTAACAGAGGCTGTATCGCTCGTCAACGTAGGCGCGCCCGCCCGCAAAAAATGGGTTTTGCAAATTGCCGCAAGCGTCAGCCGTTACCGAAGCGCGGCAGCAAGAAAAATAGCGCGTGGCGATGGCCCAAAAATCGCGGAAACTAAGAGTTGAGTACAGGGAAGAATCAGGGGGACGCAGCGCGGGAATGCTGGCCTGCCTGCACTGCGTATGCTATAAATCTGTGGCCGGATTCTGGTCGACGACAAAGTGCCTTTCATTAATTTTCCTGCGCGCGAAATTAATTGCAAGCTGGTGTACTACGGTCCCGGTCTCGGCGGAAAAACCGCCAACCTGCAGTGGGTCTACGACCACACCGGGCAAAACCAGAAGGGGAAAATGGTGTCTCTGGCCACGGAGACCGACCGCACGCTGTTCTTTGATTTCCTTCCGCTGGATTTAGGGACGGTGCGAGGGTTCAAGACGCGCTTTCATTTATATACCGTGCCCGGCCAGGTGTTCTATGAGGCCAGCCGTAAACTGATCCTGAAGGGCGCGGATGGCGTGGTTTTCGTCGCGGATTCGCAGGAAGAGCGGCTGGACGCGAATTTCGAGACCATGGAAAACCTGCAGGAACACCTGAAAGAGCACAACCTGAATTTTGCAACCATTCCCTACGTTCTTCAGCTAAACAAGCGCGATTTGCCCAACGCCATGGCGGTGCCCGATCTCACCAAGCAGCTTCAGAAAAAAGGCGAGCCAGTCTTGGAAGCGATAGCAATTCAGGGGGCGGGTGTCTTCGAGACGTTGAAAGAAGTCGCCAAACTCGTCCTCGCCGAACTCAAAAAAGGCGGGTAGTCGCTTCCTTGAGCGAAACTAGTTCAACTTCCGGAACACTACTTCTAGGTTGGTTCTAACGGCTATCGGCGTCCCGTCCTTGTCAGTTGCCGGTTTGAATTTCCATTCTTTTACTGCGTCCACTGCTCTAAATGCAAAGCCGGGTCGTCCTGGGTCCTTGAGAACTTTGACGTCTTTCGCTTTTCCTTTTTCCGTGACTGTAACTTCTAGCAGCACGGAGACAGAGTCGATCTTGGAGTTCCTCGCTTCCGGAGGATATTCAGGAGACGGGCAATACTTGCAGGAGGGGGGAGAAGCGTGGCTGCCAGAATCGTTGTTCTGAGTCTTTGGTGCATCCTGACCCCACACTGCCGAAGAAAGGGCTCCAATAAGAAGAAGCGAACTGACCATGTGTATTGACGGCATCGCGAAAGCCTATCACGAAAAGTTGGCGAGGGCGGCGGATTCGGTGTCGAACGTAGGGATCGCTTCGACGAGGCGAGTAACGGTGAGGGCATCGCGGACGCGGCCAGGGCCGCAGACCAAGCGAAGCACTCCGCCTTCGCGCGCGAGCTGGATGGAGATCCGGACGAGCGTGGAGAGGCCGGAACTGTCGATTTGAG
>CAZGBQ010000301.1:0-3752 GCA_964524045.1 uncultured Acidobacteriaceae bacterium
AGGACACGATGCGGGCGTTGTCGCCGTCGGGCGTGCTGGCGGTGAGGAAGCCGGGTAGTGGCCGAATTAGGCCACTCGAACTTGAAAACCGGCCACTTAGCGACGATCTCGAAAATTATCCAAGCCAAGGTAGGCGATGGACAAAGTAACAGCCATCGCAGCCAAATGTAGCAGCGCCACAGCGCGGTCGCCGCCCCATCCTTGGATTGAGTAGTACGCGGAAACAACAAAGAAAGCGGTTCCGACTATTGCAGCACCCCACGCAACCGCTCGTGACAGGCGATCCGCAAACGGCATTGCTGCGCGATAAACTCTAAGAACTAAGAAACTGATAGCTCCGACAATGACCCAGGAGTTAATCGCTAGAGACGTCCAAAGCTCCACTTCCTCGGCATAGTGGTGGACTGTCGGCCAGTCCATCTACTTCCCGCCCGGTGGCTCAGCCGAATCCCACAACGCCGCGATTGTGCGACAAGCGGCAGCCATATTCTCGACAATCGCTAGATAATTCTTCGGTGCTTGATGGCTTTCGCCATGCTGCACGTCCACAGAGTAGCAAATCTCCGGTGTCGGGACGCCCACTTTGGTTAGGTTCTTCTCCGCGCTGAGATACACAAGGACCGCTGCATTGCGTCCGATCTCTCGACGCTTGGCCGCAGCGCCGTCCGTCTCGCCGTCGCCGCCTCGCGCCATCCGAAGCAGCACTCCGCCAACTTGAGTGGGGCGTGTCGGACTTTCGCGCTTCGTCA
Source organism: uncultured Acidobacteriaceae bacterium (assembly GCA_964524045.1). GTDB lineage: Bacteria > Acidobacteriota > Terriglobia > Acidiferrales > UBA7541 > Acidiferrum. The sequence continues at coordinate 750 of CAZGBQ010000301.1, forward strand.
CGGCGTCCATTGCCACGCCGATCTCAACGCCTTCCATTTCGAGACGCTTCAAGCTCGGCACGTCTTCAAAGTTCAAGCCTGATAGCCCGAAGGCATTCCAGCCACGTTGGAATCCGTCCAGGGCAACAATTGAGGCGCGAGCGTCTTCATGCTTGAAGGCGGATGCCTCAGCGTCCGATAGAACGCCTTCCAGCTTGTCCTTCGCCCGCCCGATGATCCGGTGCGAATGCGTCTTGTCTGTCAGGAACTCGCCCATCGCGAGGCGGGCCGTGCGGTACCGCGCCACGCGCACCGTCCCTTGCCAGCGGGCGTTTCTAATGATTCCCTCACGTCCCAAGTCGGTCGCCACCATGAACCGCGCGAGTTCATTGGCGGAGATGCGTGGGGTCTTCTGTTCGCGAAATTTGGGGGCAGCCATGGACGAACTCTCTTGGTGTACGAAGATCACAGAGACTCGCCATATTTGCGTGTCGCCTCTTTCGAGTGCGACCGTCCGCGAGAACAATGCGGCGAATCTGGGTAATGATACTGGCTACTTCATCTACGAGATAGATGACAGCGCCCGCTCGGCGGGTATCCATATCCTCGGCAAGGCCGCTTCTGAGGAAGCGGCGATGCGCCTTGTGGATATCTTCCTCAGCAACTGCACCCCTACTGCCGCCCACCGTCAATTACGCGGAACTGGCCCGATTGCCGCCCGGTCGGCGGTGCGGGAAACTCGCCGTCAAGCGCAGCGGCAACAAGCTCGCTAATCGTCCAGACATGATCGGTGATGCCAAGCTGCATCGCGGGCGTGACGCGAAAGCTTTCATGAACGCGACACAGGTTGTAGTGCGCGACGTACAGAGCCACCGCGCCGCAGTGGTTCAGGTAGCTCTTGCTGAAAGCATTGGTGAGCCGGGTAAAACGGCGCTGGGACATGCGCAGGGTCAGGTTCTGGCGCTCGACAAAGCTGGTGCTGATCTGTTCCGGGACGCCGTGTACGGCATTGCGCGTGACTTTGGTGACATGCCCCGGCGAGTAGCGGCGCGAGGCTTCTTTGACGGTGGCGACTGCATAGTGCTTTTCGACCACGCCATGGGCGCAGTTCTCGCCGAAGGCGTGAGCGATGGCCCACGGATAGGCGTTGAAACCGTCCGTTGAGATTTCTGGCGATCCGACGACACGGGCACGGAGATCGTCCGCGAACGCCTGCGTATTGATCGCGGTCCGCTTGCCTGTCTTGTAGGTGATGATTGCCTTCGCGGTGTCGGCCAACGCAATGAACGTGTACTGGTCGCCGACCATGTCGCTATCGTACGGCTTCACAAGCCGCTGCTTCTTGCCGACGAACGACCAGATTTCATCCAGCTCGATCCGGTTGACGTGCAGATTGCGCATCATGGCGCTGTGGAGCTTCAAGCAGCCCTCGCCGACGCGGACGCCCAGCGAGAGGATCGTGCCCCGGTTGACGCCGGTAAGGCGCTCCGTGGCGCGGACACTGACGCCCTCCGTCAGGGCGGAGATCACGGCCACTTGTTTCTCGCGGGGCAGGACGTTCATTGTCACTGTATCCGTTACTTGTGTGACGAATATGGTGACATAGCGTGCCGTTGTCAACGGCAAATGTATCGAATATGATGACGTTTGAAAGCGCGAGGAAAACCAATGGCTTCCAAGGCGAAAGACGTAGACTGGACGGCGAAGACCCAGGGATTGCTCAAGGGGGAGTTGAAACGCCACGGGCTGACCTATGACGATCTTGTCGAAAAATTGGCTGTGATCGGTGTGAAGGAAACCAATGCGAATATCCGCAACAAGATCGCGCGAGGCGGCTTCACAGCGGTTTTCCTAGTCCAATGCCTCGAAGCAATTGGGGTGAGGGAACTGCGTCTGTAGCGCCAGCAGGGAGGCTCCACGAGGCTGCGGTAGAAGGGGCTGAAGTCGGCTCGTTTCGATTGTCAAGAGAAAAGTGGATTTTTCCGCAGAGAATCGTTATGTATGCGGAATGTTGGATAGCAGAACAGTTGCAAATCGCCTTCTCGACAGCGCACGCCTCGCTGGTCGCGCACTTACGCCTATGCAGCTATTGAAACTCGTTTATCTCGCACACGGTTGGGCGCTTGGCCTCTACGGTCGCCCGCTTATCAAGGATGAAATTCAGGCTTGGCGTTATGGCCCAGTGATCCCTAGCCTTTATCAGGCGGTCAAGGATTATCGGGGTGGGCCTGTGCTTGTCCAAATTCCCATGACGCAGCGCGAGAATGTAACGGCAGCGCAAGCGAGCGTGATCGAGCAAGTCTATGACCTTTACGGTAGCAAGAGCGGCCCCGCGCTGTCGCGGCTGACGCACGCACCGGGTAGCCCGTGGGCGCAGGTATATGATCCAGACGAATTCGGAACTGTCATCCCGGATGACATCATCATGGATCATTATAAGCGGCTCGCTGACGCGCACGGGGGAAGCACCCCCGCCGATCCCGCGTGACCGAGGGAACCACCGACGAAATAAAGCGAATACCGCCTGAGGCCGCCAAAGAAGAGGCCAAGAGCGGTGCAGAGGCGGATGCGTCTGACGGCGATGGCGGCTCGGCAGAAGCCAAACAGCTATCGCGCGGCCTGAGTGTTAGGGACCTCAAAAAGGAAGCCGAGGAATCTGAACACGGGCGCGCGGAGCGGTTCAAGAACCACTTCGAGTTCATCAGCATGATCGCGCTGTACGGCATCGCGGGCGTTGCCGGGCTCTTCGGTATAATCTGGTTCTGGCATATTGCGACGCCAAACAGTTGGCACTGGTTGCAGCCGGACCAAGTTGAGAAAATTCAGAACATTTTTGCGGGCGTCATTCTCGCTGGCGCGCTCGGCGATCATTTTAAGAGGCGCTTGGGCGGCTAGCTCGGCGCGTCCAATTCAAAACCGGCCACTGCGATTTGAAACTGAGCCACTCGGGGTCAAAGTAGGCCAGCACCGGAAGCCGGGCGCCAGGCGCGTGTGCACGTTTTGAAAATCCGCCAGCGCCTCCCA
>CAZGBQ010000302.1:0-3723 GCA_964524045.1 uncultured Acidobacteriaceae bacterium
AGGATGGCTCGGCGGGTTTCCCCGGGCAGCGACTCCGGCGCAAACACACCGGAAAGTTCGCGCGGAAAGAATTTGATGAATAACGCAGCGATGTGCGCGGTCGCATAGGCTACCGGTGTGGTGAGCCGTCCTTGCTGGCGGATCTGATACAGCGTGGGAAATGACGAATCGCTGCGAATGAGCAGGTGCTGATCCGCTTTGCTGCCACGCTTCACGCCTTTAACCAGGACCGCCGCTGCAAATCGTGCGTTCTGCAGGATACCCTCGCGAATCAATTTGGCGATCTTGCGCGGAGAAGCTGTCTGCGGAAAGCGGTGCCGCGCTATTCCCGCCGACCTGGTTAGCTTTCCCAGTCTGTGCCAGCGCCGCAGCCGGTCGATCTCGTTCCCGCCCATCTTGACATCCAGCTCACGCATTGGAATGAATTGTGGTAGTGTCGCAACTTCGTCTTGCGCTGCCAGCATTACCCGGACTGTGCTGATGGGGTCCGCGAACCGAAACTTCTCAGTTTCCGAGAACCGTTTCCCCAGCTGAAACCTCCCTTCACGATAGATCCGCGGGTGCGAGACTGCTTCATCGAACGAGACTTCCGGCGACCACTGCGAGATGGGATCTTCGCTTTCGGTGCTTTCATAGAGGCGGATATGCACGGCCTCCACTTTGTCGAGCAAGTCTGCGGCTCGTTTCGCCAGAAGATTCGTCAACCCAGGCGCGGCGCCCGCATTAATCAGCGCCGCCCGGTTTTTCATCTCGAATTTCTTCGCATAGCGGAACTGTTCGGCCTTGAAGGGGTTCCGCGTCAGGTGGGAGCTCAAGTCAAGGTAGTGTGCGCGCAACCGTAGCGCGGCTCGCAGCACGATCTCATTGAACACAGAAGCCGAGGAGTTGACGATTAGCTGGCAGCCCTTCGCGGCCTTCACGATGCCGCGCAGGTTTCGCGCATTGACTTCGGTAACGGCTATGGTGCTTCGGGGCCCCAGAAAGCGCCGAGCGCGTTCCGGATTGCGGTCCCCGCACCAGACTGTATGTCCTTGCCGCTCCAAGAGTTGCGCAAGAAGCGAGCCGGTCGCTCCGGCCCCTAAGACGAAGATCCGCATGGCGTGGGCAGAACTGTATCACAGAGTGTGCGCGTGCATCGCCGGAAGCCGGTCTGTACAGAATTGCGCTTATTCTCGTATAGGCATACACTAAGCAACGCAACTCCGACCCCCGCTGCCTAACGGAGAAACAACCCACGGCATCAGGGGCGATGTCCCGGGATGCTCCCGGGATTCAGGGTTCGGGTGGAAACACCCGCGCCTCCCGCGATTGGAAAGGAGCGATTTAGCCGGAAACCCTGCGGATTTCCGGTTCGCCCGCTTCCGTCGCTGGATCGGGCGGTTTTGTTTTTGGGCGCAATGCGTCGATTAACGCCGCAAAGGCATCGAATGAAGACCGGTCTATGACTCTTCACGACAGCTTTGGCCGCCAGATTACCGACCTGCGCATCTCGGTCACGGACCGCTGCAATTTCCGTTGCGTTTACTGCCGCTCCGCGGACCCGGAGAACTATCGCGACCACGACGAAATCCTCTCCTGGCCAGAACTTGAGCGCCTCGCGAAAATCTTCGTCGGTCTTGGCATACGCAAGATCCGCGTCACTGGTGGCGAACCCTTGGTCCGCGACGGCGTGGAAGACTATCTCTTGCGCCTGCACAACCTCGGTGTTCCCGACCTTTCCATGACCACGAACGGCCATCTCCTAGCCGAACGCTGTGACCGACTCATCGCTGCGGGCATTCGCCGCATCAACATCAGCCTCGATTCGCTCGAGCCAGCAAAATTCGAGCGCATTACCCGTACGCAGTCGTTCTCCAAGGTTGTGCACGGAATTGACGCTGTTCAAAATTCGCGCCTCGCGCCCGTTAAAGTGAATGCAGTGCTTGTCCGCGGCCTGAACGACGACGAAGTCGAGGCCTTTGCCCAGTTTGCCCGCGACCGCGGCGTCATCATGCGCTTCATCGAATTCATGCCGCTCGACGCCGACCGCCACTGGTCCCGTGAGCTCGTTGTTCCCGCTGCGGAAGTCTACGCACGCATCCACGCGCGCTGGCCGCTGGTCCAAATTCCGCACGAACGCAGCGAAACCGCGCGCAAATACCGCTTTGCCGACGGCGCTCCCGGCGAGATTGGCCTCATCGCCTCGGTTACCCAGCCCTTTTGCGGCTTCTGTTCGCGCATTCGATTGACGGCTGACGGCAAGCTCCGCACCTGCCTTTTCAGCAAGGACGATCACGACCTCCGCTTCTTACTTCGCGAAGGCGCCTCCGACGACGATTTGATCACCTACATCCGCTCGGTGGTCAACGAAAAAGAAGAAGGCCACCGCATCAATGAGCCCGGCTTCGTTCCGCCCTCTCGCACCATGGTCTTTATCGGAGGATAGGGCGGGAAGAGTGGAAAATCAGCTGGATTGTGAGAAAATGAGCTTTCAGGATGGTTCCAGGGACCTCTAGGGTACTTACCTCAAGACCAGACGACATCCGGTATGAGCCACCTCATTTCCATCTCGGAAAGCAGCACCGTCATCGGCAGCGGGCAGCCGGCGACCGTCCGCGCGCCGGAAATTGAGCCGGGTGTCGGATGCAATTTTGATTCTTACCTGCTCGTTCCGGACAACACTCTGGACGACCGCATAGCCGCCGCCAAAGCCCGTTTAGGCGAAGACGTCGTCATCCTCGGCCATCACTACCAGCGCGATGAAGTAGTCAAGTTCGCCGATTTTCGCGGAGACTCGCTCAAACTCTCCTTTCAAGCCTCCGAAGCCTATGCCCGCTACATCGTCTTCTGCGGTGTTCACTTCATGGCCGAAAGCGCAGACATTCTCCGTCGCCCCCACCAGGTTGTCGTCCTCCCCGATTTGAATGCGGGTTGCTCCATGGCCGATATGGCTGACATTGGACAGGTAGAAGCCTGCTGGAGTGAACTCGCTGAGGTTGTGGACTCTGAGAAAATCGCTCCCGTCACCTACATGAACTCGACGGCGGCCATTAAGGCCTTCACCGGGGAGCATCGAGGGTCCATTTGCACGAGTTCTAACGCCGCCGCCGTTCTGAAGTGGGCTCTAGAAGAAGGCGAAAGAGTTCTCTTCCTGCCGGACGAGCATCTTGGCCGCAATACCGGTTACCGCATGGGCATCCCGCTCGAGCAAATGATCGTTTGGGACCCCTATCAAGCGCTTGGCGGAAACACCGCGGATGCCGTTCGCAATGCGCGCCTCATTTTGTGGAAGGGCTACTGCTCGGTGCACCAGCGCTTCACGCCGCAACAGGTCGCGCGGGTCCGCCGCGAGCATCCCGGCATTCGCGTCATCACCCATCCAGAGTGCCGCTTTGAAGTCGCCCAGGCGGCCGATGAGATCGGCTCGACTGAAGGCATCATCAAAGCCATCGAGTCTTCTCCCGCGGGCACGCAATGGGCCGTTGGCACAGAAATCCACCTGGTTAACCGTCTTGGCAAGATCTTCCACGACCGAAAGGTCGTCTCCCTCGATCCCAACGTCTGCGTCTGCACCACCATGTTCCGCATCACGCCGCAGCATCTCCTTTGGGCCCTCGAAAACCTCGGTTCCGGAAATGTAGTCAACCGTATCTCCGTAGACGAACGTACGCGCTACTACGCCCGCTTGGCCCTCGACCGCATGCTCTCTCTGCGCTAGGTGAGACGGACTTTCGTTTGTTCTTT
>CAZGBQ010000303.1:0-3701 GCA_964524045.1 uncultured Acidobacteriaceae bacterium
CGTCGGTGAGCTGCTCTTCGGTTTTGCCGATGAAGGAGATTTCGGGAATGGTGTAAATGCCGTACGGATAATTCGCGCGGTTCGAATGAATCGGCATGCCGAAGGCTCGCGCGGCGGCGATGCGGCCTTGTTCCATAGAAACAGAGCCCAGACTGGGAAATCCTATGACGTCGCCCACGGCGAAGATATGCGGCTGGTTCGTCCGGTATTCCTCGTCCACTTGAATGCGGCCGCGCGAGTCGGCTTCCAGGCCGCCGGCGGCGAGGTTGAGCTCATCGACGTTGCCTTGCCGGCCGACGGCATAAAGCAGAGCTTCGCCGGAGATTTTTTTCTTGCTCTTCAAGTTGGCGACGACGGTGTGCTCCGGCGTCTCCTCCACGCTTTCGACCTCTTCATTGAGACGCAGGGTCACGCGCCGGTCACGCAAATGGTAGCAAAGCGCTTCGACCATTTCCTGGTCGGCGAATTCCAGCAGCCGCGGGCGCTTCTCGATCAAGGTGACGCGCACACCCAGCGTGGCGAACATGCAGGTGTACTCAACGCCGATGACACCGCCGCCGACCACAATCATGGCCTTGGGAATTTCGGGCATGCTGAGGATTTGATCGCTGTTGATGATGGTGCGGTTGTTGAACGGCACAAGGGGAGATACGGCCGGCTTCGTCCCCGTCGCGATAATGATGTGGTCGGTCTGGAATTCGGATTGCCCGCGCGAGTTGGTCACCTGGATGCGATGCGGATCGAGAAAGCTTGCCATTCCGGTGATCACTTCGATGCCGTTACGCGAAAGCTGCGCGCGAATCACGTCGATTTCCGTCTTGATGACGTTGAGCGCGCGGAAGGAAAGATCGGCCATGGTGATGGGTTCTTTGACGCGGTAGTTCACGCCGTAAATGCTCTGGTACTGGTAGCCGGAAAGATGCAGCACCGCTTCGCGGATGGTTTTGCTGGGGATCGTGCCCGTGTTGGTGGCGACTCCGCCGACGACTTCGAGCTTCTCGATAAGCGCTGCACGTTTGCCGAACTTTGCCGCTTGAATGGCGGCGCGCTGCCCCGCGGGCCCGGAACCAACCACGATGAGATCGTACTTTTCCATGGTTCGCCGCGTGAGTATAGCAGAGGGCAGAAGTCAGAAGTTAGGATTGGAAGTTAGACGAAGGTGAACATGTATTGACGGGACCGCAGCGCTCTGCCATCATCTTGAAAATTCACTTAGAACTGCGTTCTAGGACAGGCGCTGGGAGAAAATCATAGGGTTGCGGGTCTCCATTCTGGCGTCCGGAAGCTCGGGCAACATCACGTTGCTCGAAACGGAGCGCACCCGCCTCCTCATTGACGCCGGGCTCGGCAAACGCGAAACGCTGGCGCGCCTCGCCGCTGTCGAAAAGACCGTCGACCGCCTCGACGGCATCTTGATCACTCACGAACATACGGATCACTGCAACGGATTGCCACAGATGCTCGGTCTGTGGAAGGCGCCGCTGTACGTGACCGAGCCGACCATGGAGGTGATGCAGCGCATCCTTCCGGAAACATTCGGGAAGCGCCTACGCGGCGTGGAAACCATTCATCCCGGCCAGCATTTCACCATTGGCGACATTGATGTGCATGCTTTCATGATCCCGCACGACGCCATCGACCCCATAGCATTCACGTTTCGCACAAATGGGACGAAATTTGCCCTTCTCACAGACATAGGTTACATGCATGAGCTCGCGAAGCAGGAACTACGAGGTGCCGATTGCTTAGTCTTAGAATCCAATCATGAATTGGAGATGCTAAAAGTCGGGCCTTATCCGTGGGCGGTTAAGCAGCGAATCATGAGCAAGCACGGACATCTGTCGAATCATGCGGTCAGCGAATATCTTTCGGACCCAGATGGTTTCGATGGCCTCGCTCGCTACCTGGTTCTAGCTCACCTTTCTCAAGAAAATAACAACCCTTACACGGCAGAAATGTCAGCCAAGGAGGCGCTGCGGCAGCGCCCCACAGAATCAGCGTTTTGCGGAGAGCTTCTGGTTGCTTCGCAGGATGTGCCCCTGCGGCCCCTCGATCTGTAGTCGCAACGATTTCTTGAATGCGCGCGATTTGATTCTCGAATGCTTGCGATTCGAAAATCGTTCGCATTTCAGGACGTTCTCTTTTACACTCGAACTTTCTTGGTAGAGGTGCGGAAGCCAGGAGTAGCCGGGTGAGCAATTCCGATCCACTTCGTACGCCCGCGCGAAAGGGGCTTTGCTGTAATCCGCCGAAATCGCGGCGCTAGCTGGAAGCGCAGGGATTGGGGGGCAGGTCTAAGGCCTGTTCACTGTCATCCGTAATCGCGGGCCGCTGTTTGGCCACGCAAAAAAGCCGGATGGAGCGCTATCGAGAGGCGGCAGCCCCGAGCAACATCCTCGCGGTTCCTTCCTTTCGTTTCGCTCCCAGAAATAAAACACTAGTGAACCTTTTCGAATTGACGCGCGCGCTGGTGGACCTAGAGTCCACGACGAGCCACGAGAAAAACGTGGGCGACTACCTTTTTGCGCATTTGTCGGCCTTGGCAGCGGGCAGTGGCGGCGAGATCCTTCGAATGCCTGTGGAGCAAGACCGCGACAATGTCTTTGTGTGGTGGGGAGAGCCGATCGTGACGCTCTCCACGCACATGGACACTGTGCCGCCGTTTTTCAGCTCCAGCGAAGACGAGCAGTCTATCTTTGGGCGCGGCGCTTGCGATGCGAAAGGGATTATCGCGGCGATGATCTGCGCCGCGGAAAAGCTGCGGGCTGCGGGCACGCGGAATTTCGGATTGCTGTTTGTGGTTGGCGAAGAACGCGACAGCGCCGGTGCGAAAGCGGCGGCAATGCGAGGCCGTGGCTCGCGCTTTCTGATCAACGGCGAGCCAACAGAAAATCGAGTCGCACTCGGCTCGAAAGGCGCCTTGCGCTATGAAATCACGGCGAACGGCAGGCTGGCCCACTCGGCGTATCCTGAGCTTGGACACTCTGCGATTCACACGCTGCTGGATGTACTGGAGGAGATTCGGAAGATTCCGCTGCCCGAAGACGCACTGCTCGGGCGCAGCACTTTGAACATCGGGACCATTAACGGAGGGCGCGCGCCGAACGTGCTAGCGGACCATGCCGAAGCGGAAGTCATGTTCCGGACCGTTGGCGATCCCAGGGAACTGCGAGAGGCAGTTGCTTCCGCGGCGGCCGGCCAGGTCGAAGCACGCGAGGTATTGCACACGCCGGCGATTCGATTGAATGAGTTCGGGGGATTGCCGACGACGGTCGTAGCGTTCACAACGGATATTCCTATGTTTAATGGCGCCTGGGGAGAACCGTTTCTCATCGGACCGGGCAGTATTCACGTGGCGCACACCGCGGAGGAACGCATCGCGAAAAAGGAGCTCTGCGAGGCAGTAGAGATTTACGTACGCATGGCCACGCAACTGCTGACCACGGGCAGGAGCGCCGTATGAGTCAAGGGCTTGCCATCGTGGGATACGGAAAGATGGGGCGGCTCATCGAGCAGCTGGCCCCGCAGTATGGCTTCGAGGTGCGCGGAAAATTCGGCCGCGGAAATAGTCTCCACGATAGCGCGATTACGCGGACCTCCTTGCGAGGCATCGATGTGGCCATGGAACTTACGACGCCTGATTGCGCGCCCGGAAATCTGCGCCGGCTTGCTTCGCTGGGCGTCGACACGGTCTGCGGAAC
>CAZGBQ010000304.1:0-3693 GCA_964524045.1 uncultured Acidobacteriaceae bacterium
AAGGCCATGACCGAAGACGGCCGCATCAAAGAGCTTTCCAAAAAAGAGCAAGCGCGCCTCGACCGCGAAATGAAACACTTGCAGCAAAACTTGGAAGGCATCGAGAACATGACGCAGTTGCCGGACGCCATGTTCGTAATCGACTCGAACGCCGAAGAGATCGCAGTTAAGGAAGCGCGGCGCATGGGCGTGCCGGTGGTTTCTGTAGTGGATACGAATTGCGATCCTGATGTAGTCGACTGGATTATTCCCGGGAACGATGACGCGTTGCGCGCCATCCGCCTGTTTACGACAAAAATCTCGGATTCCGTGACGGAAGGACGCAACGCCTATCATCAATCTCAGGTGGCGGAGCAAAAGTCCGCGGAAGACCAGGCTCTGGTCGAGGGCGTCGAGTACGTGGACACCAGCGCCTACGAACAATACGAAAAGCAGGAAGGCGACTTCGTCGAAGGCGCCGAGCCCGTTGCTGAGGGAGCGGAAGCCACGGTTCCGCCAGACGAAGAAGTAAAGTAAACAAACCGCGAGGGTGGGAAATGGTTGGGGCCCGCCCCGAACGGATCGGGGCGGGCCGTTCTGTAAGAAGCGGATGCCTGTGACAAGATTTTAATCTACACATCAAAGTCACTATTTTAATGTGCAAGGAATTTGTGCAAGGAAAAAAGGATGAGCACTCCAAATACAGCCATGGAAATCCCAGCAAAGCTTGTGAAAGAGCTGCGTGAGCGGACCGGCGCGGGCTTCAGCGACTGCCGCGCCGCCTTGGTGGAAGCGAACGGCATCATCGAGAAGGCCATCGAGATTCTCCGCAAGAAGGGCCAGGCCGCGGCGGCCAAGAAGGCGCAGCGCGAGGCCAGCGAAGGGCTCGTGGGACACTATATACACGCTGGCGGAAAGATCGGCGTGCTCGTGGAGTTGAATTGCGAGTCGGACTTCGTGGCGCGCACCGAGGCGTTTCAGCAGCTTTCGCACGACATCGCCATGCACGTCGCGGCGCTCGATCCTCGCTACGTGCGGCGGGAAGAAGTAACCGCGGACATGCTCGAGAAAGAGCGCGAAATCTACCGCGCGCAGGCGCTCGCTTCCGGCAAGCCAGAGCAAGTGGTCGAGAAGATCGTCGCCGGGAAAATGGAAAAGTTCTACGAGGAGAACTGTCTCTACGAACAGCACTACATCAAGGACGAGAGCCTGACCATCGGCGAGATGATCACACAGGCCATCGCCAAGCTCGGCGAAAACATTTCCATCCGGCGCTTCGCGCGCTTCAAGGTCGGCGAAGTGAGCAGCGGAGCCGCGGTGGCCGAAGCGGGTTCTGCTCCGCCGAAATCGTAGGAACGAAATCTCAGGCACTTCCATGCAGAGCGCCCCGGTGAAGTTGCCGCGGCGCTCCGTTTTTCTTTCCGGGGTTGTGTAATGCCAGGGCCCGCGAGTGCGATCTGCCCTGAGAAAGAAAGTCTTGTACGAGTCACCAGTCACTTGCCTCACAAATGTGCGAGGCCGAAGATAGTTTGTTACAATTCGTTGGCTTTCCAGCAATTCCATTCGGAGGCTCATGGCCGCGAAGCGAAATGCGAGCAAAGAAGCAGCTAAGAAACTGCAGCCGGCATACCGGCGCATCCTGCTGAAACTTTCCGGAGAAGCGTTTCAGGGGCCGCAGGGATTCGGCATCTACGGCGAAACGATTCAGGCCATTGCGCGCGAGCTGAAAGAAGTTCACGCCCTGGGCGTGGAAATAGCGATCATGGTCGGCGGCGGAAACATTTTCCGCGGCGCGCGGCAAAAAGGATTTGAGATTGACCGCGCTACGGGCGACTACATGGGCATGCTGGCGACGGTGATCAACGCCATGGCGTTGCAGGATGCGCTGGAAAAGGAAGGCGTTTTTACCCGCGTGCTGAGCGCCATTGAAATGAAAGAAGTTTCGGAGCCCTTTATCCGCAGGCGCGCGATGCGGCACCTGGAAAAAAACCGCATCGTGATTTTCGGCGCGGGCACCGGGAATCCGTACTTTTCCACGGACACTGCCGCAGCGCTGCGCGCGATGGAGATCAAGGCGGACGTCATCCTGAAGGCTACGCGCGTGGACGGAATTTACGACGCCGACCCGGAGCAAGTTCCCGATGCGCGGTTCTTTGCGGCCATTTCGTATCGCGAAGTGCTGAGCCAGAACCTCAAAGTGATGGACGCTACCGCAATTTCGCTTTGCATGGACAACGGCATGCCCATCGTCGTATTCAATATGAACCGGCCAGGGAACATCAAGCGCGTGGTGCTGGGCGAGCGCGTAGGTTCGAAGGTCACGCCCGCGTGACTGGAAACTGGAAGTCAAAGAGTGGAAAATGGATGCACGCCACACCTTGATTTTCCAATTTCATATTTCCGTTGACCGAGGGAGAGCATGACGACGTTTGGATCACCCAAAGACGCGATGGCGGCGGCAAGAACGCGGATGGAAAAGGCCGTCGAAGATTTTCGTAAGGAGCTGACTACGCTGCGCACCGGGCGCGCGAATGCAGCGATTCTGGATGCGGTTCGCGTGGACTATCACGGCACGCCGATGCCCGTGAATCAATTGGGAACGGTCACGGTGCCGGAGGCGACCCTGCTCGTAATTGCGCCGTGGGACCCCAGCGTGGTGCCGCTGATCGACAAGGCCATTCGGTCGTCCGATCTTGGGTTTAATCCCACGAACGACGGCAAGATTGTGCGCGTGCCTATGCCGGCGCCCACCGAGGAACGCCGCAAGGAACTTGTCAAGCACTTGCACAAAGTCCTGGAGAATCACCGCACCGCCGTGCGCAATATCCGGCGCGACATCAAAGAAACTGTCGACAAGATGGAAAAAGACAAGAAAATCAGCCAGGACGAACACAAGCGCGCCAACGAAGAGCTGGAAAAGCTCACCCACTCGGAAACGAAGAAAATCGAAGACTTCTCCGCCGCCAAGGAAAAAGAGATTCTCGAAATCAAGTAGTCTTGCTCTCGAGAGGAATCTGCTTTTTCCTTGCATTCTCTAAAAAAGCAGATCCCTCGCTACGCTCGGGATGACACACAGAAGGTTCCGCACGCTGTGGGAATGCCCGCCTGTTTCCCTCACGGATGGGCCTTCCACAGATGCCGCCGGGGCGGCATTGTGCTCCAGCGTGAAGAGCTGGGCCTCATCGTTTTGCACGGCGTGGAGGAAGGCGCCGTAGTCGGCGGCACGAGAGCCGGGAATTCCTCTCAAGATGAATTTGATGTGGCGAGAGGCCGAGAGCGTCGCGCCATTTACAGAGTACTGCGAGGAATAGGTCGCGTAGTCGCGCGTGACGGTTGTGCCAGTAGGAGCAGTCGCAGAGGTGCCGGCCGGGAGACGCAGGGTCATGTGCGTTTCGACTTCGAGCGGCGTTCCAAGTTCAATCGGAGCGGCCGTCGCGCCGGAAGCGGGCTTCGCGGGCAGGTCAGGCAAGCCCAACTGCGGCAGCAGGGCTGGAAGGCGCACGGTTTTCTTCGACCAATCCACGAATTTCGGCTGCTCTAACGCGTATTCCACCGTGAAGGGATCTTTCGTCGCGTAAGGATCGGATGCGTTTACGCTCGTAACTTGCCCGCGGAAGCCATCGGCGAGCGAAAGCAGCTGTGCAATCTCCTTCCACTTCTCCTTCGGCGATTGATGAAAAGTAACTCGCAGGAGCAACTCGTTGTCTCCACGCA
>CAZGBQ010000305.1:0-3653 GCA_964524045.1 uncultured Acidobacteriaceae bacterium
CCACCATCCCCGATGTGAGCGGCATTGTGCCGACCTCCAGCTACCAGAATTCCGCCTACGACAACGCCACGCGCGCGAACGGCCCCATCGGGTCCAACTGGACGGTGACCAACAACGGAATCAACATTGCTTCCAACAATTTCGTCGGAACAGCCTCCACAAACGATGTAGCCTACTGGAACGTCAACACGTTCAGTCCCGCGCAATTCTCCCAAGTCACGCTCACCGCTTTGAATGGCACCACCGACTTTCCCGGCATAGCCGTCCTGCTCTCCGGTAGCGCCTCTTCCACTCATGGCTATAACTGCATCGAGGATACGACCAACATCTTCATTCAGAAGATCACCGGGGGAACCAACAGTACACTCACCAGCGCCGCTACAACCGGCGCTGCGGGAGACATACTCCGGCTGGAGGTGGACTCCGCCGGTAATCTTACTTGCTACAAGAATGGCGTCTCTACGCTCACGGTCAGTGACACGTCGTACACATCCGGATCGCCGGGCCTGTTTCTGTTCGGGACCGTCGCCACTTCCAAAAACTGGAGCGGCGGCAACCTGCATCCCCTCGCGCACCTGGACACCGAGCAGGATTGGACCAAAACGCAGCACTTCACTCAGGGGATTGCTCTCGGCGGCGCAGCTTCGGAATCGTTCAATAACAACCCTCGCGCCGAGCAGAACGTTTTCCTCCCCGGCGCGCTGACTTCCGCCTGGACGGGCTCCACTTGGACAACCGACAAAGCTGTCACCATTACGCGTGTGCAGGTACAAGCCAAAACCGCTCCCTCAGGCTGCACGACCAACGCGGTCGTGCGCCTCACCGATGGCACGACCTCTGTAAACGTCACGGTTTCCGCTGCCGCAAACGATAGTGGCACTGTCTCGCAGAATTACGCAGCTGGCTCGGCGCTGCAGATCTTGGTGCAAACTGCAGCCTCCGGCTGCACTACCAGTCCCGCCGACGCAAACGTCACCGTGCAGTACAGGATGCAGTAGGCCGGCGTCCGGAAATGGGCTCGCCCCCAGCAGGCTCAATCGTAGGAAATCGCGATGATCGTAGCCTTGGTTCGTTCATCGTGGAAGATGGTTCGGATGCGCGTCCCTGTAAGGCCTGGATCGCTCGCAGGTACGAACACGAAATAATCGTAATCCGCCGGAGCTAAAGCGCCGGGGCTCTGCCAAAAGTAGGACTTGTCCTTTACGTCGTACTCCCGCATCCAGATGGCGTGATAGCGTACGCGGTAAAAATTGATTTCCGGCTCATACCACCACGTTCCACCAACGCGCGCTGTGGCTAGACCGTGCGATTGCGCATCCTTCTCGATCGCGCGAAAGAGATCCCGCGAAATGACGTCGTAAGATGTGTAGCGGAAAGCTTTTGTCTGCAGTGAGAGCGCGTAATCGAACAGGACGATCGCCGCAGCTAAGAGGCCGATGCCCTTAAGGTACGCCCGCGGATGGAGAAGACTAATCTGTCGGCATGCCAGCAGTCCGCTCAGAGTGAACAAGGGAATTACAAACAAACAATACCGACTGATCGGATAGTCCACCCTTACTAGCAGATGGAGAATGGCGATCAGAGCCAAGCTGGCGATGGCCGCGCCCCCAAAGATCCGGCAATGAGTGTTCTGCCCTTTCCTGACTTCCGACATATCTTTCCATGCATGAATCAAGGAAAAAGCTACGAGGGCGACCAGAATTGGCAAGAACAGATACTCCCCAAGAAGCGTCACTCGCGCCTGCCAGCTTCCCGCTTGGGGCGCCACGGCCTCAAGATTGTTGAATATGTCGTCAGTCCACTTGTACAAAAACGACGCGGTAAACACGTTTCGGACGGCCTCAGATACGCCGCCCAAGCCGACCTTAAACTGGCCTGACCGTGCTTGAATGACGAAGGGCCATAGAAAGCAGAATCCGGTCGTTCCACCCGGAACGAGAAAGTACATTGCGAATGTCTGGAGCTTGCTGTTTTTCCAGTTCAATACCTGGCGAAACCCGCCCATGGCCTCAATAGAAAAGGTAAGCACCAGGCAGGCCACAGGCACCACGTTTGTGAAACTTGCCACTACTGACAAACCAAGGAGCATAGAGGCAAAAAAGCATCCCCAACGCCAGCCTTTATCGTCAGGATGGAATGGGCCCCTTCCGGCCAGGCGCGCTAGAAAACACATCGCCCCGCAGAGGCAAGCGAGTCCGAGGATGTAGCCTCGCGCGGCAGGCATAAAATCAACAATTTGCGGATTCAAGCAAAGCAGTCCGACGGAAACGAGCAGCAAGAACCCATTGCCGAAGAACCTTCTGCTGAGTAGGTAACCGGCAAGCAAATACATGGCCGCGCCGATCAGACTGGGCAGGCGCAAATGGAATTCCGTGATGCCCCACGCCCAAACAATAGGCTTGGCTAAAAGGGTCAGCAGGACATGATTGGCGGCGTTATATGACAACATGTGATAGACGCTGCCATTGAGAAACCATTCGTAAGTAAGCGCCTCATCGTGCGCAATGCTCTGCGTTTTGGCTCGATAAACGGCTACACCAAATGAAAAGAGCAGGACCAGAGATGACAGCAGCCGGGCAAGAGTAGCGGAGGCCTTCATTGAAAATCTGCGTGGTCAACTACTGCGAAAGAAAACAACATTGATACGGCCGCAAAAGAAGGACGACAGTTCAAAAGAGTTCTCTCCGGACAAAAAGGAACAGGCATCATACCGCGGTTTGCCAAAAATCGGCACAGTGCGAACGGCAATCACAAAAGCGAGGAATGCATGAGTAACGAACCAAAGACAGCCTTCCTGGTCAACATATCCACTGAGAAGTGGCCGCCGCGGCAGCGCACGTACTTCGGCTCGCTCGAAGTGCGCTCGCCCGCAGCCGGCGAAGCCTACGCTATCACTCCGATACGCAATTGCACTGCGGTCATGGATTTGGGCGACAAGCGCACCATGGACATCCGCATTTCGGCGCGCGAAATTGCCGAAGACCTCGCGCGTGAAATTAACGGCGACTCCGGGGAAGGAAGTTTCCACGGCGTTTTCGTTGCTGCTGGACCGGAGCCCACCGAGGCGGAGCTCGCCGATGCGCGCCGTCGCCTCGAAGAATTTCAGCGACGCCTAGTGGCTGCCGCGGACCTCGAGTGGGAGCGCACGAAGAATCCCATGTTCATCACCGACCTCGAGCGCCGCGCCGCCCGTCAACTCGGGCTTGAGAAGCCCTGGCTCTACGATCCCAAGCCCCTGGCGGAATGTCCTGTGTGTGCGGAAAAAATCAAGCCTGGCGTTGCTGTGTGCCGATCCTGCGGCGCGATTCTCGACCGCGAGAAAGCCGCGCGGTACGGCCTGGTCTCGCCGAAGCGAACGCGCCGCGAACGACCTGAGGTATGCGCGGAAGCAGACGGGGTAGGGAAGCAAACGGAGGAGTCAGAGAAAACATCCCATTAGCTCGGTCAAGAGCTCCTCTGGCACCAAGAACTTGGGCAAACAAAAAGCGGCGATTTCTGGCCGCCGAAGTTAGTACTTGAGCACGCTTGCTAAGCAAATTCAGCAGAGCACTTGTGGTTATCACAAATCGTCTTATCCAGTAATTTCATGTCCACCTTCGGCTCATTCGACGCGCCCATCGAAGTCTTCGGCGGGCTCGTTACCGACATGTCTC
>CAZGBQ010000306.1:0-3633 GCA_964524045.1 uncultured Acidobacteriaceae bacterium
TGGTGACCAGGCTTTGGTACATTCGCGAAGTCGACCCGTACGAAAAAGTGATGACCGGAATGACGCGCGACGGTTTGTTTCTTATTGAAAATGGAAGGGTTACAGGCGCCGCGCGAAACTTCCGCTTTAATCAGTCGCTCCTTGAGATGCTGAGTCGAGTCGAGCTAATGAGTCCGGCCGTTCGCGCAACTGGAGAAGAGTCGTTTGAGATGGTGGTTCCGGCGATGAAAGTCCGCGATTTTCACTTTTCGGAAGTCACAAAGTTTTAACACACCGCAAAGTAAAAAGCAGATCCCTCCGCCTCAGGCCGCGGAAGACCGCGACCTGAGGGTCGGGATGACAGGTGGGGGCAGTCGCTTCTCTTTCATCAAGAAATCAATTCAGCGAATCGAAATTCTGCGTTGTACATAAATGGTCACACCCTTTAATAAACTGGTATGTGGGTTTCGTCCCAGCGCCGAGACGATGGGCCAGGCGAGCTGTCGCCTGCGCTGCGCCGTCGTCACCCCAATTGGGGGCACCCGGACCATGACGCCTGCGGCACTGGGTTCGTAGCGCGCCTGGGCGGCGCACCTAGTTACGAAATCATCCAAATTTCCTTGAACGCTTTGGAGCGGCTGACGCACCGCGGGGGTGTGGACGCAGACGGCGCCAGCGGAGATGGGGCCGGGCTGCTCACGTCGCTGCCACAAGAGTTCTTCCGCGAGCGCGCGCGGGAATTGCAAATTGAGCTGCCGGAACTTTTTGGCGTGGGGTTCGCGTTTCTGCCGAGTTCATCCTCGAGCGAAGCGCGCTCTGCAATCGAGGCGGCGGCGGATATCGAGCGGTTGCGGGTGACCGGATGGCGCCGCGTTCCTGTGAACGTCGACGCGCTGGGACGCAAAGCGCTCGAAACAATGCCGGAGATCTGGCAGTTTTTTGTCGAGCGATTTCATCCCTCGCGAGGAACGGAAGGATTCGAGAGGCGCCTGGCGGTCCTGAGGAAGCGCGCGGAATCATTGCTGCCGCCGCGCTGCTACATTTGTTCGCTTTCGTCCGAGACAATCGTCTACAAAGGGCTCCTCACGCCGTGGCAGTTCCCACAGTTCTATCAGGACTTGCGCGATTCTTCGTTTGCCGTGACCTTCGCGGTTTTTCATCAGCGCTATTCGACGAATACGCAGCCCTCGTGGCACCTGGCGCAGCCTTTCCGCTACATCGCGCATAACGGCGAAATCAACACGATTGTGTCCAACCGCAGATGGTTGCGGGCCAAGAAAGAGCAGATTCGTTCGCGGCTGCGGGTCGGCTCGTGGTTTCCTCTTCTCGAAGAAAACGTCAGCGACTCAGCGAGCTTCGACAATGGGTTCGAGTTGCGGCTGCTGGAGGGCTTGAGCTCGGATGCGGGCATGCTCGCAATGGTGCCACCCGCATTTGAAAACGATCCCCTGCTGTCGCGCGACGTGCGCGGGGCGCTCGCGGCCCTTTGTATGCAAAGCGAACCGTGGGATGGGCCGGCGGCGCTGGTGTTTTCCGATGGGAAGTGGGTAGGCGCGAAGCTGGATCGCAACGGTCTGCGCCCGCTGCGCTATACGCTGACGCACGATGGTTTGCTGATCGCGGGATCCGAGACCGGCATTGTCGACTTGCAGGAATCGAGGATTACGGAACGGCAGCGGTTGGGTCCCGGCGAAATGATTCTCGCTAATGCGTCAACCGGGCAGTTCCTGAGGTGGCGGGACATCCTGAAGAGGCTGGCGATCCAGCAAGGGCGTAATAACTCTCTTCCGCAGCGCAAGCTAGCGGGAACTTCTGGTGCGCAGGGACCCGCTGTCGCAGAAGCCAAGCGCGTTGCCGGAGCAGCTGGCTGGACGGAAGATCAATTCAAGATTTTGTTCTCCGCGCTGCTTCGCGGCAAAGAGGCGGACTGGAGCATGGGGGATGACGCGCCTCCGGCTTTTCTCTCCGCGCTGCCGCGGACGCTGTGGGATTACTGCAAACAGCGATTCGCGCAGGTGACCAATCCTCCCATCGATCCCCTGCGCGAGACGCACGTGATGTCTCTCGAGGTGCATTTGAAGGACCGCGTGACGCTGCCAAGTCCAGTGAGCACGCCGGAACAGTTGTCGCAAATGGCTGCGATTTTTGGCCCTGAGCACCGCATCGACATTACTTTTCCTGCCGCTGCGGGAGTTCCGGGAGCGCGCTGCAGTTTTGCTCAGCTATCCACTACCCCTCTGAGCGGCAGCGGGCGCCCGGGACTCCTCCTCCTTTCCGACCGCGCGATTTCTGCAGAGCGTGCGGCGCTGCCGGTACTACTTGCGACGGCAGCGATGTGGAAAGCCATGGTGAGGGAGGGACTCTTTGACGTCCCGCTCATCGTCGAATCAGCGCAGGTGTTTGACACGCATCATGTGGCGCTTCTCGTTGCTTGTGGCGCGAGCGCTGTGGTGCCGTATCTGGCGGACCAGTTTGCGGAGTCCATCGAGACAGGCGGGGCGGAGAAGGCGCGCGCGGCGATCAACGCGGGTTTGCGAAAAGTGCTGGCGCGCATGGGCGTGTCGACGCTAGGCAGCTATCGCAACAGCCATCTGTTTGAAATTGTCGGGCTGTCGCAGGACCTGTGCGAAGACGTGTTTGAGGACGCGTCTGACTATCCCGGGCAGAAATCGCTGGACGATTTGCTCAGCGACTATTTGAAAATGCACACGGCGGCGTTCTCGAATGAAACCGCAGAGCTGGCTGATGCCGGGCTCTACCGGTTCCGAAAGAGCGCCGAGTTGCACGCAACCTCGCCGGAAGTGGTGCGCAGGCTTCATGCGTTTGTGAAAGCGCCAAGCGCCAAACGATATTCTGTGTTTGAGGAGCTGGCCGAGGCGCAAGGCACGATTTTCTTGCGCGACCTGCTGGATACAATTCCCGACGGAAGCGTTCCGCTGGAAGAAGTGGAACCGGTGGAGGCGATCGTCAAGCGCTTCAGCACGCAAGCGATGTCCCTCGGCTCGCTCAGCCCGGAAGCGCACAGGACTCTGGCGCTGGCAATGAACGAACTGGGTGGGCGCAGCAACACCGGCGAAGGCGGAGAAGATCCTGACACGTTCCGCTACGAGCCGGCGGCAGCGAATAAGATCAAGCAAGTGGCTTCGGCGCGATTTGGCGTCACGGTGGATTACCTCGTTCACGCGGAAGAGCTTGAAATCAAGATGGCGCAGGGCTCGAAGCCCGGCGAGGGCGGGCAGTTGCCCGCGAAGAAAGTCAGCGAATACATCGCCCGCATCCGGCACGCCACTCCGGGAACGCCGTTGATTTCTCCGCCGCCGCATCACGATATCTACAGCATTGAGGACCTGGCGCAATTGATTCACGATTTGCGCGCGGTGAATCCACGAGCGCGGATTGGCGTGAAGCTTGTTTCCGGTGCGGGCGTGGGCATCATTGCCGCGGGTGTTGCAAAGGCGGGAGCCGACGTCATCACCATCAGCGGGCACAACGGCGGCACGGGTTCGTCGCCGCTCACGTCGATCAAAAACACGGGTCTTCCCTGGGAAATCGGTTTGCGCGAAGCACACGACACCCTGGTTCGCGCTGGCCTCCGTTCGCGCCTCTCTCTCCGCGTGGACGGAGGCCTGAAATTTGCTCGGGACATCGTGTTGG
>CAZGBQ010000307.1:0-3617 GCA_964524045.1 uncultured Acidobacteriaceae bacterium
CTGCGGATTCCCTCGCGGTCAAGCTGGCGCCGCATGCTTCCGTACTCTATAAAGTCCTGAGGTCCCGCGCAGGGGCCGGTGGGCTATAGACATCCGTTACAGGACATTAGAAGCTATTTGTCGCTAAAAGTGGAAAACGATTCCTCCCGCCAACTGAAAGTTGTTCTGCGGCTCATTGACGCAGACAGTCAGACGATCGCGGATGCCGACGCTTGCTTGCGGATAATGTTTTCCGCGAAGCGCTCCATCTCCTCGAGTTGCGGGCTGAATTGGAGCAAGACAAGGTCCACACCAGCGGCTTCGAATTGCGCGAGACGCTCAGCAACCTGTTCGGGCGTTCCAACCAACCCAGAGCGCAAGCCGCGATTTGAGACGGAGTAGTCTTCCAAAGACACGCGTTGCTCGAGCTGCGTGCCGGCAAGCCATTGCTGGTAGTTCGCATAGCCCGCAGCTGATTGCTGCACATCGGTAATGCGGCGAAGCTCGTCCTGCGCCTCGTGTTCCGTTTCGCGGACGATGGCGTAGCCCGCCACTCCAAATTTCAGCGGCGGCAAATTGTGCTTCGTGCGGCGCTCGCGCAGGTCCGTAATTTTCTCGCCCACGCGCTCCGGAGGATCCCCGTGCATCAAGTAGGCGTCACACTTTTCCGCGATGAGCTCCTTCGCGGCCGGAGATTCGCCGCCCGCGTAGAGAGTCGGGCGTGGTTTCGCGACAGGCTTGGGCTCGAGAACGTTATTCTCCACGCGGTAATACCTTCCGGAATAGGAGAAATGATCCTGTTTCCACACACCATCTAAAACGTCGAGCCATTCGCTGGTGCGCGCGTAGCGGTCATCGTGCTGCTCGAATGAGACTCCGTACTTGCGCGCTTCATCCGCCCACCAGGAAGACACCACGTTGAGCGTGAGGCGGCCGTTGCTGATGTGATCGATGTTTGCGGCCTGCTTGGCGAGCAGCGCGGGAAGGTGAAACGTCGGCCGCACAGCCACCATCAACTCGATCTTCTCGGTGACCGCTGCAAGAGCCGCTGCGGTGGACCACGCGTCCAGCGAATTCGCTTCCACACCCTTGATGTCATTCAAATTCAATTCGGCGATGAGCGTCACGTCGAAGCCAATCTGTTCGCTATGCTGCGCCAGCCGCTTCACATAAGCCCAAGTCGCCTCCATGTTTTCGTTTTCTACGTTGCGCAGCCAACCGCCGAACACCGGCAACCAGTATCCGAATCTCATCGTGGGCCTCCGCCTGCGGCGACCTTTTCGCCGTTCCTTGCCTTGTGGCGTTGCGCCTCGGAAATCAGAAAATCCGCCAGCCGAGTGTAGGGATTGAATCCGATCACGCGCACCGGATCGGCGACAAAATTGGAGAGCGCGTTCACATCGTAATAGAGCTGCCGACCGGTCCGCTGGTCGAAGACATATTCGATGCCGCCGACTTCGACTCCGGCGAGCTCGACAATGCGCTCGACATCTTCAATCACTTGACGCGGGGGCTCGTAGCCTTCCACTTTCATTCCGCTTTTGGGCGCGTCCACTGGGCAGGCGATGCGCGTCAGCTCCTCGCCCCTGGTGTTCTGACAAATATCCGCGGGACACAGGTTGTAGCTCTCCCCGGTGATATGAATGCGAATAGCGTAAAGATATTTACCCCCGAGCACTTCCACCCGCGTGATGATCCCGTCGCGCGCGGTGAACGCTTCCTGGATCAGCGCCGTTGAATCGATCCCAAAGTACAGGCGATTCGCTTCCACGGCGGCGCGCAATTCCTTCTCGGAATTGAAACGCTCGATTCCCGCGCCGCTCCCGCCGATATTCGGCTTGACCACCACCGGGTAGCCGATGGCCTTCGCAGCAGGCAGCGCTTGCGAAGGATGATTGATGACCCGCGCTTTTGGGTATGGCAGACCGAGTTTCTCCAAATTCGTGAGCTGCAGCGCTTTGGAAATCTCGTGCGCGAAGCAGCGACAGCCGTTCACCACACGCACGCCTTTTCCTTCGAGATGCGCGAGGTAATTCAAGGTGTAGAAGATGCCGCGGGCCAGGCCGCGCTGCCACGCAGAAGGGCTCATGCGGTTGAAGAGCAACGAATATTCGCGCTCGGGCGACGCCGCGTCATAAATGTGATGGCGCGCATCAATCTTCAACCAGTTCACGCCGCGTTCGTCAAGCTGCTGAAAGAGCGGCCGAAACCAGTCCGGATGCTCGTAGTAAATGGCGATCGGCTTTTCGAGTCCGGGATCCTGATCGTGGGCATTGTTGCTCATCGAACCTCACACTTCCCTCATAAGATGTTTCAAAACTCCCCGATGTTCCAGTTTATTCCCGGGAAAGTAGGTTGACCGAACTGTCTCAGTGATCTTCGCTGCGTTTGGAACTCCTATCTGCATCTCTTTTTTCCAACCGTCGCCAGCCGAACGTCGCCATGTACAAAGCAAATGCTCCAACAAGAACAACCAACGGTGCGAAGGCAGGGCCGCCCCAATATGTCTGATAAAAGAAGCCACCTTTCAAGAGCGGCATTAGGCCGAGGCTCAGGAATCCCAAACCCACGAGCCCGAGCCCAAGCCTTGCATACCATGGCCTGGAACCGTGCCGTTTCACGACCCCTGCCTTTTCGGAAGCAGGTCGGGGCGGTTGCGGCGCGTCTTTTCCAGTGCAACTTCGCGGCGCCATTTGGCTACTTCCGCGTGATTCCCGCCAATCAGGACTTCAGGCACCCTCCAGCCGCGGTACTCGGCGGGCCGCGTGTAGTGGGGATAGTCCAGAAGCAACTGACTCGTGACTGGTGACTGATGACTGATGACTCGTGAACCGGCGCCGGCGTTGCTCAGCCCTAAAGGCTGGCCACTAAAGGATTCGTTCTGCGAGGAGGCTTCATTGCCGAGCGCGCCCGGAAGGAGGCGTGTCACGGTATCGATTACCGTCATCGCGGCAAGTTCGCCGCCGCTCAGGACAAAATCGCCAATCGAAAGCTCTTCCGTCGCCAGGTGCTCGGCCACGCGCTCGTCCACGCCTTCGTACCGCCCGCAGACAAAAACAATTCGTTCGAGCCGCGCGTATCTTCTCGCGGTTTCCTGGTCGAATAGTTTCCCTGCTGCGGAAAGAAGCACGATCGCGGTGCTGGGCTCCGGTACGGCACGAGTTGCCGCGTCGCCAACGCCGTGGCCGAGGAGCGATTCCACAGCCTCAAAAAGCGGCTCCGGTTTCAACACCATGCCTTCGCCGCCGCCGAACGGCCGGTCATCCACGGTGCGGTGGCGATCTTTGGTAAAGTCGCGCAAGTCTTGCACGTGGATTTGAACGATCCCCGCTTCGCGCGCGCGGCGGACGATCCCATGATCGAGCGGGCCGCGGAAGAACTCGGGGAAAATCGTGATGAGATCGAAGCGCATGCCAAGCCAGTTTAGCCGACTCCGGAGCGAGCCGCCATTCCCCTGGCACTGTTCAGAATATCGTTATTGCACTACATGCTGTAGCGGCTTACAATTGGCCGCACCGGAACTCTTTCTGTCCTCGAGGCCAGCTTGCCGGTTCTTCCGCGGCTCGGTAACCTCGGAGATCTTCGTCCTGCCCGCGACCGGATTGCTTGGGAGGCCCTTGTATGCTGCTCACAGCGCG
>CAZGBQ010000308.1:0-3616 GCA_964524045.1 uncultured Acidobacteriaceae bacterium
GTCACCCAGTGATTCGAATTCTTCACAACGTTTCGCAACAACGTCGGCGGCGAATCCACATTATTCAGCACGACGTCGATGTGGCCGTCGTTAAACAGGTCGCCGAAGGTGGCGCCACGCGCCGGCACGACAACAGCGAGGCCGCTACCCGTCGCGGCCGGGACTTCTTCAAATTTGGAGCCGTTCACGTTGCGGAGCAGCAGGGGGCGCTGTGCCCAGGTGGTTCCCCAGTCCTGCTTGTCCACGCCCGGATAAACGTGCCCATTGGCGACGAAGAGGTCGAGCCAGCCAGCGTTGTCGTAGTCGAGAAAGCCGGTGCCCCAACCGAGGAAGGGAATCGTCAGACTGGCGATACCAGCGCGCACGGTGACGTCGGAGAAACTAGCGTCGCCGTCGTTGCGGTACAGAGTGTTGTAATCGTCGGAAAAGTTCGTGATGTAAAAACCGACCTTGCCGCTGTGGTTGTAATCGCCAACGGCAATACCCATGGAAGCCTGCTCGCGGCCATCGTCATTCAAAGCAAAACCGGAGATGTAACTGATGTCCTCGAACGTTCCGTCGTGCTTGTTGCGGTACAGGAACTTGGGCACGGAGTCATTGGCGACGGCGAGGTCGAGCCAGCCGTCGTCGTCGATGTCCACGAATACCGAAGCAAAGCCATAGTAGCCTTTGGGGTCGGACACGCCTGCTTTCACGCTGACATCTGTGAACGTGCCATTGCCATTGTTGTGAAAAAGATGGTCAGGCTCTCCGGGCAAGCCCCGCGGGCCGCACATAACCTCAACGCCGCGAAACTGACAGAAGCCCGCAGGCAAGCTGCCCTGACCGGAGATGGGAGGATTGCCGGGATCGAACTTTGCGTAGCCTGGGACGAAAAGATCCAGAAGGCCATCGTGGTCATAGTCGCCCCAAGTTGCTCCCGTGGACCATCCGCCAAGAGTGACACCCGCTTTCTCCGCAACGTCAGTGAAAGTGCCATCGTGGTTGTTGTGATACAAGCGGTTTTTTCCAAAGTTGGAGACGTAGATGTCCGGCCAGCCATCATTGTCGAAGTCGCCGACCGCGACGCCGAAGCCCCAGCGCTCGTTGGCAACCCCAGCTTTTTCGGTCACGTCGGTGAAGGTGCCATCGTGATTGTTGTGCAGGAGCATCGCGCGCGGAGGGGATTCCTTTCCTTTGAGCGCGTCAAACGTGGAACCGTTTAACAGATAGATGTCGAGCCAGCCGTCGTTGTCGTAGTCGAGCAGAGCCACCCCAGATCCGGGGGTTTCGAGAATCGTGCGCTTTTCCGGCTTGCCCATGCGATGGCGAAACGTGTCGAGGCCTGCGGCGTGAGTAATGTCTGCGAAAACGACTGGCGCGCCATCGACGAAGCCCCCGGCGGTAATTGGACGCGAAAGAGCGTCTTTCACAGGAGCATGGGCGGCGCCGGTGCTCGCCCCGGACTGCATGCCGGATTGCTGGCTTGTTTGCGGGGCCGGCTGCTGCGGCGAGGACGGGCGCGACAATCCCTGCTCCAACAGCGCCAGGAAGAAAAGCAAAAGCGAGCCAGTGAGCACAACGATCGCGGTGGGATTCTTAGAGGATTTTCGAGTCATACCTGGCAAAGGTTATCGCGCATTCCGCACGTTATTTTCGCATGGACACATGGCCGGAGGATGGAAATTTCTCAACGTCAGTGTGACAGGAATCTGGAATAATACTGCTCGTTGAAGAACCCACGCCAGCTCCTGCAGGATTTTCAAGCGCGCTTCGGCTCGGTGGCGACCATTTACCGCGCGCCGGGCCGCGTGAACCTGATTGGCGAGCATACCGATTACAACGACGGCTTTGTGATGCCTGCGGCGATCGAGTTCCATTGCTGGGTGGCTGCCGCGCCGCGCGACGACAAGAAGCTGGTCATCCATTCGGAAAATTTCAACGAAACCGTCGAGGCGCGGCTTGATTCCATAAGTCCTGCCAACGCAAAACACTGGTCCAACTATCCTTTGGGAGTTGCGGACACACTTCAGAGTTCAGGGAAGCGGCTGCGTGGCATGAATCTTCTCATCAGCGGTGATGTTCCGCTTGGTGCTGGTCTAAGTTCCTCTGCGGCTATCGAAGTTGCGACCGGGTTCGCGCTGTTGCGCCAAAGCGGCGTGGAGTTCAATCGTGGCGAGTTGGCGCAACTTTGTCAGAAAGCCGAAAATGAATTTGTGGGTGCCCGCGTCGGCATTATGGATCACTTTATTTCGTGCTTTGGGCAGGCGTCGCATGCTCTCTTGCTCGATTGCCGGTCGTTCTACTGCGAATTGCACAAGCTGCCGCCGGGAATCCAACTGGTGATCTGCAATACCAAGGTGAAGCACGAGATCGCGTCCGGAGAATACAACCGGAGGCGCGCGGAGTGCGAAGAAGGCGTTCGAGCGCTGCGCATGGTCTTACCGGAGATTCGCGCGCTCCGTGACGTAAGCATCTCGCAGCTAGAAAAGCACTGTGCCCTTCTGGATCCCAAAGTGTATTCGCGCTGCCGCCACGTGGTTACCGAGAATGACAGGACGCAAAAGGCGGCGCGCGCGCTATACGACAAAGACTTGCGCGCTCTAGGACGCTTGATGCGCGATTCGCACCGCAGCTTGCGCGACGATTACGAAGTGAGCTGCAAGGAGCTTGACGAGATGGTGGAAATTGCGGGCGCGCAGCGCGGCGTGATTGGCGCGCGAATGACGGGCGGCGGATTTGGGGGTTGTACGATCAACCTGGTAGAGGCCGAGGCCACCGAGGACTTCACAAAGAATGTCGCCGCGGGATATCAAGCGCGGACAGGATTGACGCCCGAGATTTACATGTCGCCCGCTGCTGACGGCGTGCAGCAGGAAGGAGAAACGAGTAAGCCGCGCGGCCTGACAAAGGAATACAGACTAGGGAATCAAAGCTAGCGGCTGACACTCGCGCCAACGATCAGCATGAATTTTCAGGAACTGATTGCCTCCCCTCACAAGCGCTTTAATCCTCTGCTTCAGGAATGGGTCCTGGTTTCTCCGCAACGGACGCAGCGGCCGTGGCAAGGAAAAGTGGAGAGGCTCCCGGCGCAACCTTCGGTAAGTTACGATCCAAGCTGTTACCTATGCCCTGGCAACCAGCGTGCGGGCGGAGCCCAAACGCCGCGGTACACGGAAACGTACGTGTTCGACAACGATTTTCCCGCGCTGTTGCCCGATGGTGATTCGCAGCAGTTCGACGAGGGTGGCTTGCTCGTGGCGGAGAGAGAACGCGGGATCTGCCGCGTCCTGTGCTTCTCGCCGCGCCACGATCTTACGACTCCGCGAATGAACACGCGCGAATTGCGAGGCGTCGTTGATGCTTGGGCGGAGGAATTCTCCGCCCTTGCGCAGATCCCTTGGATTGACCACGTACAGATTTTCGAGAACCGCGGCGAACTGATGGGGGCAAGCAACCCGCATCCGCATTGTCAGATCTGGGCAAACGCGACGGTGCCGAATCTCCCAGGGCGCGAAGGCAAAGCTCTCCGCGACTATGCCGTGGGGAAGCGTTCGTGCTTGCTGTGCGATTATCTGTACCTGGAACTGCAAAGGAGCGAGCGCGTCGTTTGCCAAAACGATGCGTTTGCTGTGAT
>CAZGBQ010000309.1:0-1430 GCA_964524045.1 uncultured Acidobacteriaceae bacterium
CGCCGGGCAATCTCCTCCAGGTAGATTGGGCGCATCCGCCCGGAGGCCACGTCTTCTGGCTCCTCAAATTTTCTTCGCAACACAATGCCGGTGTGGAAGAGAACGACCCAACCGTAGCGATTCGCCAATTCATAAACAGGTAGATAAGAGGGATCGTTGTACGGCTTCTTCACAAACTCGAGTTCGCCGAGGCCACGGTAACCCATCGTATGGAGTTCCTCGACTTGCTTGGCCACATCGGGAGCGTCCAGATCTACAAAGCCAAAGGGAATGATTCGTGTGGGATGCTGCTTCGCCGCATCGAAAACCACTCTCCGGTTAACAAACGGAGTAAGCATGCACGCAGTGAGATTCAGCCGCTCCGATAGCTTGAGGAAGTCGCTGATGAAATTTGGATTTTTCTCGTCAAAATGAACATGCATGTCCACGATGCGATCTGACGTCTCGGGGGAATCGGACGCCCAATCAAGGAATGGGCTAGCGTTGTACGAGGCCCACCGAATCAGCGCGGGCAGACGCGGGAGTAGGGCGGCGGCTCCTGAGTTGCAAAGGAACTTCCTGCGCGATTCTGGATTGCTCACCATATCCCTTCCTTTCTGAGACTTTCGGAAGCTTGCAAGAAAGCTTCACGATGAGGCTGGTCGCGGAAGGCCTCTGTGCCGCCGGCTCGCGTCGTAGAGAGCGCGGCAGCGGTGTTGCCGAATTCCAGACACTCCTCGAGGCTGGCGCGGAGCATGAACTTATGGAGGAACCCGGCGTTGAAACTGTCACCGGCGCCAACAGTATCAACCGGCTGCACCGTCAGGGCTGGCACATGGAATTGATTCTTGCCACTTTTCGCAAATGCACCATTGGGCCCACATTTGATCACAACGATCGGGACGAGGCTCGACAATGTTTCAAGCGCTTCCTGAACACCGCTCGCACCAGTGAGCTTGCACGCCTCCCGTTCATTGGGCAAAAAGATGTCCACACTCTTCAGCACGGTCTTTACGTCTTCGGCCCAAAGTCCTTCGGGGTCGTCGTTCGTGTCGAGGGAGGTGGTGAGACCAGACTTTTTCATTTGTGAAAAAAGCTCGGGGATCGTTGGGCGTAACGCGCGCAGAAGGAAAAAGGAGGAGAGATGAAAGTGGGAAGCGCTGCACAGATAGTTCAGGTCCAGGTGCGCAAATTGCAAATCCAAGGTGGTGCCGAGATAAGTGAGAATCTGGCGCTGTTTGCCAAGAGGAAGGATTACGGTGACACCGGTGGTCTTGTCTGGAAGTGTTCTGACTCCAGAAACATCGACGACGCTGTCTAATAGACGGTCTACGCAGAATTTTCCCAGTGGATCCCCACCGATGCAAGAGCTAAAGCCGACGCGGCTACCAAGCGTCGAAATATTGTGGGCGAAAATGGCCGACGAGCTACCGAGAGTTATCGCAAAATCG
>CAZGBQ010000309.1:1530-3612 GCA_964524045.1 uncultured Acidobacteriaceae bacterium
CGAAATATTGTGGGCGAAAATGGCCGACGAGCTACCGAGAGTTATCGCAAAATCGGAAGCCAGGTGTTCTCGTTCGGGCTCGAGCGTCGAGGGCAGGCCATAGAGAATCAGGTCGGCATTAAGTTCACCGACAACGCTTATGTCAAAGCGCTTCACTCAGCCCCCTAGACGCGTTCCACGCGAACGCTTTGCTCGAAGCGCGATACATTGTCTTGCGTAATGCGCGCCGGAAGTGTTGCCAGGCAATTGGCCGCACCGCAAGCCACGGCGAGCGATAGCCTGCCCTCGAAGGAAAGGCCCATTGCCGTAGCGAACGCTAAGCCTGCGAGAGCTGAGTCGCCGCAGCCAACGGTCGATTTGTTGCGCAACGGAGTCGCCCAAGCATGGATTGCAGGTTCAGCGCGGCGCTGAATGCCCACGATTCCGCGATCCCCCAGACTGATGGCTGCCGATTTAGCCCCTTGCTCGAGCAATATGCGTGCGGCTTGAGCGGCCGAGGCGACATCTTCTATGGTAATTCTGGTGACGACGGCTGCTTCTTCGCGATTAATTTTGACGAGATCCGGGCCGGCGGCAAGCGCCCGGGCCAAGGGTATGCCGCTAGTGTCGACGAACGCGAGACAACCGGACAAATGGGCAGTTTTCAAAAGCACGGAACAGGCATCCGCGGGAACACCCGGAGGCTGACTGCCGCAGATTAGCGCAATTCTCTTCCCAGCCATGCGTCGAAACTCATCCGTACAAATTTTTTGAAATTCGCACCATTCCTGCGGCTGAATCGCTCCTCCGGGCTCAAGAATCTCGGTGACACTTCCTCCAGCGTCCACGATTTCAAGGTTGACGCGAGTGTTTTGGACTGTGGGCACAGAGACTGCTTCTATTTGCAAGCGGCGAAGTCCAGCAAGCAATTCGTTTCCCGCCGCTCCCCCAGAGAAACCGATCCACTTCGGACTTGCGCCTATGCCTTGGAGCGCCATTGCAACGTGCGCCGCTTTGCCTCCCGGTGTTCGATGAACCTCTGACGCACGATTGACGCGCCCGACCCGGAATTCGTCAAATACCAGGCGTGTGTCAATAGCAGGATTCAAGCTCACACAAAAGTAAGCGGTAGTATGTCCCCCCTGATCTGCGTCTGGCTTACTCATGAGAAGGATACTTTTCCGGCCAAGGCGTGGCGTGCCGGAGGCTCGTGTTAACGGCTTGAATGTTTCTCACGCCTTCCGTTTCCAGCCATTCTTGTAGCGCCTCCGCTCCGCCCCGGACAAATACCCCGACACCGTCCTTCCAGGTTGCTCGCCCGCAAAGGACGCCGCAAAAATGGACTCCAGCCTCGGAGGCGAGTTCGAGGGCTTCATTGAAAGCGCGATTGCTGACGCCCGCGGAAAGAAACAGAAAGGGTTTTGTGGCCGCCTCCGCAACGCGGCGAAAAAGCTGCAAAGCATCGTTGCGAGTGTGCACGAAGGTTCCTTCAGAGGACGAAGAGCCTTGCACATAGGCCATGGTTACAGGGACTCCAACTTTCAGAACATCCACACAATACCGGGGCTGGGAGAATTCCTTCACTGCATTTGCCAGGATATCCGGTTTGCAGCGGGCAAATTGGGGGCTTTGTTCTTCCATGCCGGCCTGATAGGGCACAATTTCAAGGAAAAAAGGGAGATCGCAGTCAGCGCATTCGCAGCCAACACGTTCCACCCACGCACGTTTGCGATCCATGATTTCAGGCGTGTCCGACAGGGCATAATACAGCAAGACTTTAATGCAGTGCGCGCCAGTGTCGATCAATCGTCGTACGGACCAGCCCTCCAGCAACCGGGGAATGCGGCCGGGAACATTGGGATCATAGCCGCTTACTTCGTAAGCCATCAAAAGGCCGCAAGACGAGGCGCGCTGTCCTGCTGCGCGCAAGCCATATTCAGGCTCGAGGAGCACAGCGCTGGCGTGGGGAGAAAGGGCACGGACGACAAGGTATTTGAACTCCTCGAGCTGTTCGCGCGAGACGGCTTCCTTGTCAATTCTCAGCTCCGCGGAGAACAGTTTCCGCAGCGCGTCGCGCTGATCGATGGCCAGCGCGGCGATGAC
>CAZGBQ010000310.1:0-3604 GCA_964524045.1 uncultured Acidobacteriaceae bacterium
GCGAGGGCTTCGGGCATGTTTTTGCGGCCGTAGCCGAAGCGGATGTGGCGCGGCTCATCGTAAACAGTCCCCGGCAAAAGTAAGACGCCCGCCTTCTTGATCACTTCTTCGCAAAAAGAAGAAACGTCGCGGCCCTCTTTGTAGCGAACAAAACCGATTGGACTGGCGTTGGGCTTCGTCCATTCGAATAAGTCCGAGCGCTGGCGGATGAAAGCTTCCAATTGCGGCAGGTTGCGCAAGACGATTTCGCGATTGCGCTGGATCAGGACCTCGCGATGACGCAACGCAAGCGCCGAGAGGAATTCGCTGGGAGCGCTGCAGCAAATCGAAGTGTAGTACTTCAATTCGAGGCAGCGCTGCAGGATGTCTGGATCTTTGGAAGCCAGCCAGCCGAGGCGGAGGCCAGGTAGGCCGTAGGTCTTGCTCATAGAACCCAGGCTGACCGCGCGTTCGTAGACTTCACAGGCTGCGGGAAGACGGCTCGCGGGATCGTGCTCGAGCTCGCGATAGACTTCGTCGCAAAACAAAATTATTCCGCGTTTGACTGCGAGAGCGACAAGCTTTTCGAAGACGCCGTGCTGCATTAGAAGCCCTGTCGGGTTGTGAGGCGTGTTGATGTAGATGATTTTTGTATTCGGCTGGAGCAGTTTCTCGACCGCCGCTAGATCATGGGCCCAGTCGTTTTCGTAGCAACGGCGCCATTCGCTGACCTGGGCACCGGTGCTGCGCGCAACTTCGAGGGCGCTTTCGTAGCAGGGCGTCTCGACAATGACGTGATCGCCAGGCGAAAGCAGCGCTTGATACAGAACGAAGATGCCTTCCTCCGTCGCGCCCATGACCAGAACATCGTCTGGCTTGATCCCTCGATACATTCCGGAGATGACTTCTCGCAGCGCGGGCGCTCCTGCTGATTCCGTGTACCCGCACCAGTGCTGTAGAAATTTTTCGTGGGAGCCGGACTCCAGCTCGAGCAATTCCTGGATGGTACAGGATTGCATGTCTGAGCTGGAGAGCAGGTACTTGGTGGTGAATTCGTATTTTCCGAAGAACTGCTCAATGCGAAACGGTTTGATTTGCATGCTGGACAGTCTGGCAAGCACAGCGGGTCGCAGTCCAGCGCCAAATTGATAGGGCCTTTTAAGCTGTGCTCACAAGGAAGGCCGATACAAAGGCTACGGGGAATGCCGCGGCTTTCATGGAGCTAAGAACCACATCACCCTATTACTCAAGTACTGTTGCTATCCGTTAGCTGGGAACAACAAAGCTTCAAACAATCTCTTCTTTTTCCGAATCCCATCGGACTGCACGTCCCTGACGCAGCGAAGCGATGGCCATCTGGCAGGCGATGGCGGAACGGTAGCCCAGTTCGAATGGGCAGTTTGGCTCTTTGCGGCTGCGGACACAGTCAAAAAAATTGCGCATGTGGGCTTCCGTATCTCCTTTATCCGAGCCGACGATATTAGGCTCTCCCCCAACCGAGGCGGGGGTTTGATCCTTTGGTGCAGCGTGGCTCTGCGGGAAGTAGTTCACTCGGTCTACAATGCGGATCACGGTTCCTTTGTTTCCCAGCGCCAGGTCATTTCCGTCCTCGCCGTAGTAATTGTTGCCGAACATCGAATTCCAGGTGAACATCAGGTTTTCCGGCTGATCCATGCAGATATTCATGGTGTCGGGCACTTCCATCTCCGGAGAAAGATAGTTGTAGCCGGACATGGTGACGCGGCGCGGAATCTTGAGCCCCAGAACCTTGTACCAAAACGCTACCTGGTGGACCATATTCTCAAAGACATTGCCACCGGAATATTCCCAAAAAAATCGCCAATTGATGAAGCGCTGTGGATCGAAATCGTGCGGCGCAGCTTCTCCTTCAAACTCTTTCCAAGCGACGTGTTCGAGATTACAGTCAGGCGGAATCTTCCTTTTCCACCCGCCATGAGGACTGTTGCGATAATGATGCGTATGGACTGCGGTGACAGTCCCCAAGCGATCCGGCGTCGAAAATTCACGCGCACGATCGAAGGCCTTTCCGCTTACGGACTGAACGCCCACCTGAACCACGCGATTCGATCCTTCCAGCACGCGTCGCATGCGGCGAGCATGGTCGGGGTTAAAGGCCATGGTCTTTTCTTGGTAGACGTCCTTGCCTGTTTGAATGGCGGGAACAAAGTTTAGGGCATGCTGGTGCTGCGGAGTCGCGATCAGCACGGCATCGATGGACTTGTCGTCCAGTAAACGGCGGAAATCGGTAAAGGTCTGAATAGCCGGGACGATGCGCTTCGCTTCGTCCACGCGGCGCGAATAAACGTCAGCGACAGCGACGGCTTGGGTGTTGGGGGCGTTCAGGGCAGCCTTGAAGATATCCATCCCCCGTCCACCAGCGCCGATGAGGCCAAAGCGGATGCGGTCGTTGGCGCCCAGGACGCGAACCGGCGCGAACATCGAGGAACCCGCAAGCGCGGCGGCGCCTTCGCCAAGTTGATGGATAAAACTGCGGCGATTTAGCATGGTCTTAACTCCTTTTAGTCAAACCGAGGAATATTTCCGGCAAAGCGTTTTGATCTTATCGACTAGTTTTGGTACGCCCGTTGATGGATTCTCATCCCCTTCATATTCGGCGGACATAAAACCTTTGTAGTTGGACCGCGCAAAGAGCTGCCAAACGCGGTCGAGGTCCACGGCCTGGCCGTTTTCGAAGCGGTCGCGGATGTGGGTGTGTGTGGCATAAGGAACGGTGGCCTCGATTTGTGCGTAAGCGTCGGCGTGCGCGGTGGAAATGAAATTGGTTATGTCGAGATTGATTCCGAAAAAGGGCGAGTTGACTCGATGGACGATTTCGAGACACGCATCCGAACTCTGCGTAATCCCCTCATGGTCTTCCATGCCCAGCGTAATGCCCTTTTTCCCCGCGTATTCGCAGGCCTGCTTCAAGGTATCGACCGTCCATTCAATCGCCTGTTGAACGGTAGCTCCGGCCGGGAGTTTGCCGGCGAAGACACGCAGGTGAGGCGCGCCAAGGGATTCTGTGACGTCCACCCACTTCTTGATTTCCTCCAGAGCCTGAGCGCGCTTGCCCGCTTCCGCTTGGACGGTGCTGGCTCCGATGGCCGCTCCGGAAAAACATACGCCGTTCTTGAATGCCAGATGCCGAAGGGAGGCCAGGTATGCAACGTCTATGGATTTGAACCAGTAACCGGTCATGTCCACACCGTCAACGCCAAGCTCGACGGCCTTTCGAACGACGTCCTCCATGGTCATTTTCCCGGCGCCGAGAAGTTTGCTGTAAGAATATGCGCAGCAGCCGGTGAGTAGCCTCGGCCCACCCACAGTTCCCGGCGCTGTGTTTTGCATCAAAGGCCAGGTTCTACCTCCCGGGACAAGTTCGGAGCCCGCGAAGACCGCTGGCCCCGCGGCTCGCAAAAATTCCCTCCGATCAATCCGCTTTGGCATCATGGATTGAAGTCTCCTTATCATGGAACTGAACTCTTCGCTGAACAAGCCCGAAGGCGCTTAACCGGGCGATTGGGGGCTATCCCCCGGCCCCAGTTGGAGGCGTGCAAATTCTAACCCCGGCGGGGTATGATACGAGGCTCGAAGTCCCCGAAAT
>CAZGBQ010000311.1:0-3587 GCA_964524045.1 uncultured Acidobacteriaceae bacterium
GCAAAGCATTTTCGCGGTAACGGTGTTCGCTGCGGTTTCGCTGGGGTGTGTGCCGAATGCGGCCGGGCAACAGGCACAAGTGCCTGGGCCCACACAAAAAACGCGAACGGCTCAGCCATCACAAAAAGCCGAAGCAGCGGATGGTGCGCAGAAGTCGCCGGCGCAGGCGCCTACTCCACAACCGCACATACCGCCCGGGATGCGCACGCTCACGTTGCAGGAGGGGCGGGCGATTGTGCAGAAAATGGCGTGGGCGGACGACGAAGAGGGGCTCTCGCCGGATTGTTCGCATTTGGTGCACACGTTGTACGAGCAGGCGGGATACTCCTACACGTATGCGAGCTCGCTGGATCTCTATCGGGGAGCGGAATCGTTTGTGCGCGTCCGCGTGGCGCATCCGGGGGACTTAATCGTATGGCGCGGTCACGTAGGCATAGTGATGAATCCGAAGGAGCACAGTTTCTTCAGCTCAGAGAGTACAGGAGCGCGGATCGGTCATTACGATTCGGCGTACTGGCGGGCACGAGGCTACGCGCGCTTTTACCGGTATTTGACGAGCAAGGCTGCGCCATCGAGAAGCGGTACGAGCACGATGAGCGTGATGAACCGGCTGCCGGAGCCAGCACCGAGACTGGAAACGAACCAAAGCAACACAGAAAACCGACCGAGCCTGCAAGAGGTAAGGGCGGCGCCGATCGCGGCAAACAAGGCACATGTTGACGCTACAGCAGGGAGCAACGCTCGTGCGGAGACAGTTTCCGCAAGCTCAGTTCGCGCGGAGAGCTCGTTGCAGATTCCGCTGCGGACTGCAGGCAAGCGGCCAGGGGCTGCAGACGTAGCTTCCGCATTGCAGGTGGCGAATCTCGATGCGGGCGAGATTCTGCGCAGCGGGGATTTGTGGCGGCTCGAGCGGCCGGTGGTGGTCTACCGGGATTTGCAGGTGGGCGCCGTGGAGGTAAAAGGAAAGCGTGGCATAGCGAAGGTGCAGTTCGAAACGCTGGCTACGCTTTCCGCAAAGCGCATGGAGTCGCAGCAAGGCCGGGAAGAGCACCAGTTGGAGCTGCAGCAAACCAAGAAAGGCTGGGTGATGACGCCGGCGAACGGCAACGCGTACGTGCCCCGCGAAGCGGCGCTGCGCATCCTAGCGGGTCGCCTGGCGCTGCTGACGCAAAGCGCCGAGACGAGCGCGGAAAAGGAACACGAGCAAGCGGATATCATCCGGTTTATGAATCTTCTAATTGAATAGAGATGGGGATTTTACAAGCCACAGCCGGGACCCAAGAAAACTACAGGACTGAGATGCACGGGCCACCTGGACTGTGCGAGCAAAGCAAAAGCAGTTCTTCTGGGGCTAAAGCCCAATTTATAGCGCAAAACTAAATGTCGGACCTGAAGGTCCGACCCCCAGTTAGCACATAGAATTACGAAGGGCTGTCGGCGCGATACATGGTGATGCCGCTGAGGAGCTTGGGATAGAAGTCGGTGGACTTCTGCGGCAGGACTTCACCGGCAGTGGCGATTTTCATAACTTGCTCGACGGCGCAGGGATTCAGGAGAAAAGAAACTTGCGCGCGACCGGAGTCTACGGCGTCGAGAGCGGCGACCGCATCGCGTTCGTAGGTAAGATGCGCTTGGGCGGAGACTGCCTGCGGCGTGATGCCGAGTGCGGGCTCGAGAATGCCTTCGTGGAGCAGGACGACGTCGAGTTCGCGCTGGAGCGGCGAAACGCTTGGGAGGAGCTCGGCGAGGTTGGCGCCTTCGCGCAGCGTCAGGACGTAGAAGGCGCGTTTTGAAGAGCCGACTGCAGGATAGACGCCGATGGCGCGTCCCGGAACAGCACCCGGGACGCCCAAATCGCGGCTCGCGTGCGAGGTGGCAAGACGCGCGAGGAACTTTTTGCGCGCTTCCGCTTTCGTGGCATCGTTAGAAAAAGGAAAAGCTTCCGCGGCAAACCACGGCTCGAGGTAGCGGCGCATGGCAGTCCACGAAAAATCGTGGATGCGCGCAGCAACCCTGTGGGTGGGGAGGATTGTCAGCCCCTCGCTATGGGTGTTGATGAAGGTCATCATGGCGCGCTCGTAGGGCGCTTCCGGATCGATTTTTCCTACGCGGGCGCGGCATTCGTTGCGGTAGTTGAGAGCGGTTTCGTAGCGATGATGGCCGTCCGCGATGACCAGGTTCTGCCCGGCCATTGCCTCCTGAATGGCAGAGACGCGCTGCGGATCGAAAACGATCCAGAGACGATGGACCACGCCATATTCGTCGCAAAGCTCGGTGACGGCAGAGCCGACGGATTCGGCGTCTGCAAGAATGGTGTCGACGCGGCGCTGCGGGTCGGAATAGAGCATAAAGAGCTGGCCAGTGTGCGCTTTAGTGTGGCGAAGGAGATCGAGGCGGTCGGCCTTGGGTCCGGAGAGCGTTTGTTCGTGGCGGAGGACAACGCCGGCCGAATAGTCTTCGAGCTGGCCGGCGCCGATGAAGCCGCGGCGCGTGCAGCGCTCCTGGGTGCCTGGCACAAGGTACTCCTGGGTGTACGCGTAGAAAGAGGGAGCCGCGTCCTGCTCGACGACGTGATCGGCGATCCAGTTTTCAAGAGCAGCGGCTGCGCGCGTGTAAACGTTGTTCTCGGGCGAGTCGCCGGGAAAACTGTGGCCCTTTTCCACGACGATAAGGTTGTGCGGATCGGCAGCGTAATACTTTTCCTGCATGGCGGGAGTAATTTTGTCGTAGGGCTGCGTAAGGACGCGTTCGAACGGGGCGAGGCTCGGGTTATAGCGAAAAGCGCGAAAGGGAAAAACCTGGGCCATGAGGTCTCCGGAAGCTTCTTGTGACGCCAGCGAAGCCTTCCAGTTTACGCGATGAAGCGGGAAATCCGAAAAACGCGGAACGTTAAAATTTGATGGATGACTCATGGAAGTTTGATGACTACGGCGGCGGCGCGGGCATATTAAGATAAAGCGCTTATGATGGCCCCCGACTTTTCTTCCGTTCGCGCGCTGATTTTTGACTTGGACGGCACGCTGATCGATTCGAAACGCGACCTGATTCGGTCGGTCAACGCGATGCTGCTGGAGATGGGGCGGGAGGAGCTGCACGAGGATACGATTTCCGGGTACATCGGTCATGGCGCGCCGCAGCTCGTCGCGCGGGCGCTGGGAAATGGGGCCGTTTCCGAGGAGCACGAGCGGGCGCTGAAATTCTTCCTGGGATATTACGAAGACCACAAGATGGATTCGACGTCCGCATATCCGGGAGTTTTGGAGGCGCTCGAATGCCTTTGCGGATTTTCCATGGCCGTGCTGACCAACAAGCCGGTGCGCGTAAGCAGGAGAATTTTGGAAGGATTGGGGCTGGCGAAGTATTTTCGCGTGGTGTACGGAGGGAACAGTTTTGAAACGAAAAAGCCAGATCCGCTGGGCGCGCGCAAGATTCTGGGGGAATTCGGAGCAACCGCAGAGGAAGCAATGCTAATCGGCGACTCCGAAGTGGACGTGCAAACGGCGCGAAACGCGGGCATGCTGGCGGCCACGGTTAATTATGGATTTGGCGTGCACGATCGCAACGCGTATCCCGCGGACGTCTATTTG
>CAZGBQ010000312.1:0-3580 GCA_964524045.1 uncultured Acidobacteriaceae bacterium
TACTGCTACCGCTGCCCGCTCCATTTGAAATATCCGGATTGCGAAGTGGCTTGCGCGGGAGACGTCGAAAATCTCATTCAGACCGGCACGAGCGGCAACATCGCTGCATTTATCGCCGAACCGATTCAAGGCGTGGGCGGCTTCATCACGCCGCCGAAGGAATATTTCAAGATTGTCTTCAAAATCGTGAAGCAGTATGGCGCCCTGTTCATCTCCGACGAAGTGCAAACCGGCTGGGGCCGCACCGGTAAAAAATGGTTCGGCATCGAGCAGTGGGAGGTCGTGCCGGACATGATTACCAGCGCGAAGGGCATGGCGAATGGCGTTCCGGTCGGCTTGACAGTGACCACGCCGGAAATTGCTGGAAGTTTCCAGGGGGCAAACATCGCGACGTTTGGCGGGAATCCGGTGACGAGCGTCGCTGCCAAAGCGACGATTGAGTTGATTGAGGAAGAGAGTCTGCTCGAAAACGCACATGTTGTCGGCGCGCACTTTCGGTCCAAGCTCGAAGAGCTGCAGCAAAAGCATGCGCTCATCGGGGACGTGCGCGGCATGGGTTTGATGCAGGCGCTCGAACTCGTGAAAGATCGTAAGACCAAAGAGCCCGCTCCTACAGCCACGACGCAGGTGATGGAGCGCGCACGCCAGAACGGTCTGCTGATCGGCAAAGGCGGCCTCTACGGCAACGTGCTCCGCATGGCGCCCATGCTCAATACGTCCAAGTCCGACGTGGACGAAGCCATCCGCCTCCTCGACAAATCCTTCTCCGAGGTGCGGTTAGGGTAAGAAGTCATGACTACGCTATTCATAATGGTCTGGTTGCCGCTCATTGTAGGGCCGCCAGCAGTTTTGGTTTGGGTTATTCGTCGCTGGTGGCGGACATCTCCTAGGATCGAGTCCCCGGCGTGGAGAAGCTATGTCGCTGTCGGTGCTATTGTGCTAGTAGGCTTGTCGCAATTGTTGCTCTTTGTTTGCGGCATCTGGGCCGACGTAAGCGGAGCATTATACAACCCAGTGTTCACACGGCTTTTTTTGGCAGGGTTCCTTGCGGCCCCGACAGCCCTGGTCGTGGGCCTTTTTGGCAAAGGAACACTAAGATGGCCCGCCTGCGGGCTCTCCGCCGCTATGATATTCGTGTGGATTCTTTCGTGGCCGTGGGACACGTGATGGCTTCAAGAGCGCTAGCGTTAGCAACGATTGGCGTGTTTGTTTCTTCACCGGTATCTGCGGTGCCGCAGAAACTTGTTTGGAAGTCGGTGGAATTTGCGATTGTGAAGTTCAACGACGAGGCGCCGAAATCCTGGGGCATGTATCACACGGAGAAAAAAGGCTTGCTGCTGGTGCGGATCTGGAAGCGCTACTTGCTGGTGGACACGAAAGAGCAGGAAGTTTACGAGATCGATCCGCAAACCGTGAAGCCCGCCGGCGACAACGTCGAATGGTCGCTGACTGACAAACCAAGCGAGCCTATTGAAACGGCGGAATGGAAGACGCGCGACATTGGTCCGATGCAGCGCGTGGCGTTTCGTCTTGGGAAGGGCGGCCACGTCCTGGATCTGCAAATCCCGCTGAAGCCCAACGGACAGCCCGCGTACTGAGGAGAAGTGATCAGAGACCGGGGATCAGAAGAGCAACGTGCAGGGATGCCGACGCTGCAGAGAGATTTCTCGCTGCGCGGCCGACCGCCCCGCAGGAGCGGGGCGGAAACAAAAACCGTCGGCTTGCTCCGCTCGAAATGACAGGATGTTAGATTAGGACGTACGACTACCTACGGTAGATGCCGTAATACCAGGGGATGCCGAGCGCGCCGGGCTCTACGCCGACCACGACTTGGTCGCCCTGCTTGAAGCGGTCGTAATCATCGGCATCGACGGCGAGCCGTTCGTATTTTTGCGGGTCGCGCCACGAGCGCACCACCAAGCGGCGCGTGCCGCGGACAATTCCCGGCATATTGTAGCGGCTGACGACCGTAGCACTGGGGTGGGTCATGTTTTTTTGCGTGTCCAGCTTTCCATTCACAAAAAGCGTGGCGGCCAGAATCCACGGCAGAGGAACGAAACCAGAGTAGATGCGCTTGAGGATTTCCAAGTCCTTGTGGCCTCGCGAACGGCGCTCCAGGATCACTGCTATCGTTAGGCCGACAAAGAAAATCAAACCGAAAAAGATCAGCATTTGGTCCAGATCGAGCGGCGGATAAATCTGGCTCACGTAGGGAAACGCCAGCGAGCCCGCAAGAAACACCGCAGTGCGTTTCACGAAGCGCCGTCGAAACATCACTTCCGCAGCCGCAGAAGTCAGCCCGCAAGAGGGACACTGATCCGCGGTCCGGAGAGAACCGCAATCAAGGCAGCGAGTCATTCTTTCCCACATGCAATCCGGTCAACAGGAATCCACTTTAGTATAAGCCGACTCACTGACCAGCGGGAGCAAGGGACGACAAGAGGCTGTGGTAAAGCATTTGGCTTTCGGTCTCGGGAACGGCCACGGTGACGCCCATTCCCCGGCCAGGCTCGACGCGCCTCACGAGACAATCGAGCAAAACCGGCTTGGACAGATTCAGCCGGGCGGAAAATCCGGCGCCCACCCACAAAGTGTCGGGCGCTTCGATGAACATCCCATTCGCACTGATGTCGCGCGTGCTGCCGCGCAGAACGGCGGAGCCCCATTCGATCTCGAGGTCGGCGCGAAACTGGTAGCGCGGCGCCCAGCGGCGTTCGAAACGACGAGCCGACTGATCTGCGCTGGCCATAATCCGGGTGTGACCCCCTGCCAGGGATAACCTGCCGCGGCGCCGAACGAAATCGCCGTGCCAATGCCTGAAGCATACGCCAATTGCCAGCACAGCGCATACGACACCGAGGAGCGATGTTTTGTTCCCAGCAATGCGGAGAAAGAATCCGGCAGATGGAAATTGAAAACAGGCACTGCCGGGCGCTGTAAGCCAAGTTCTTCTGCAAAAAGCAGATCCCTCGCTTCGCCTGCCTGCGGCAGGCGGGCTCGGGATGGCACCGAGGCTATTTCAGCAAGCTGTTAAGACTTGAAAGAAGCTATTGCCCTTTGGATGCAGGAGAACCTTTGGGAATAGAACCCGCTCGAAGGCGGCGCTGCACCTCGGCTTGGATATAGCGGCGCAAGGTCTCCGGCACGATGCCGGGAGCGGCGAGGTCGCGAAGATCGGAAACGGTGAGATGGGGAAGGTAGGAAAGAATGGTCGCGAGCGGCGCAGATGGCTGGCGCAGGAGCGCGATGCGAATGTTGTAGGAGATGGACCACTTGCGATGATGAATGAGGGCGGGAATTACAGGAGCCGGGAGTTTCTCGCGGGAAAGAGCCTTCAAGATTTGTGCTTCGGTTAGATAGGGATTATCGAGAACCACAGAGAGCACTTGCGCATGACCTTCTGCGAGAAGCGCGCCGGCGACGCGCGAAGGCCCGCGGCGCGCGAGAGTGATTTTCTGGCCCAGAGGAATTTGCGGGAGGCGGGCGAGTAGTTGTTCCTCAGCGTGGCGCTTTAATTCAGCCGGGACGGCAGGAGAAAGGGCGAGCTGGACCAAGTCCATTAAATAAAGGTCGCGGATCA
>CAZGBQ010000313.1:0-3552 GCA_964524045.1 uncultured Acidobacteriaceae bacterium
GCGGAAATGGTCCGGACGCGCGAAATCAACTGGAGCTTGCTCGAAAAAGCCGGATAAGACGTTTCACGCATCAAATGCACAGGGGTAGCGGCCGGTCTTTGGCCGCGGCCGTAGAAGTACAGGGGCCCGAATGTTCACACGAGAAAAACAGGAGATGAGGCGCGTGCCGATGATGCCGGTGCGCGATATGGTCATCTTTCCGCAGCAGATGACTCCGTTTATCGTCGGCCGCGAAGCCAGCGTCCGCGCGCTCGAAGAAGCGCTGGCGGGCGACAAAAAGATTTTCCTGTCCACGCAGCACGATGCCTCGGTGGACGATCCCAAGCCGGAAGAAATTTACGCGGTTGGAACGCTTGCCAACATCGTGCAGAGCGTGAAGCTGCCCGATGGCAACATCAAAGTATTGGTAGAAGGAGTGGAGCGCGCGAGAGCTCTCTCGATCGCCACGGAAGAAGGCTTCTTCCGCGCTACAATCCGGCTGCTCGGCCAGCGGATTGAGGATTCACCCCAGGTCAAGCAGACCGTTGAGAAAGTTACCGGGCTGTACGAGCAGTTCATCAAACTGTCGCAAAGCTTGAATTATGACACGATGATCGCGGCGGCCCGCGGTGACGATGCTTCGCGGCTTTCCGACACCATTGCCGCGAACCTGCAGCTCCCCGTGGATGAAAAGCAGGACTTGCTCGAGACCGTCGATCCTCTCGAGCGGCTCAATCGCATCGGCGAAATTCTGGAGATTGAGCTGGAAAAGCTGAACGTCGACCGGAACATCAACACCCGCGTGAAGCGCCAAATGGAGCGCGCGCAGAAAGAGTACTACCTCAACGAAAAGCTGAAAGCCATCCAGAAGGAACTGGGCCGCGGCGAGAAAAGCGAAATCGACGAGCTGAAAAAGAAGATCGAAACCGCCGGCATGTCCAAGGATGTACAAGAAAAGGCGATGCAGGAGTTGAAGCGCCTCGAGCTGATGCCGCCGATGTCCGCAGAATCCACGGTGAGCCGCAATTATCTGGATTGGCTGCTCGCGGTGCCCTGGAAGAAGAGATCGAAGGAAATCCGCGACATCAAGGCCGCCGAGAAGGTGCTCAACGAAGAGCACTATGGCCTCGAGAAGATCAAGGATCGCATCCTTGAGTTTCTCGCCGTGCGCCAGTTGGTGAAGAACCCGAAAGGCTCAATCCTA
Organism: uncultured Acidobacteriaceae bacterium; assembly: GCA_964524045.1. Classification (GTDB taxonomy): domain Bacteria; phylum Acidobacteriota; class Terriglobia; order Acidiferrales; family UBA7541; genus Acidiferrum. The sequence goes on from CAZGBQ010000313.1 coordinate 1,184, forward strand.
TGTTTCGTGGGGCCGCCAGGTGTTGGGAAGACTTCGCTGGCGATGTCCATCGGACATGCCACAGGCCGCAAGTTTGTGCGCGTTTCGCTCGGCGGCGTTCGCGACGAAGCGGAAATTCGGGGGCACCGGCGCACATATATCGGCGCCCTGCCCGGCCAGATCATCCAGATGATGAAAAAGGCCGCCACGGTCAATCCGATTTTTGTGCTGGACGAGGTGGACAAGATGTCCACCGATTTCCGCGGCGATCCGTCGGCCGCCTTGATGGAAGTGCTGGACCCGGAACTCAACCACGCGTTTACGGACCACTACCTCGACGTGGAATACGATCTCTCGAGAGTGATGTTCGTGTGCACAGCAAACGTGCTGCATACCATTCCCCAACCGCTTCAGGACCGCATGGAAATCCTGCGCTTGCCGGGATACACCGAGCAGGAAAAGATGGAAATCGCGAAGCGCTTCCTGGTGAAGAAGGCGCGCGAAGCCACCGGATTGACCGAGGAGCATCTTAAATTCACCGATGAGGGCCTGCTGCACATCATCCGGCACTACACGCACGAAGCTGGAGTGCGGAACCTGGAGCGCGAAATCCAGAACATCGCCCGCAAGATGGCCCGCAAGGTCGTCACGGACGGCGCGGGTTCCGCCGTGGAAATCACCGCCGCCAACGTAGGCGACTTCCTCGGCGTTCTGAAGTACCGCGAATTCTGGCTGGAAAAGCACAACGAAGTCGGGTTGACCACCGGACTTGCGTGGACCGAAGTGGGCGGCTCGGTGCTGGCGACGGAAGCGACTTTGATGGAAGGCAAGGGCCGCCTGACGCTGACGGGAAAGCTCGGCGACGTCATGCAGGAATCCGCGCAGGCGGCGATGAGTTACGTACGGTCGCGTTCGAATCTGCTGGGCTTACAAAGAGATTTCTACCGGACGATCGACATTCACGTACACGTGCCGGAAGGAGCGATTCCCAAAGACGGTCCATCGGCGGGAATCACCATTTGCACTTCCATTGTAAGCGCCCTCACGAAAATCCCGGTGCGCTGTGACGTGACCATGACCGGCGAAATCACGCTGCGCGGCAAAGTACTGCCCATCGGGGGCGTCAAGGAGAAACTCCTGGCCGCCCACAGAATGGGCTTGCGTACCGTGGTGCTTCCGAAGGACAATGAGAAGGACCTGGCGGATATTCCGCAAGAGATTCTCTCCAGTCTCACGATCCATTTTGTCGAGACCATGGATGAAGTGCTGCAGATTGCGCTGGAGCGGCCCGTTGTGCCGCTTGAGCATGCCGCGGTAGCGCCCGTCGCGGAAACATTCGTGACCGGCGCCGAGAAAGACAAGAGTTTGACCAACTAAGCAGCGAATTCCTGGGAAGGACCCGCCCCGCGAGCCTGACCGAAGAAGAAATGCACCTGGCGGAGTCTTAAATCTATAGTGGAACGGCGCTGCTCGTTTAAAAGGATTCTGGTCCGCCTGTTTCGGGTGGCTTGCGCGTCTTCCATTTACGTGGACTTAGAGCAGTCAACTACGAGTTTGTTGCATCACCTCAGGAACAATCCGAATTCTCAGGGTCAATTTTCTCTATCAAAACTAAGGAACTATGCCAAAAGAAACGCACGTTGAAGGAAGCAATCCGATGAGTATTAGCCTTGCCGAGCTGAAGGAAAAGAACATCACCGACCTCGCCAAGATCGCCAAGGAATTGAACATTCCCGGCGCGAGCGGGATGCGCAAGCAGGAACTGATCTTTCAGATTCTGCGGGCGCAGACCGAAAAGAACGGTCTGATCTTCTCCGAAGGCGTCCTGGAATGCCTGCCCGACGGGTTCGGATTTCTCCGCGCGCCGGAATACAACTACCTCCCGGGCCCGGACGACATCTACGTCTCCCCGTCGCAAATCCGCAAATTCGATCTCCGCACTGGCGACACCGTCTCTGGCCAGGTTCGTCCGCCAAAAGACGGCGAGCGCTACTTCGCCCTGATCAAGGTCGAAGCCGTCAATTTCGAGGATCCGGAAGTAGCCCGAAACAAGATTTTCTTCGATAACCTGACGCCGCTGTATCCGCAGGGCCGGTTGAAGATGGAAACGGTGAAAGAAAACATGACCGGGCGTGTGCTCGATCTTCTATGTCCGGTTGGCAAAGGCCAGCGCGGCTTGATTAACGCGCCCCCGCGCACCGGCAAGACCATGATGCTGCAGGCCATCGCCAACGCTATCGCCGCCAATCATCCGGAAGTCGCGCTGATCGTGCTGCTGATCGACGAGCGCCCCGAAGAAGTCACCGACATGCAGCGCACGGTGAAAGGCGAAGTAATCAGCTCGACGTTTGACGAGCCGCCGCAGCGCCACATCCAGGTTGCAGAAATGG
>CAZGBQ010000314.1:0-3510 GCA_964524045.1 uncultured Acidobacteriaceae bacterium
CAAGAACCTTCTCATAAGCGCAGCCGGTAATCAGTACACGCGATGCCGCGCGCGCATTTCACCCGGCCAAGCCCGTTGTTTGCAGCCGATAACTGTGTTCTAATTCGCTTGCGCGGACCGACCATCGCACCATGGAACTACTCGCCGTTCTCGCGATAATCCTGGTCATCGTCACGCCGATTCTTGCAATCTCTGCCTTCGTGCGCGTTCAGAGGCTGACCGAGCAGTTGCGAATATTTCCCCTCGCCAAGCTGAGCGATAGGCTCGCCACCTTGGAGCGCCACTTATCGGCTATCGAAAAAGCGGTCGCTTCCGGCGAAGCCCAAGCACCCGCGCCGCCAAAGCCAGCACCCGCGCCAGCCCCGGCAGCGCCCCCGCTTGCTCCTGCCACTGCGCCACCTCTCGTGCCCAGCGCTCCGCCTTCTCTTTCTTCCACCGAAATCCCCAAACCGCGCGAAGTCTCCCCTTATCCACCGCAGGACAACATCTTCGCCGCACCGCCACTACATGCGTCGCAAGCTAAATCCGCATCCACGCTGGACTGGGAAACAATCATTGGCGGGCGCTGGCTGAATCGCATCGGCATCGTCGCGTTGATCGGCGCGACAACTTTCTTCCTGAAATACGCCTTCGACAACAACTGGATCGGCCCTCGCGGCCGCGTCGCGATCGGAATACTCCTCGGCGCGTCCATGCTGCCCTGGAGCCAATGGCTCTTGCGTCGCGGGTACTCTTATTTTTCGGAGGGCATCGCCGGACTTGGCGCGGCCGTGATGTACCTCTCCATTTGGGCGGGCTGCCAATACTACACGCTGTTCAGCCGCGATGTGGGCTTCTACGCAATGATCGTGGTTACCGCGGGAATGGCCGCCGTCGCTCTTGGCAGGAATTCTCAACGCATTGTGCTGCTCTCTCTGGTCGGCGGATTTCTGACACCGATACTTGTCAGCTCAGGTAAAGATGAACAGGTCGTCCTCTTCACCTACCTCTTGATTCTAGGCGCGGGGCTTCTGTTCATCGAGCTCCGCCGCGATTGGCGTTCGCTCACACCGGTTTCTTTCTTGTTCAGCATGATCTACTTCTGGGGTTGGTATGAGAGGTTCTATCAGCCAGCGAAGCTGGAACGCACGCTGATTTTCGCAACGCTCTTTTTGCTTCTCTACGCCATCGTGCCCATTCTCCGCGCTGTCAAGTCCTCCGGGATCAACGAAATCGACTTGATTCTCGTCCTTGCCAACTCCTTTGCTTACATAGGCGCGCTTTACGCTATGTTGTGGCCGCAGGATCGGTGGCCTATGACGCTCTTGGTTATTGCTCTTTCGGTAGGACACCTGATAGTGGCCCGACTGATTCCGCCGCCCACAGCTGGCTCGTCGCCCATGATGCGCTATCTCTTCGCTGGCCTGGCGCTGACCTTCGCCACGCTGGCGATTCCGATCCGTCTGGACGGAAAATGGATTACAGTTGCGTTCGCCGTGGAAGGCGCGGTGCTTGTATGGACTGGTTTTCGGTCCAGCGTCGGTGGCTTGCGCAGCGCCGGTTATCTTTTGCTCGCGATCTCCGCTTTTCGTTTGCTGATTTTCTCCTTGCCTGCACGGCAGTTCCTGTTCAACGAGCGTTTCGCCACTTACGCGATTTTCATCGCCTCCCTTGTGGCCGTGCTCTTCGCCGCTCGCGAGCAAATCTCTTCTGTTTCCTCCGAAGAACGGGCCTTGCTCGCCTTTCTTGCCGTGGCCATCCACTTCTTCGCGCTTTTCGCGCTCTCCATCGAGCTGTGGGACCATTTCGGGCGCCAAACTGGCCTGGGAATCGACTCTGGTCTCGCCCAACATCTCTCGCTCTCGCTCTTGTGGACCGCCTATGCCTCCGCGTTGATTCTGTTTGGCATTCAGCGCAAATCCGCACTTCTCCGTTGGCAAGCCCTCGCGCTTTTTGGGCTTGTAGTCGTCAAGGTGTTCATCTACGACAGCTCATATCTGGAACGTTTCTACCGCATCGTATCGTTTCTGATCCTTGGCGTGGTTTTGCTAGTTGTTTCGTTTCTCTATCAACGCAAAGTTGCGCGGGGACGCGCCTCGTCATGAGACGGTGCTTGTTTTTCTCTCTGTCACTCAGCGCTCTCGGTGTGTCACTTCTCGGTGCGGACCTGCCTTCGGCCTGGCGCTCCTGGCGCTACTCGCGTTCTCTGCAGCTGCCAGATGCGGCTAAGCTAAACTACATCACCTTCGACCGAGAGGTCTTCGCGCACTCGGAAAATCAGCTCGCCGATCTCCGCATTGTTGACGATACTGGCCGTGAACTTCCCTACGAAGTGCGTTCACAGATTGCTCCGCCGCCCACTCCCGTGAAGGTTCGTGCCGCTCTTCGCGAAAACAGTTTTGTCTCCGGCAAGTTTACGCAAGTCGTTTTGGATCTGGGCGAACGGGCGGGGTTTCACAATCGTCTTCGTGTCCAGACTCCGGAATCCGATTTCATCAATTGGGTGGAAGTAGCCGTGAGTGACGACGCGCACGTTTGGCGCATCGTCAATGCGCGTGCGCCCATTTCGCGCTTTCACAAGGAAAACCTGGAAGGAAGCCAGGCCGTAAACTATTCGGAAAACAATGCCCGCTACCTGCGCCTGAGAATCCAGGAGTCCGAGCACCCATTCCAGGTAACAGACGTTGAGGTTTTTTCTTCTCCCGTTGTGAAAGAAAAGGAGACAGCGCGACCGCCAATTCTGCTCCTAGCTTCTCAAGCTCCCGAGCGGAACGGCGAAGGCTCACAGACACAATGGACATTGGATATGGGCAGCAACAACATTCCGGTGGAAAAGTTCAGTTTCGAAACCAGTCAGCCGGAGTTTTATCGCGCAGCACGGATCCTCACCAGCAGCGATGAAAAAGAATGGCAGCCCGCGGGAGGCGGGGAGATTCATCGCTACGTGGCCGGCGGCAGGACCGAGCAATCCTTAACCGTTGCGAGCTACGAGTCGTGGGGACCGCGCTACTGGCGCGTCGAGGTTCTCAATGGCAATGACGCGCCGCTCGCGTCAGTCCGCCTCTCCGTGGAGTTGCCCGCGCGGTTCGTTCTTTTTCACCCGGCGCCGAACCGTTCTTATCGCCTGATTTATGGGAACGCTCGCGCAGCAGCCCCGCAGTACGATCTGGCGCGAACGCTACAGATCCCCGCAAGGGACAAGATGGCGCACTTGGCTATGGCATCGGAGGAAACCACTTCCAATTACGTCGATCCTCGCCCGTTTACCGAGCGTCATCCCAACTTGCTGTGGATCGCCTTAGGTGTAGCTGTCGCGCTGCTTGGCACGGCCGCGCTTCGCTCTTTGCGCGCGCCTGTCGCTGCGGAAAGAGACAAATAGTCGCTTTCCTGCACCATCTTTTTCACTTCAATTCTTGTCCGCGATTTCCCGAGAGGACAGTATTTCGAGAGGCGACCGGCGTCACTTCAAAGACATCGGCTTCTGATACTTCGCGGCGTCCACGGACTTCCAATCGCCTTTGATGATTCCTT
>CAZGBQ010000315.1:0-3486 GCA_964524045.1 uncultured Acidobacteriaceae bacterium
AAGTACGACGCCAAGTCGATCAAAGTGCTCGGCGGCCTGGAAGCCGTGCGGCTGCGTCCGGCGATGTACATCGGCTCGACCGGAGAGATGGGCCTGCATCACCTGGTCTGGGAAGTGGTGGACAATTCCGTAGACGAAGCGATGGCGGGCTTCGCCGACGAAATCAACGTGACGGTGCATGCCGACGAGTCGGTCACCGTGGTCGACAACGGCCGCGGCATCCCTGTAGATATGCACCAAACGGAGAAGCGGCCGGCTGCCGAAGTAGTCATGACGGTGCTGCACGCCGGCGGCAAATTCGACAGCGAAACATACAAAGTTTCCGGCGGATTGCACGGGGTGGGTGTTTCCGTGGTGAACGCACTGGCCGATTGGCTGGAGCTGGAAATCTCACGCGACGGCGCTGTGTGGGAACAGACTTATGAGAAGGGGAAGCCCACTTCGAAGCTGAAGCAAACCGGCAAGACGCGCAAAACCGGCACCAAAGTCACTTTCCATCCAGACCCAAGCATTTTCGAGAAGACGAACTACAGTTTTGACACTCTTGCGCAACGGCTGCGCGAACTGGCCTTCCTGAACAAGGGTTTGAAAATAACGCTGAACGATGAGCGCACCGAGAAAACCGCGGAGTTCCGGTTTACCGGCGGCATTTCAGAATTCGTGAAACACCTCAATCGCGGCAAGGGCACGCTGCACGATTCGCCGATCTACATGGAAGGCAAGCGCGGCAATGTGGAGATCGAAATCGCGCTGCAGTACAACGACAGCTACGGCGAAAACGTGTTCGCGTTTGCGAACACCATTAACACGGTCGATGGCGGCACGCACCTTTCGGGTTTCCGTTCCGCGCTAACACGCTCCATCAACAATTTCGCTTCCCAAGCGGGCATGCTCAAGGAGCAAAAAGACGAAGTGACCATCACCGGCGACGATGTCCGCGAAGGCCTCGTTGCTGTAGTGAGCGTGCGCCTGCCGCAGCCGCAGTTCGAAGGGCAGACCAAAGGCAAGCTGAACAGCGACATCAAGGGCGACGTCGAGCAACTGGTAAACGAAAAGCTGGGCGAATGGTTCGACAAGCATTCGACGGTGGCGCGCCGCATTATCGGCAAATGCATCGAAGCCGCGCGCGCGCGCGAAGCCGCCCGCAAAGCCCGCGAGCTGACGCGGCGCAAGTCTGCCATGGACTCAAGCGGACTTCCGGGAAAGCTGGCGGATTGCCAGGAGCGCGATCCGGCGCATTGCGAACTGTTCGTCGTCGAGGGGGAGTCGGCCGGGGGCTCCGCCAAGATGGGCCGCGACCGCAAGTACCAGGCCATCCTGCCGCTGAAGGGAAAAATCCTCAACGTTGAGAAGGCGCGCTACGACAAGATGCTCGGGCACGAGGAAATTCGCGCCATCATCACCGCGCTGGGCACCGGCATCGGCAAAGACGATTTCGACGCGGGCAGGCTGCGCTATCACAAGGTCATCCTGATGACCGACGCGGACGTGGATGGCTCGCACATCCGCACGCTGCTGCTGACGTTTTTCTTCCGTCATATGAAGGAGCTAATCGAGCGCGGGCATGTGTACATCGCACAGCCGCCGCTGTATCGCGTGAAGCGCGGAAAGAGCGAGCGCTATATCCGTGACGAAAGCGATTTCGCGCACGAACTGATGAAACGCGCCACGGAAGATCATGTAGTGAAAGCCAAGGAAGGCGTTTCGCTGCAGGGTGCTGGCTTGACGAAGTTTCTTCTTAACGTGCAAGAGTACGAAGCCGCCGCCGCGAAACTCGGACGCCGGCTGCGCGAGCCAGCGCTCGTGGAGTTGCTGGCCGAAGGGGGCCTCGACAAGAAGGCCGACTTCGAGGAGAAGAAGGCGCTCGAAAAACTGCTGAGGGAAATCGAGAAGGCCAAGCTGAAGCTCGATGGCAAGATCGCTTTCGATGAAGAGCACAGTCTGTATGAAATCCAGTTTGGTCCCCCGCACAACCAGAAGATCAACTGGGCGGTGGTCTCCACCCCCGAATGCAAGCGGCTGCGCGCGTTGGCGCGGCAGATTGAGGAATTCAACAAGCCGCCGTTCACCATTGCGCGCAACGGCGACAAGGCCACCAAGGAAAGGGCGCAGGACGTGTTGAGTTATGTGATGGAGGACGCCAAGAAAGACTTCACTATCACGCGATTCAAGGGACTTGGCGAGATGAACGCCGAGCAACTCTGGGAAACCACCATGAACGCGGAAACGCGCACGCTCCTACAAGTGAAGCTCGAGGACGCCGTCGCCGCCGAAGATATTTTTACTACGCTGATGGGGGAAAACGTCGAAGCGCGCCGCAAATTTATCGAGGACAACGCCCTCGACGTCGTGAACCTGGATATTTAGCTGTCGTCCATGCTCTACGAATTGGGTTGGACCACGCTGCCGGGACTACGGGGCCTGAGCGTCAGCGAGTTTCGGGCGAGGCCGACGGATGCGCCGGACACCGAGCGCGGCGTGGCGATTGAGTTCGCAAGCGACGCGGAGCGGGACATGTTCTTGCGCGAGATCGAAGCTCACTTTGCAGTGAGGCAATTTACAAACGCGGCCGACGCCTTCGATACCGTGAAGGCCTACGCCCTCGAGCGTGCCGCGAAACGACTCTAGTAGCACGGCCGGTCTTGGCGGTGTTTGCCGAGATGCATGTGAAGAACACAGGCAAGAGGGCCTGTGCCACTGAGGAACAATGGCGGACGAGACGAACAAGTCGATACTGCTTCCCGTAGACATTGAGGCCGAGATGCGCAAGTCGTATCTCGATTACGCCATGAGCGTAATCATCGCGCGCGCGCTGCCCGACGTGCGCGACGGCCTGAAGCCCGTGCAGCGGCGCATCCTCGTGGCCATGAACGATCTTGGCCTGGCGTCCAATCGCGGCTACCGCAAGTGCGCCAAGATTTGCGGCGACACTTCCGGCAACTACCATCCCCACGGCGAAGCGGTGATTTACCCCGCGCTGGTGCGACTCGCGCAAGACTTCAACATGCGCTATCCGCTGGTCGACGGCCAGGGGAATTATGGCTCGGTTGACGGGGACCCGCCGGCAGCAATGCGGTATACCGAAGCGCGCCTGGCGAAAATCACGGAAGACATCCTCTCCGACTTGGAAAAGGAAACCGTCGATTTCGTCCCCAACTTCGATCAGACTCGCGAAGAACCCGTCGTCCTTCCGTCGCGCATCCCGAATCTGCTGGTCAACGGCGCAAGCGGCATCGCCGTAGGCATGGCCACAAACATTCCGCCGCACAACCTGCGCGAGATCATCGATGCCACGGTGCTGTTAATCGAGAAGCCGGACGCCACACTCAAGGAAGTGATGAGGCTGGTGCCTGGGCCGGATTTTCCGACAGGGGCGTACATCGCTGGACGCGAAGGCATCGAAGCCGCCTACAAGAACGGCCGTGGCAGCTTCATGATGCGCGCCAAGGCGGCGATCGAGGAAGTTGGCAAGGACCGTGAAAATAT
>CAZGBQ010000316.1:0-3439 GCA_964524045.1 uncultured Acidobacteriaceae bacterium
TTTTTTCTCTCCCCGTCGTCCATCTTCGTAGGGGGACGAGTGGAGAGGGATTTCCGTGGCCGGCGCCAAGAGCTCCTGCCGCGCATGGGCTATTTCTGCCTTTGGGCAAGCTGACTTGCCAGATGCGCGACTTAACGACAGATTGATTGGCCTCGCCAGCGCTCTGGCGGCCAAGCCTGTCAGCAGCCTTCCGCAGGCATGCGGTCGTTGGGCCCCTACCAAAGGAGCGTACCGATTTTTGAGTAATCCACGCGTTACTCAGGCTCAATTGTTGAAGTCCAATGCGCTGTCGTCGGCGCGTTTTTGTGCGCAGGTGCCGTTGGTGCTGTGTGTTCAAGATACTACGACGATTAGCTTTGGAGCGCGCCAAAAGACTGTGGGCTTGGGGGCTGTAAACGACCACCCTACCGCCCGAGGTTGCCTTACGCATAGCACTTTGGCCATAAGTGAAGACGGTATCGTATTGGGTTTGCTCGACGTACGCAGCTGGGCTCGGGATCCCGAAAAGGCTGGAATCGCCCAGGAGCGCCACAAGCGGCCTTTCGAAGAGAAAGAGAGCTTTAAGTGGCAACTCGGCTGTCAGGCAGCACGAAAGGTTCTTTCGACCCTTCCGCCCTCCCAACGCCCCAAACTTATTCATGTCATGGACCGGGAGGGCGACATTGCGCCGGTCTTCGAGGAGATTTTGAAACACGACGAGGGTCTCGTGGTACGTCTGCAGCACAATCGCAACGTGCTCAATGAGCTGGGAGAGGTCGAGGCTCAAGCACGCGAGACAGTGCGCCAGACCTCTTCGTGCTCCAGACAAACGATCGACGTTCCGCGCCAGAAAACACGTGCGAAGCGCAAGGCGCACGTGGAGGTGCGTGCCGTTGAAATGACGGTTCGTTCTCGTACCGCTCAAGCCATACCTCTGAGCTTGGTGGAAGTTTGGGAACCCAGCCCGCCGGAAGGCGCGGAAGCCGTTCACTGGCTCTTGTGGGCAAACTTGCCCATCACCACGCCTGAGCAAGTCCTGCGGATCGTAAACATCTACCGCAAACGCTGGCGCATCGAAGAGGTGCATCTCGCGCTCAAGAGCGGATGCCAAGTAGAAGAGCTTCAATTGGAAACTTTGGAGGCCTTGGCCAAGGCGCTGGTCTTGTATATGGCCGTTGCTGTACGGATTGTGGGGATGCGTGATCGCGCCCGTGCTACTCCCGATGCACCTTGCACGGATCTCCTGACGGATCTGGAATGGAGCGTTCTCTGGGCGCACCGCCATCAAAAGCGGCCTGACGGCGGACAGGCGCCTCCCAATCTGCGCGAAGCAGTCTTGTGGATCGGGGCACTCGGCGGGCACCAGAATCGAAAAAGCGACGGCTTGCCGGGCATTCGTTCGCTCTGGCAAGGCTGGCGCGACCTGCAACTCATGGTTGCAGGAGCAGCTGTGTGGATCAGCAGCCAAGCTTAAACTTAAAACCTTCGACACGCCCATTTTCGACCCACCACGTGAAAATCTGCACTCCAGATGAAACTTGCCTAGCATCCTTTAGGCACTTAAATCGAATCTATTACTTCTCCTCACCCTCAGGTCATCCCGTTGTGGGTAAGGATGAGCCCTGGAGGGAGGGGGCCGGGGGGTAGCGGTTCGACAGGCTCACCGTCCTGAGCAACGTCGAAGGAGTGCCGTTTCTAGACTGATCGGTTACAAAATAATAAAAAGCATCTATGACTAAAAAATATAAAATCCTGCAGCTCAATAGCGCGCGCCTCTATGTGGGCGAAGCCTCCCATACGTTGAATCTCACCGAGGCCCTGCGCCAAGCCGGACACACCGTAATTTTAGGCCTGAGAAAAGGTTTTCCGACTTTCGAGATCGCCAAGAAACATGGACTGGATCCGATCGGCTTCCATATGCCTCATCGCTGGTGGCCTCCCCAGGATCTTTCCGATCTCCGCCGGATCGCGCGGCTGGTTCGTGAGCATAAGGTGGACTTAATCCACGCGCACCGCGGCAAAGACCACTGGCTAGCGATTTTGGCCGTGCGCCTTTTCAGGCTCCGGATTCCCGTCATCCGTACCCGGCACGTGGTAACTCCCTTGCGCGATACGTCTGCTAACCGCTGGCAGGCCAAGCGAACCGCGCATCTGGTCGCGGTCTCACGGGCCGTCGAACAAGACGTGCAATCCAAAAGTTTATATCCGGCGGACAGGGTGCACCGAATTCCGGGAGGCATCGACCTTCAACGCTTTTCCTCAACAGGGCGCCGCCTTGCCACTCGCCAGCGCCTGGGACTCGCCGCGCACATTCCGGTCGCCATCTGCGTGGCCCGGTTTGCCATAGTTAAGGCCCATCGAGTTCTGGTGCGGGCCTGGGCGGCCGTGCATGCTGCTCATCCAGACGCCGTGTTGCTGCTGGTGGGCAGCGGGCCGCAAAAAGCGTCGGTGACCGCCCAAGTTCAAGAATTGGGTTTGGAATCCTCCGTGCGTTTTCTTGGCCGGAGCGACAATGAGCAGATCCCGGAGTTGCTCGAAGCCTCCGACGTGGGTTTGCTGAGCTCGGTGGGCTCGGAAGGATTTTCCCGCGCGGTTCTCGAATACATGGCCCTGGGCCTTCCCGTCGTGGCCACGCGGGTAGGCGCGGTTCCGGATCTGATTGAGGACGGCGTCTCCGGCCGTCTCGTCCCGCCCGAAGACGCGGAAGCCCTAGGCGCGGCCCTCTGTGAGGTGCTGGCCGCGGCGCCCGGGAGAAGAACGGCTTGGGGCTTGGCCGGCCGTTCCAAGGCCGCCGAGGCTCATTCCTTCCCCATCTGGGCAGCGGCCCACGAGAAGTTGTACAAGGTAACGCTGGAGTAATCCCATTCAGGGAAAAAGAGAACCGGCCATTGAACGCTTGGTAAACAATTTAAACGTAGCACGGGCAGTCAACAACCCTTCGACAAGCTCAGGGCGGCTGCCCGTGGCACACCTGGAGCTAAAGGGCTACCCAACGAACGGATTATTTATCCAAGGGTGAGTTCTTGTGCCCGGTAAGGATGACTTCGCAAGGCCCGATGGGAACTTCGACGGTCATCTTAACGGGAACTTTGGTAGCGGCGTGAAGCCAAACCGTCATCTTGCCACGCCGCTCAAAAAGCCCATTAAACTCGCATTCGGGCTCCACCACCAAGCAAGGCTGAGGGGTCTTCAGGCCTGGAATCTCCAGCAATTGCAAATCCTCTTGTGTAACTTTTCCATCACCATTCACGTCGATGGGAGTAATCCTTGTATTCCAAACCCGGCGGTCGGTGCAGATCGGCAGAATAATGGGCTGATCGAGGGACAGTTTTGAGGCGCGCAAATAGTATAACGCGGCCAGGGGATCCAAGACTCGCCCCATCAGCGGAATCGAGGCCGAGCGCCACTGCCGCTTGGTCTCCCCTTCCTCGTGTTCTTCTCCCTTAAATCGCGGATGATC
>CAZGBQ010000317.1:0-3437 GCA_964524045.1 uncultured Acidobacteriaceae bacterium
CTCCCTCCCGGTTGGACATCAGAAAGCGGTACTGGGAAATTTACTGTAGGTGCGAAGCAGACGGCTTCCGCGCGGGTTGAAGTGAATTTGCCGCCGCTGCCGCAAGACACGACAAAAAAACCAGAGGCGCAGGAAGTCACCGTCCGCTCCGAGGCGAGCGGACAAACCTTTGGAGAAGTAAAACTTCGCGTCGAGCTACGCAAGCGCGCTTTGCCGCAGTAGTCAAGGGTTGTCATTCTGAGGCTATCCGACGAGGATAGCCGAAGAATCTCAACGGGCGTTTAAAGCATGTATTCTGTCAAGACTTCTTCTGTCGTGCCGCTTCCATCGTTTCCCAGGCGCTTTCGGGCAAGAGCAGCAGGTCGTTGAATTCTCCCGCGCCGCGCAGCCACTGCCCGCCATCAATGACCACGCATTCCCCATTAATGAATTCGGCCATGTCGCTGATAAGAAACGCAGCGAGATTGGCAAGCTCCTCATGCCGCCCAAAGCGTTTCATCGGATGTTTTTCCTTGCCGTGTTCTTCAAACTGTTTCGAAGGCATCAGCCGCGACCATGCGCCCTCGGTGGGAAAGGGGCCAGGGGCAATCGCGTTCTGGCGAATATGATACTTGGCCCATTCCACGGCAAGCGATGTGGTCATGGCCAGCACTCCGGCTTTGGCGCAGGCCGAAGGCACCACGAAGCCAGAACCACAATTGGCCGCTGCGTACGTGGTCACGATGTTCAGAACGTTGCCGCCGAGCTTTCGAGCGATCCAGCGCTTGCCGAAAACGTGCGTGCAGAAGAACGAGCCGTTCAGCACGATACCGACGACGGAGTTGAAGGCATTGGGACTCAGTTTTTCGGTGCGCGCCATGAAATTTCCGGCTGCATTGTTAACGAGCGTGTTGATTTCGCCGAACTGCTGTTCGGCTTGTTCGGCGGCGGCTTCGACGGCGGCGTAGTCGCGAACGTCGCAGGTGGTGAAGGCGGCGATTCCGCCCAGCCGGAGAATCTCATCGCAGGCTTCGCGGAGTGGGGCTTCGCGGCGGCCCACGAGAAAAAGCCGCGCACCCAGTTCAGCAAACCGCAGAGCCATCGAGCGGCCGAGTCCCGTGCCGCCGCCGGTCAGGAAGATGGCCCGGCCTTTTAGCAAATCTTTCTGGAACACGTTTCACCGCCTCGGAAATAAACGATGGAAGGACACCCGTTGACAGAGGATTCTAATGCAACAGCGGGAATCGCGGGTTCATTTTTAATGGAATCTGAGGAATGTGAGGACTAAGGGTCCTGCGAACGCATCTGTGCAGGGACGGGCCTGCCCATGGCTTTGGCGTACTCGACAGCGTATTGCGAGCTCTCGGGAAACTCTTCGTTTAGCTCGTGAAACAGTTTTTGCGCCAGCACGTTCTGCTTCTCCCGCCGCGCTGCGAGCCCCAGCATGATTTTGGCGAACGGTTTCAAGTAGCGCCCGCTCTCGGCGCATTTGCTCATTTGATCCATGCCCACTTTCCTATCTCCGTGAAATCCACCGAACCACAGCATGGCCCGGAACCCAGGATTCAGGCTGCCGATGATGTAATTGGCCGAGCCTAGCGCCACGTAGGCGTCATAGGTATCCGGCCGCTGGGCGAGCAACGCCTTCGCGTGGTTGTTGGCCTCTTTCAGCCGTTTCAGGGCGTCCAGATTGCGCTTCCTAAGAATCATGTTGGAGTTGGACTCCATACCCCCGCATAGCGTCAAGGCATAGAGTGCTTCTGGATCGCTGGGATCTTTCGCCAGCCGCCGGGCCGCGAGCTTTCTCGCGCTCCGAATAGCATCGTCGAAGCCCTTCATGCGTTCCGAGTCGGGTTCGCCCTCAATTCCATGCAGGAACCGCTTCTCGTTAAGGAAAAAATCGCTAGTCAATACGCCCTGGTGGTGAAACTCCTCGAAGAGATAGCTGGCCGCAACGGTCGCCGGGCCGAAGGGATCATCTTCATGCTGGGATTCCCAAGCCTCGAATCCCGCGCGGGCTTCCGCGTACTTCTGAATGTAAAGTAGGCGGAAAGCGGCCGTAAGCTCCGGGACGTTGGTGAAGGCAGGAGTTGCGGAATCGGCTGCTGGTTGCGCGTTCGCGGCTGCAACGTGCAACAACAGCGGAGCCAGTAAGATGAGAATTCGCGGGCGCATTTCAACCCATTCTCTGCAAACTCTTCAAAAGAGGCCAGGCACGAATCGCGGCTTATTCCCCATAACGGCACGATATTCGGCGTTGGCCATAAGCACTTTCTCTTCCGCAGGTACGCGACGCGACAACGCGTAGCAATACCCCAGCGCAGCAGCAACGGCAGTCAGCCATGCCGTATAGATCAACGGTAGCGAAATCACTTCAAGCACCACTCCTGAATAATTGGGATGGCGCACGAAGCGAAAAGGGCCGGAAGTCACGATTCCCATTCTCGAAGAATCCATCACGTTCACGCTCCAAAGTTGGCCGAGGCTTAAGACAACCCAAAGCCTCAACAAGTTGGATGCGATAAACAGGGCAAGCATGGCCGCCGCGAGCCAGGGGATGAACGGGCGCTTTAGAAAAATGACTTCCAGCGCGGCGCCGATGAGCACACCAGAATGAATCATGACGATCCATTTGAAGTGCGGCTCCGGAATGGGAACGGCGCCGCCAGCGAGCATGCGATGGTAGTTTCGGCGCGAAATCCACAACTCGATCAAGCGAAGAAGGCCCACCGCCGCCAGAAGAGCGAGGTACAGGTAAACGCTCAAGCCCATTGGAGTAAGAGAAACTCGGCGCTAAAGCCGGGGCCAAACGCGGCAGCCACCGCATATTCGCCGGACTGGAGAGGGCGCTTTTCCAGCCACTCTTGCAAGATGAAGAGAATCGTGGCGCTGGAGAGATTGCCGACGTTGCCAAGGATGTCCCAGGACGGCTGCGTGTCGCATTTGCAAAGGCCCAGCTCTGTTTCGACATTTCCAAGCAAACGCGCGCCGCCGGGATGCAGAATCCAGCCCTTGATGTCCTCACGCTTGCGGCCGTTGCGATCCAGGAACTCCTGCACCAGGCCGCCGATCTTCGCGCCAATCATCTCGGGAACTTCTTTGTCGAGCAGGATATGGAATCCCGAATCCCGCAAATCGAATCCCATGGCCCAAAGGGAGTCCTTGAAGGTATATGTCTCCGAAACCAGGATTTTCGGCCCCGGCGCGGGATTTCCACGGACGATCACGGCGGCCGCGCCATCGCCAAACAACACGGAAGAAATCAGATTAGCCTGAGAAATGTCCTTCCGCTGAAAGGTGAGCGAGGGCAGCTCTACGGAAATGATGAGCACATTCTCGCCCGGATGGGCTTTCAGGTAATCAGCGGCGCGTCCCAGGGCCATGGCGCCTGCGGCACAGCCCAGTTCGGTGAAGGGCATGCGCCGCACATTCGAACGGAAGCCCATCAAGTGGATGAG
>CAZGBQ010000318.1:0-3434 GCA_964524045.1 uncultured Acidobacteriaceae bacterium
AGGAGGCGGGGAGGGGGGCGGAGACGTGCTCATGGACGACGATCCAGCCCATGGCGCGCTTCTCGAGCACCATACTCCAGCGGGCATCCATGTGCGCCGTTTCGCCTTTCTTGCTGGTGATGTCCGCGCTCCAGGTGAACGTGGCCCAGGCGAGCGCGCCGCGAGAATGAACGCGGAGGTCGTCGTTTACTTTGGCCTTGATGCTGCTGTTTGGCTCGAAGAAAGCCTTCTGCACACCAGCGCGATACTCGGCCCAATTGTTGTACTTCAGAGGAGCGAGGTCGAAATAGGTGAGATCGGCATCTGCGGCATAATAAGGCTCAATCTTCGCAAAATCCATGGTTTCCCAGGACGCTACGATTTTGGGAACGAGAGCGCGCAATTCCTGGTCACTTTGTTGCGCCCGCGACTGAGCAGTCAGCAAATAACCCGCGGCGAGGCCGATGATCAGCAAAACAGTCCAAAGTCTCCGCATGGTTCCTCCGTTTTTCAAGGTTCAGGAAAGGATTTTGGGGCCCGTGATTTTGCGGGTATGATAAGCCTCAAGCCCAGATTCGGCAATCCCGGAACAATGGAGACAAGAAGCCTGGCTGTCCGTAGCCACGGGGAACATTTTTACCGCCTCTGACGTACCTCTCAGCAGAACGCGGTGTTTCGGAGGGATTTATCGATGAGAGCCTTGCGCACAACAAACGCCTTTCGGGTGGGCCTAGCCTTGGCCACGATAAGCGCAGTGGCGGTCGTAGCACCTGTGGCACGGGCGGAGGAGGTCAACAAGTCCTTTCCGGTGTCCGGGCGGGCTAGTGTGCATGTGGAAACCAATGACGGCAGCGTGCGGGTGACTTCTTCCGACGCGAAGCAAGTCGAGTTTCATGTCGAATATCAAGGGTATGAACTGGGAAGAACCTTGCGAGTGGACACGCGGCAAGATGGTGACCGCGTTGAACTTATTGCCCGTGTGAGCGGCCACTGGGGAATCAATTTTAGCTGGGGCCATAACTCGAGGCGCTTGCACATCGAAGTGCGCATGCCGCGAGAGGGCGATTTGCAGGTGCAAACGGGGGACGGATCCGTGGAAACCAGCTCGATCAATGGGACCGTGAATGTGCATACCGGCGACGGGTCGGTCAAAGCCAATTCCCTGACGGGCGCGATCGACCTGCATACCAACGACGGAAGCATTACCGTAGACACACTGAAGGGCGACATCCGGCTACGTACAGGGGATGGGCACATCGAGGCGCGGGATTTGGATGGAAAAGTGGAAGCGGACTCCGGAGACGGACACATCCGGATAGCGGGACGTTTTGAGGCCCTGAATGTGAAGACGGGGGACGGCAGCGTAGATACCAGCGTCCAATCCGGGTCCAAAATGACCACGGGCTGGAGCTTGCGCACGGGGGACGGCAGCGTCGATATTCGGCTCCCGTCGGACTTTCAGGCAGACATCAATGCGACCACGGGCGATGGGCACATCAGCCTGGGTATTCCTATAACCGTCGAGGGAACGTTCAGCAGGTCCGAAGTACGCGGCAAGATGAATGGCGGAGGGCAGACGTTGACCATTCACACAGGTGACGGGGCCATTCGGTTAAGCAAGAGTTAGGTCTAGTCGCGATGTAGATCTTGGCTGGCTGATCTATTTCCGCGCACAGGCGCATTGTCCGGTACCGGTACAAAAGATGCAGGAAATGGATGTCTGGAAGTGGGCTGCTGCATAGGATTCTGGAAGGTCGCAGTAATTTCTCAACTCATAGATAAATCAGCTACTTAGCGCGTGGCGATGGACTTGCATCCTAGGGGACAGTTCGTCCAGGAGAAGTCCATTGGTTGTCATCGCACTGCTTGCTGCCCTGCTTATGCTTATCGGTGTGACCGCCGTTAGTTCGCTTGATTTCACCAACACGAAGCGCCGCTAATCGCCTTACCGCGAATAAGATGCTGGCGTGTCCGGCGCGCTCTTGAGAGCATGGGAGCGGTTAGAATGAGCCAGGGCGGGCGAACTATGCGGCCCTGCAAGACTCCGCGCTGATGGTGCAGAGGTCTCGGCCATTTCTTACCTAGCCCAGAGAGGGCGTTAGAGAAAAATGCCTGGAAAGCGCACGCATGGACGTGGAGTGCGGCTGATCGCAGCGTTCAAGCTGCTGAAAGCGCTTGGGCTGCTGGCTCTGGGCATAGGGGCGCTCAAGTTGCTGCACAAAGATGTGGCGGGCGAGGTGGAACGCTGGATCAACATGTTCCGGGTCGATTCGCACAATCACTTCGTCGACCTTCTGCTGGAAAAGCTTTCAATTCTGGACGACCGGCGGCTGAAGGAATTGAGCGTGGGCACTTTTGTTTATGCGGGGATATTTTTTGTAGAAGGCATCGGGTTGGCTCTGCAGAAGCGCTGGGCGGAATACTTGACGATTGTCACGACCGCCTCTCTGCTGCCGATAGAGATTTACGAGCTGACGCGGCGCGTGAGCGCTGGAAGGTGCCTGGCGCTGGGGATTAACGTGGCGGTCGTGGTGTACTTGGTTTACGAACTGCAGCGGTTTCGAAAGAGTTGACAGTCGGCAGCTCGCAGTTGACAGGAAAAAGATCGAACACAGAGGGCGCGAAGAACACGGAGTCCACCGAGAAGACGTAGTAGATCGTTCCAGTTAGGAGGAGACCGAAGCGTCGACTGGAAGCCGTCGTTACGAAAGTGAAACGGGACTCCTCACTCCGCTTTTGCGGAGTGAGGAATCTCGGTGGGATAAATCAGGCTTACGGGAGCGTGAGGGTGTTGCCTTCGCGAACGGCGGTGGCCGTTTCCGTTCCTTGATAGCGGTAGACGACGATCAACACTTTGTCGTACCCGACGGCGGGGTCGCCACCGAGCGAGCTGTTGGTGACGACGAAGCTGAGCGCGCCGTTGCTTACCCTGCTCCGGAGCATTTCCGTGACGTTGACCGTTCTTCCCTGCACGCCGTAGAAAGCGCGGATGATGCGCAGCCCAGAATAATCGTCCTGATATTGCCCGCCGTAATTAGAGGGACGGTCGTTCCATTCATCGCGGTCGCGGCGCACGGTAAACATGCCCGCTTCGATGAAGCCGCCCTCTTTGTAGTCGAACTCACGCTCTTCATTTTTGCGATTTCTGGCCCAGATGCGCAGGTGCTTATCCGCGCCGACGGCAGGATCGCCGCCCATGGTTTGATTGTTGACCGCCACGCGGCCGTTTACCCCGCCCCGCCCGACCAGGTCCTTTACAATCTCCACGACGTCGTTGTGCAGGGCCTTGGTCCCGTACTCGGCGCGGACGATCTGCCAGCCCTCCTCTTGGGCACTCGTTCGAGTGTTAAGGAAAGTGATTCCCGCGGCGAATATGATTGCCGCAAAAACTAAAACCGCACATCGATTGAACTTCATGTGAGACCCCTCCGTGGCGGAACGCTCCGCCCGCAATA
>CAZGBQ010000319.1:0-3414 GCA_964524045.1 uncultured Acidobacteriaceae bacterium
GGTTTTCGTCGGTAATTTCGCGTAACGCGAGGAAACACCAGTTGCGCATTTGCGGCGAAGTCGTTGATTCCGCAGCCAGGGCAATGAGTTGCGGGACCATGCGCATGCGCTGCTTACGCGTGAAGATTCCGCAGTCGGAGAGGTTGCAGCCCGCGCGGTCGCGCACGCTCAGCGCGGGATCGTGGGTGAAGGAAGCAAACAAGTCGTCGAGGACTTCATCCTTGCCGAGGAAACGCAGGCCCTCGACGGCCCACTGGCGGACGCTGGCATCCTTGTCGTTCCGCGCGTAATCGATGAGGGCTTTGTGGATGCGGTCGTAATCGACGCCGCGGCCCGCGAGCATGCCGAGGTAATAGACAGCCCAGGCGCGGTGTTGCGGATCAATCCGGGCGCGATCCAGCAGCGAGTCGGCGGCTAGTTCGTTTTTATGCCAGCCTTGGAGCGCCAGACTAACGTCCACATGCACCAAACGGACGCGCAAGTCCGTGGAAAACTGCGCGCGCTGCACGAGTTGCGCCATGCGGTCGCTCTGATGAATGTGTCCCGCCCATTCTACGACCTGTTGATTGAGGACTTCCAGAGCGCGCGCGTCGTGACCGATGGCGCGCTCGAAGAGTTCCTCCGCCTGAGCCTGGGCAGGCAAAGCCAGGACGCGCTCGACGTCGGAATCGGACAAAGGCCCGGAAAACACTCTCCTGACAACCGGGTTAGGCCGTGAAGCTGCCACAGCGCGTGAACTTCGGACGCGGCCGCGTGCGGAGAACATTTTGCCTTGCCAGGCAAAGAGCGCGATGACAATCGCGCCAAATATGGCAAAAGAGACGAGCGAGGAAGCGCTGGTTGGCATCTTACTGGTTCGCAGAACAACACGCGCCTGGGTGGGCTGGACGAGTGCACCGAGGGGTAAGTCCACTTCCACATGCGTATCAACTTTCAGCCCCACGAGTGTTTCGATTTGGGAAGCGATCCAGCGCGCCTCCTGCCGGCTGCTGATTTCATCGGCCAGCGTGAATCTCTTCCCCTCTTTGGTGAGCAGCCGAATGGAGTAGACGGAAGTATCGGAGTTGCCGCCTTGCTGTAGGCTTGCGACCGGGACGATTGAGGCGACTTGAGAAAACGGCGTGTGCCGCTCCGTTCCCATGCCGAGCACGCCGCCGCGCGAGACAATTTCTCCGTTCCCCACAAAGACGCGCCCGCTGCCGAAGGCCACATGGAAGAATCCAAGAATCACGAAGAGGTCGCCTAAGGCGAAGACGGTTGAGAAAAGCGCGGGGACATGGTTGTGAATCAGCGCATAGACCGCGCCCGTGAAGATCGCGGACACGATCAGAAGCAGAAGCGCCCGGCCCGGCGTTCGAAATGCGGGAAAGTAAAATTCAGTGCCGCCGTCGCGCATTGAAACGACAACCTTCGTGCGCGCTGGCTGCGACACGGTCCCGGAGTTTGCGTCAATGCTCTGCGCCGTCGCAAAACCGAACACCGCGCTGGCAATGGCTTCCGCAGGCTGCGACTGGGCGGCCGCTTCAGCTTCGGGCGAGGTGGCGGTTCGAAAAACCGGCAATTCGAAATCGTCGGAGTAATCCACGCCGGGCACATCGGCTTGCGCGTGGAGCATCCACAGAATCTGGTCGCTCAAGTTCGTGTGGTCAGTGTGAAGGCTGTTGGCAGGAACCTCAAAATCCACGGGAATGGCGCGGCCCAGCGGCCCCGGCCCCACGGCGCCGGAAGGAACATTTTTGTCTGCCTGCCAAAGTGTGACTTTGGTTGTGGAACTATTTTTGCCGGAGCCGGTGACGATGCGGCGGACGCAGCTCAGTCGCAGATCGAAGCCGTGCGCAGCCTGCGTCTCAAAGCGGAGATGGATTCTGCCGCTCAAGCGCTCACCCGGAGAAAATGGCAGCGCGTCGAATTCGAAATAAGTATTTCCAAAACGCTCATGACGGATGGTCAGGCGCAATGCGTAGGCGGCCAGGATGACGCCAATCGAACAGAAGCCGAGAGGAAGGAGAACACGTGGGTCGCCATTGCGGAAATATTGAGGGGCTACTCCGAACAGAATGGGAAGCGTGATCAGGTTGACGAATGCGGCGGCAATCCAGGCGGTGATGTAGTTTTTCTTGTTTTGACTTTCCGCGCGGCGCGAAGCCCAGTCCGCGCGCCACAGCCATGGCGAAAGCGGATTTGCCTGCTGGAGAGCGGCTAGTTGTTTGAGAAGCGCGTATCCCTTGGTTGCCGCGAAGATGAGCCCACCGCCAACGAAGACGAAAAAGGAAGCGATCGTGATGCCGACGAGGAGGTCGGTCGTCTTGAAATTCCGGCTCGAAACCAGCTGCCCGAAGATAAAGAAGAGGCCCCCTCCGAGAAACGGCAGCGCGAAGAGGGTAAGGAAAACGGGACCCACTTTAGACGGCTGGGCCATGAGTCAATTGTAGGAGCCCTGCTAACGCAGCGCCTGTCTTTGAACCGAAAGGGAGGCGCAAGCCATACCTGACCAATGGAACAGGGCGGACGTGGAGCAAGTTGCTGTTGGCTCCTATGGACAAAAAGCGCCTCGGATAATTCCGGATTCTACTGGGCGAGGAACAAGCGGTTGGCGTTAACGAGGGCGGTCAGGCTGGCCGTGATGTTCGAAGAGATTTTCTTGAGTTCGTCGTCAGAAGGCTCCCGCGACAATTCGTAACGAGCCGCAGGCGCGTAGGAAGTTACGGTGATGACCGGGCCGTGACGGCTGTCCGGGACCGGGGGATCAGCTAGTTGATAGAGCGGCTGCTCGGGCCGCGCGAAATTGTTCACTCCGACGAAGAGAATCAGGCTTGCGCCCACCGGTTCGCCGCCGACAAGCAGCCGGCGGGCGCGATTTCGTTCATCGGCTTCCGCGAAAACCCCACGGAGGCGCAAGCCCGCCTTCGGAGGCGCGCTTCCGGCTGGGAGGCGGCGAGCATCGTAGCCCGCTTGCGTAAGAGTGTGGATCAAACTTTCGGACACGGCGTTGATCAGCGCATTGGCGCGGTCGGCGGGAGTTTCTTCTGTAGGAGCGTCGGCATCGGAAGAAGTCCGCGAGGCGGTGGACGACGCCGGTCGACTGCCGGGCGCGGAGCGCGAACCAGTGCGGGGTACCCCTCTCAGCGGCCTTTTGACATAGAGCACGTCCAAATCGAAATCGCTGACATAAACAATCACGCCTCGGACAGGCGGACTAGTTTCTAAGCCGGGCTGAAGGAGGTCGGAAGGAGGCTGCATCTGCGTAGAAACTGCCTGCGCGAACGCGTAAGGGCTGGTGAGAAAGAGCAAAAACGAGAGCTGAGCGAGCTTCATCCGTGTGCTCGAAGCAGCTCGAATTCACCCCGTTGGATGAGCCGGAAGCGCATATTGGCACAGATTCGAGAGGTTGGGAAGGCGGTCATTGTCATGGAG
>CAZGBQ010000320.1:0-3382 GCA_964524045.1 uncultured Acidobacteriaceae bacterium
AAGCCAGGACTGCCGACGAGTTCATTACGCTCACGCACGTCGATTCCTTTCCGCCACGTTGGGCCCTACGCCCAATATCATGCCGGTCGGAGACTGCAAGTACCACAAACGCAGGAATAGTCATAGCCACTAGACTTCGGCCTGAAGCGCTCGCCGTCTCTCGAATTTGGCGCTTTGCCAACTGAGGCCACATTCCGGTGCCAGACATACGCTAATGTCTGCCCGAGCGATAGTTTCCACCTGTCATCTCGATCCTTTGGCCGCCGTCTTCGGCAGCCTGAGGTGGAGAGATATCTCTTAAAGTGTTATTCCGAGTGAAGCGAGGTATCTTGGGTTGCCTTCAGCGCTATCGAGTCCATTGAACGAGAGAATGCCTCTTTCAACGAGCTCTCAGACCCATGAGTCGGCCAAAGGCTTAATCACGCTGGACAGCTCCACGACGTCGATGTGTTTGGGGCACTCATTCCTCAGAACTGTTGATTGTTAACTGCAGACTGTATGCTTATCCCTGTCTTTGACACATTTCCGGCGAGC
The DNA here is from genome assembly GCA_964524045.1 of uncultured Acidobacteriaceae bacterium. GTDB lineage: Bacteria > Acidobacteriota > Terriglobia > Acidiferrales > UBA7541 > Acidiferrum. The sequence continues at coordinate 535 of CAZGBQ010000320.1, forward strand.
GGGTAGCCTTGCGCCACCGGCCAGAGGAGGTGCGACTCCATGAAAACCACTCGACGAGAATTCGCAAAGGGGATTGCAAGCGCGAGCATAGCAAGCGCAACGATTGCCGCGCGATTTGTGCTCGGCAAGGAGCAGAAGCGGCTGCCGATTGCGTTTTCAACGCTGGGTTGTCCCGCTTGGGATTTGCAAAAAATCCTGAAATTTGGCGAAGAACACGGCTTCGCGGCCGTCGAATTGCGCGGGCTCGAGGGCAATCTAGACTTGCCGTCTCACCCGGTCTTTGCCGCAGACCGCATCGCCCAGACCAAAAGCGAAATACAGGCTCGCGGGCTGCGAATCGCCTGTGTCAGCAGCTCCGCGAGCCTTCACGAATCCGATCCGGAGAAGCGCGCGAAGGTTCTGGCGGACGCGCGGCGGTTCATCGACCTGGCTTCCTCGCTGCAAGCGCCTTGCGTGCGCGTGTTCGGCAGCTCCGGCCTTGAGCATGCTGCTCCGCCAAGCGACGATTTGAAGGCTCGTGTTGCAGAAGGGTTGCACGAATTGGGCAATTACGCGGGCCCTCGCAACGTCACCGTGATTATCGAATCGCATGACAATTTCACGGCTTCCGCTTCGTTGGCGGACGTGCTGCATCGTGCGGATTCCAAGTCCGTCGCACTCCTCTGGGACGCGCACCACACTTTTGCCGATTCAGGCGAGGATCCGAAATTCACGGTGAAGCAGCTCGGACCCTGGATCCGCCACACGCACCTGAAGGACTCCGTCGTCCAAGGAAGCGATCGCAAGTATGTGCTGACCGGCCGAGGGAACGTCCCGATCGGCGAACAGATCGCGGCGCTGCGCTCGATTGGTTACAAAGGCTTCTACTGCTTTGAGTGGGAAAAAGTGTGGCATCCCGAACTGGAAGATCCCGAGATTGTCATTGCGGATTTTGCGCGCGTCGTCGCCACTTATTTCCGTTGAGACCGTACTCATTTTCGTGGCAGCGGGAGATTGGTCGGCGCTGGCAGGATGCCTTGCGCCACAACCGCACTGTCAGCTGCTAGCTGTCGACTGTTAACTCGCCAGTTCGCGAATCCAGATGTTGCGGTAGCGCACGGGATTGCCGTGATCTTGCAGCGCGAGGGGCAGCTTTTCCGGCGTCGGTTTGTAAGGCGGACGTTCGCCGTGTTCGGTGGGTCCGGTAAGTTCGACGTTGTCCTGTACGAACACTCCGTTGTGGAGGACGGTCACGCGCGCGGGGCGAAGCAGCTTTCCTGCCGCGTCAAAGCGAGGACCGTGGAAGATAATGTCGTAGCTTTGCCACTGGCCGGGCGGCCGTGCGGCATTGACCAGCGGCGGATACTGGCCATAAACCGCGGACGCCTGTCCGTCGGCGTACGTTTTATTCTGATAGGAATCCAGCACCTGAATCTCATAGAGCCCGTGGAGGAAGACGCCACTGTTTCCGCGCTCCTGGCTTTCGCCTTTCGGCGGGACAGGCTCGCTAAATTCCACGTGGAGCTGGCAATCGCCAAATGCCTGGCGCGTGTGGATGCTCCCGGTCTTTGCCACCACTTCCGCATAGCCTTTCTCTACTTTCCATTTCGCCGCGCCGCCGTCCTTGTCCGCCCATGCAGAAAGATCCTTGCCATTGAAGAGCACCACGGCGTCCGCAGGTGCCCGCCCCGGTGCCTTCTGCGTGCTCGCGGTTCCAGGATCGACCACCGCCGGCAACGGCCGGTCCGGATCGTGGATCTTCCATTTGGTATCAACCTGCGCGGTGCAGGTGTTTGGACAGCTGAAAGCCATCAATACACAGACACACGGAAAGAATATCTTTCTCAAGCTTCACAACCTTTCGCAGATGAATTCCTAATGCGGACGAACTTCACTTGAGAGGTGGCCTCCCCGCGTCTTGTAGCTTCTTGTTCAGAGCGTCCCTCCTCGCCCTAGCTCGCGCGGGTTCAACAAAATAAAAGTCAAACAGCAACTCGAGAACGTCGAGATTCCATTCTGCCTCATGGGGTTCGACTGGAACGATCTCACCAGTGCTATTACTCTTGCTCGGGTGAGCGGCGAAGTTTCCAATGTTTCGCACTGCATCGATGTTTTCCGCAATGGACGATGGTAGCTTGCCGCTGTCCAAAACCTGCTGAATCTCACCGATGAGGTTTCCGGGCGTCACTCCCGCCGCCTTTCGGAGGAGGTTCTGCAGGCATCTGCGGCTGAGAGCGGCGGATGCTTTCGGGCTATCACTCAGAACGAGGCACGCTTCCTCGTAGTCATCCACGATATCTGACGGAACTTCCACCGGGACCGGAGCTCGCGAAACTCCCTTCGGCCGAACCATAATTCGCTCGCTGCCTGGAAGGAAGCGGACGTTTGTCTGACCTTGCGCGACCGGCTGCGGAGGTACGCCATTCTCCAGATATAAAACAAAGCGACGGCATGCGGGGCATGTTCGTCGACTAAGCAGCCACTGTCCATCAGCATCTGAGCCTAGGGCGACAGACCAAAAAGTCTGCTCATCATGAAAGTCGACCAAACAGTGAGGGCACTTCATACAAGTTAGATAATAACGCAGGGTGCGGCTACGCCGCCGAGCCTTTGATGCGCATGCCGTAGAAGGAGCGATAAACGAAAGATAACGCCACGAGGAAGAATGCGGCCGCGAGAATGTGTGCAAACGCGCCGCCCTGGCTGGTCGTCAGGCTCACAGCAAGTTCGACCGCGAGCAAGCCAAAAAGCGTTGTGAATTTGATGATCGGGTTCAACGCGACGGAGGAAGTGTCCTTGAAGGGATCGCCCACTGTGTCGCCAACAACGGTGGCGTCGTGCAGCGGCGTGCCTTTTTGCTTCAGCTCGA
>CAZGBQ010000321.1:0-3380 GCA_964524045.1 uncultured Acidobacteriaceae bacterium
GCCTGGCGTTGCCGCGGTGCCGGCTGAACCAGATGCGCCAAACTCTTTTGGCGGAGGAGTCTCTCGCGTGTAGCCTTGGTCGTCCACATGGATAAGCAAAGCCTGAACCGGGCAAAGGTCTGGCTTAACCACAAAGGCGATCGTCATAGGATCGAACAGTATGGGCGTTTCCTGGCCCCACTGGTGATAGAGCAACGTAAGCGCGTCTGTAATCGCCGCGCCTTGGCTGAAGAGAAGCTTGCGATTGGTGGCTTCCAGCTTCAATTGCGTTGCATCGAGCGGCATCACAAACAAAGGCACGCCGGCGGCAAACAGTTTCTGCGCGGACGGAATGTCGTTCAGGATATTCCACTCCGGAATTGGGCCATGCGGTGGGCCGTAACCAACATCGCCGTAGCCGCGCCGGACCGAACCGCCCATGATGACGACGCGTTTGAGTTTGCGGAACGTGCCCGGTTCTTTGCCGATAGCCGCGCCGACGTTCACGAGCGGGCCGATGGCGATGAGCGTAATCTCGTCCGGGTGCTGGCGAATCTGGTCGAGAAGAAAGGCAATCGCGTCTGGATGCGTCGGCTTTGCGAAGCGCCCGCCTTCCGCATAGCGCAGTTGCGTGAACTTTGTTTTCGGCGGCGTCGGCGGACCGGCGGCCACCGGAATGTCCGAGCGTCCCGCCTCGCCCAGCAACCGGTCCAGCAGCTTGGCTCGCGTTTCGGTGTCGCCAAACGTCGTGGTAATCCCCAGAATCTCGAGCTCGGGGCTCTTCAAGGCCAGGGCCACTGCGAAGGCATCGTCGATGTCATCGCCAATGTCCGTATCAATAATGACTTTTTCCCGAGGCACAGTCTGGGGCGCGGCGGTCTGCGCACCCGGCCCACTCTGAGCGAAGCACTGATTGGAGCTTGTGAGCGCGATGCATCCCAGAATGTAAATGCAAGTAGCGGCGCGTTTAAAACAGCACATTCGAGCGAGCTCCCGCGGAAATCACTGTAAAACGCTAAGACCGGGCAGGAACCGAGTCTACCATGGAGCCCTCTTCGCATCCGCTGGAGGGAAACGAAATGAAGCAGCTTGCGGGACGAGTGCGGGTGCCAAAGAAACAGAGATGATAGCTCTTTGCCGGGAGGGCCCGCTCGCACAGAGGTTCTCTCACCAGATTTTGGTGCGGTAGAGAGGACTCGAACCTCCACGGTATTGCTACCGCCAGCCCCTCAAGCTGGTGCGTCTGCCAGTTCCGCCACTACCGCACAGTCGGTGACAAAAACCATTTTAGCCATGGAACGGAAGGGCCGCAAGCATCGCTACGGCTTTTTCGTCGGCGTTGGAACAGGGGCCGGCTGCGAGCTTGCCGGAGGCTGTTGCCCGCTCGCTGGCTGGCTTGACTGCGGTTGCGATTGCGCAGGCTGAGAACTCGCAGGAGTTTGCGAACCTGGTTGCTGTCCCGTCGGCAGCGAATCATGTGTATTGGACTGAGGTACGATCGGGGCTGTGGCCGGAACCGCAGGTTTCGGAGCCGGCTGTGAGACTTTTTGCAGAACAGAGCCCCCCTGACTGGCCGCCTTGTCGCTCCGGACGGTTAGGGCAAACGCGCAAACCATGAACATGATGGCGCACCAGGTTGTTGCGTTCGAGAGCGCGTTGGCGGCACCCCGCGGGCCAAATGCGGTCTGGCTGCCGGCTCCGCCGAATGCCCCGGCCAGGTCAGCGGCCTTGCCGCTCTGCAGCAAGACCACCACAATCAGCACAAAACAGTTGATGACAAAGAAAGTAGGCAGGATCAATCCAAGCCAACGGTTGCTCGACATGCGCCAGCCAAATACGATAATCGCAAAGCCAACCGCCAGCGCGATGGCCCATTTCATCCAACGAGGCATTTCTTTCTCCTAGTGCGTTGATCCCGAGCATCGCGGGATCCACAACTCAAATCTCAAGCCCGCTCTGCGGCCCCTACCGGCAACCTTCAACGATGGCGGCGAACGACCTTGCGTCCAGGCTCGCGCCGCCCACCAACGCGCCGTCCAGCTCTTCCTGCGCCATCAACCCCCGGATGTTGTCAGGCTTGACGCTGCCGCCATAGAGAATCCTCAGCGCGGAAGCGTGGGCGGCGGAGAACCTTTCCGCCGCGAGCTGACGGAGAAACCGGTGAACGTCGGCGGCAATTTCCGGGGTAGCGGTGCGTCCGGTCCCGATGGCCCAGACCGGTTCGTAAGCTATCAGAATACGGGAGAATTCCTCAGGGGTCAACGCGGCAACGCCGCCGGTGAATTGCGATTTGCAGATGTGATGCGTTTGGCTGGATTCGCGGTGGGTGAGCGTTTCGCCGACACAAACGATAGGAATAAGGCCGGCCGCAAGCGCAGCTTTGGTCTTTTTGGCGACGGATTCGTCGGTTTCGCCGAAGAACTGACGGCGCTCGGAATGTCCGATGATGACGTAGCGGCAGCCCGCTTCGACGAGCATGCCAGTGGAGACTTGGCCGGTAAAAGCGCCTTCTTTCTCCCAGAAAACATCCTGCGCAGAAATGGCGATGTTGGTGCCCTTTGCGAATGCGACAGCAGCGGGAATCGCAGTGAAGGGCGGGGCAACTACGATGTCGCAATGATTGCTGGCGGAGACCATCGGCGCAAACGCGGAGAAGAAGGCGCGTGTTTCCGCTTGCGTTTTGAACATCTTCCAGTTACCGGCAATCACGCGGCGGCGAGGCATTGCGTCCTCCATCCAAAGCTACTCAACGTGAGCATAAATTGAAGAGAGATTCCTCTCTTCGCATGCCGACGCATTCGCAGGAGCCAATTGGAAAGAAACAGCATCGGCCTGCTTTGTTCGGAATGACGGGATGAAATGACGAGGCGGGGATCATTTGTTGGTGAGAGCCTCGACGCCAGGGAGTTTGCGGCCGCCGAGAAACTCGAGCGAGGCGCCGCCACCCGTCGACATGTGCGAAATCCTGTCGGCCACTCCGGATTGGTGAACCGCGGCGACAGAATCGCCACCGCCGATGATGGAAGTGGCTCCGGCGTCGGTAGCGGCCGCGACGGCTTTGGCAATTTCGAGCGTGCCTTTGGCAAAAGCCGGCATCTCGAATACTCCCATCGGGCCATTCCAGACAATGGTTTTAGCACTCGCGATTTTTTGTTTGTAGGTTTCAATGGTCTTTGGGCCGATATCCAGGCCCATCCAGCCGTCGGGAGTGTCGTGCACAGAAACAGTTTGGGTAGCGGTATCAGCCTTGAATTCAGCGCCGACGACATGGTCGACGGGAAGAAGCAGGCCAAACTTCTTCTGCTGAGCTTCGTAGCGAAGCCGTTTTGCGAGGTCGAGCTTGTCTTCCTCCACGAGAGACTTGCCAATGGGATGACCATCCGCTTTGAGGAAGGTGTAGG
>CAZGBQ010000322.1:0-3375 GCA_964524045.1 uncultured Acidobacteriaceae bacterium
AGCAATCCGGAAATCTCACGGAGATAGCGGGCTCTCCGTTCAGTTCCGGACTGAGCTCCGCAAGCTCAACGAGCGGCCTCGCCATTTCCGCGAATCTCGCGCAAGCCGTCACGGGTCCCGCGGTTCTAATTTTCCCCGCCACGGCAAATTTCAGTTCCGTTGTGGGCGTGACAAGTTCCACCAAGGTCTTTTCCATTGTCAATGTCGGCAGTCAACTGCTGGGCATCAATTCCATTTCCCTCACCGGCACGAACGCTTCGGATTTCTCCCAGACGAATACCTGCCTCGCAACCCTCGCACCGAATGCGAACTGTTCTGTCAGCATCACTTTCACTCCGCCTGGTGTTGGTACTTTCACCGCCAACCTCCAAGTTGCGGACAACGCTCCCGGCACTCCGCAGACTCTTCTTCTTAGCGGCACCGGTGTCGCGCCACAGCCCGCCGTCACTTTTTCTCCGGCTACGCCTTCCTTCCCGGCCACCACGCAAGGAACATCCAGCTCCGCACAGACCGTCACGGTCATGAGCACGGGCACTGCACCGCTGCACGTCGTTTCGGTTTCGCTCTCCGGTCCTAACGCTTCAGATTTCAGTTTCACAAACAATTGTTTGACCGCAGTTATGCCGGGCTCCAATTGCACCATTCCTGTCGTGTTCAGCCCGCTTGCTCCAGGCCAGCGCACGGCCAGCCTGATGGTCTCGGACGATGCGGCGGGCTCGCCGCAAACGGTTTCGCTGAGCGCCACGGCGAGTCCTGCGTTTTCAGTTACCGCTGCCTCGGGTAGCTCGATGTCGGCTACGGTTCCCGCGGGCCAGACCGCACAATATCAGCTTCAATTGACACCAGGGCAGGGCTTCAACGGCGCCGTTTCGCTTGCCTGCAGCGGAGCCCCTCTCAATGCGACGTGCCAGGTGCCTTCTACGGTCTCCCTTGCGAATGGAACGGCCGCAACCTTCAGCGTCACGGTAAAGACCAGCGGCTCGGCGATTTTTCCGCCATCCGCTCCTTTTCGCATGCCTCGGGTTTCAGGGACGCCCGTGCTGCCGCTGCTCGCGCTCGCCGTCCTTCTCCTGTTGTTCCTGAGAAACTACCGCACGTTCGTACGCGCGAATGGCCGGAAGCCCTTGGCGCTCTGTGGAGTTCTCGCCTCGGTTCTTTTCTGTGCGTTTCTCGGTCTTGCCGGTTGCGGAGGCGGTCCTGCTACCGTTGCTCCGCCTCCCCCGATCGTGACTCCGCCGGGCACTTCGACGCTCACGATCACTCTCGCGGCAACCTCTTCCTCGGGACAGCCGCTGCAACTGCAGCCCATTGAACTCACTCTCACGGTGAACTAGCTATTTACAGGCTTTGCATCGCTCGAAAAGGCGTCCACGCGCGCGATCCCTTCTCGCGCTATGATGAGTTGAAGCCCTCAGTCTCGAAACAATTGTAATCACCTAGTGGGGAACATCATGACTCTGGGAACAGGTGTATTCGCTTCCGTAGTTTCTTCCGTTGTTCTTGTGCTGGCGGTTTACCACCGGCAATTCCGTAGGGTGTTTCTCTGGTTTGCGGGAATCTCGGCATTCGGCGCGGGAACTTTGCTTCTCTGTGTGCACCTCTATCACAAACAGGAAGCAAAGCAGCGAGCGGAAACCGACCGAAAAATCAAAGCATGCATCGCTCGTTTTCCTGCTCCCTACCTATTTAACGGGGAGCGAATGTCCGCGTTTGCCATCGCTTCCGCATGCATGAAGGATCCTGATTTTACTCCCGACCCGAATTCCCCGTCTCTTGCGAAGATTGTGGAAGTCCATAGCGGAGGTGTGTTGCAGATCACTCCGCGGCAGCAGTTTTCTCCGGACGGCGACCCTGACTTTATTCCCGTCCTTTATCTTGGCCATCACCAAACCTTCGTCCTGGTGTGCGGCAATTATGGAGAGCAGGGAACCAGCGTTTCGATCAATCAGGGACTGGTGTCGTGCCCGGAATCGTCTGCGGATCATGAACATGAATGTCCCCAACAAGACGGAAAGCCCGCCAAATGGGGCATTTACATCGGACTTTCGCTTGGCGATTGCACCAAGGATGGTTGCGTCGTTTACCGCGGCAAGAAAATCGTGGGCGGCATGTCGCGCAACGAAATCACCAGCGCCCGCTGGGACACCTGCGCAACAAGCACCGGCCCAACTTGAAGCTAGCGTCAAGACTAGGAAGAGTCAGTAAATGAGTTGGCCGCCCAGAGACATTCTGGCAGTTCGGAATTCGAGGAATATGCGCTGCGATGGAAGTGCTCCAATGGTCGGATGCATCAGCTCTACGGAAACGTTCTTGTCTTCGGGAAGCAGCACCGGCTGGCCATTGATCTGACGCGGAAAATAAAGATCGAACTCCGGTCTCGTACCGCCCCCCGGGACGTAACGCGCGGGCTCTACTTTTGCCCCTCGCGAGTTCATAAGAAACGCAGTACTTTGTATTTGCCCGGGCGTTTGATTGTGCCAGTAGCGGGCCAAATCTCCTTCGTAGGACGTAACGTTAGATTCATAGGAAACGTGTACAAGGATCGCGTCGGGAAACGATGTGGAAATGTACTTTTCGGCTTTGGTGTCGAAGTCCAGTTTTTGCTCTTCCGAAAATACGTCGTACTTTGCATCGATCGCCGAAAGTCGAGCGACCGCCTGGCGGACGGGCAGGGCCGACCGGAACTGAATTCGATAGCGCACCCAGGGTTCTTCCACGCGGCTGCGGTCTGCTGGACTGGTTTCCTGAAGAAGCTCGACTCTTGTCTTTTCAATCCTAAATTCTTTTGCCCATGGTGAGTCCGCCAAGAGCTTTTGACACTCATCCTTCGACCAATTCCGGTAGTTTTTTTTCTCCCAGAATTGCTGTGCACAAACAACATTGGCGCTGGTTAAAACAAGGCAAGCGAAAAGGAGGGTTCTGCCGCAAGGCCTGGAGTCCATCAGGAGGCTCTCCACAGGATGCATACGCTAACCCCACCCTAAAAGGCATGTCAACAGAGAAACAATCCGGAATTATGAACGAGGAGCTTACAGACATCAGTATGCGACCGATTAGCGAGGTAACCGGAGACGTTGGTGCTAGGTCGAAGATGTCCTGGTTTCGATTCTCATTGCGCGGCGGAAATCCGGTACACGACGCCCGCGCCATCATCTGAGACGAGTAGCGAGCCGTCGGGTGCAACCGCCACGCCCACGGGACGCCCGTATACTTCCGGGCCAGCGGGATCCGGCACCAATCCTGTCAGGAACGGCACCGGATCGGCTGAAGGCTCTCCGTTCTTGAACGCCACAAAGGCTACTTGATAGCCCGAGCGCGCTGCGCGGTTCCACGATCCATGCTCGGCCACGAACGCTCCGCCCCAGTAGCTCTGTG
>CAZGBQ010000323.1:0-3372 GCA_964524045.1 uncultured Acidobacteriaceae bacterium
GACCGCAAATGTTGCAGCAGTGATAGATGCCTGGATGGCCCAACGCATTCCGGTTTGAGCTTTCACTGCTGAATTAGACACCAACGCAGAGGTCTTGACTTATTAATGCTGCACTTCGGGACGTCTGTTAGAATGCGCCGCATGAAGAGGCGAACATGGTTGCGGGCTGCGCCGCTGTCGTTGCTGCTACCGGCTGGCCTAGCGGAAGCAATGGAGCGGGCGTTTCTACAGGCCCCAAGCGGGATTTCCAATGCGGGTGAGAAGGGCCGAGGTGAGGCGATGGGAGAATCAGGGAAGGTCTACGAATTGCGTATTTATCACGCGGCCGCCGGAAAGCTGGATAGCCTGGTGGCCCGCTTCCGCGACCATACCGATAAGCTTTTTGCGAAACATGGAATGAAGAGTGTTGCGTACTGGACGGCGCTCGACGAGCCCGCGAAAAGCAGCATGTTCTTCTACATTCTGGAGCATCCAAGCCGCGAGGCCGCGGCCGCAAACTGGAAAGCCTTCCAGGACGATCCGGAATGGCAGACCGTGAAAGCCAAGTCCGAAGAGAATGGCAAGCTGGTGGAGAAAGTTGATTCGACCTACCTGACGCTCACCGATTGGTCCCCGCAGCCACGGGTCTGAGATTAGCCGACGCACATTAGAGGAGGGCTAGCGAGGGCAGTCCCACCCTTTGCGAAAAAGTGTTTGGCATCATTGACCTCCCTCAAGGCTTTCCCGCCGCCGAGGCAGCTCCCGTTGATTTTGGTAAACCAGCTTTCTCAAACGCGGCCCCTATTGCGCGGATCGACTGGTCAACCACTTCTGCAAGCGAGCGGAAGTGGTTCTTATAGCTCGCGTGCTCGATGAGAGCTTGCTTCCTGATTGTCGTTGCCTCTTGCCCGGAAGCATGTCCTTTCAACTTGGATCGCAACCAATGTACCTTCCTCAGTGGAGCCACAATCTTGTCCGCATCCCCCTCTTCATGCCCTAGCCCAATCAGACATTCTTCGGCGAGCTTTAGCGATGCCACGCTCGCATCTGGACTTCGGCCAAGCAGTTCCGCCGAACTGCGGAGCCATTTCGTTTCAAATCCCTCTACGACGAACTGATCCAGATGCAGAATTTCGTTCGCCCATTCATCAGCGGACGAAGTGACCGGATAATGTACTTGGTCGGGCAAGTTCTCAGCGCGTAAAACCCACCACGGAACTTGTGCCTCGTCCCACTGGTGTAATGCTCCTTTGAGGCTATGTAGTGGGTCATACTCCTGAAACCAAGTACCCTCAAAATCCGTTGTGAAGGCACGCTTCGAAATGCCACCTTTTGGTTTTTCGTTGTAAGCCTTCCAATGCAGTTGTTCCTCGTAGGGTAGGTTTCGCAAATAAACGACGTAGGTGTGAACCTGCCCCACTTCGTTTATATCGTATGTCTGCAAATGCCACGCACCACGACATGAAATGGAGCGATCTTGCAGGCGGTATTTTTCGGAGTCTGCTTTATATTTCGACAGCACCTCTGGCCTAAAAAACGCCGGGCTGACCTCGAACGGCAACTCTGATTTAGTGAAGTAATTCGCGGTCTGTCCGGGCGCGGTTGAAATTTCCCGCACTACTTTGTTTTTCCAATCAATCGCAATAAATGAGGCGTACTCCCTTTCTTTGGGTTCTCCAAAACTACTATGACGCTTGCGAACCGCATCTGCGGAAGTTAGGGAGCGCGCAATTTGGCCTCCTCGCATGTAGCTTGCGTGGCCCGGTTCAATGTGCGACTTGTAAAAAAGATCAGGGTCTTTCGTAAACTGAAGATCGTGCCTATCTGACCAACCACTGAAATTCCTGGGGCGATAGCAGGTAATGTCAAACATGCGCGCGATAGCGGAGTCTGTTAGCACCAAGTATTGATCTAAAATATCGCGGTTGAATGTAATGATAGTTCCTCCGTACTCAGTTCCCCGCGCGGGAATTTCAACGACACGAATAACATCTTCGACATCGCCGTGTTTGTCGAGGCGGCAATACGCATTTCTAGACTCCATCCAGTGAAGATCGAACAAGTGCGTGAATTTTTGAAGCACTTCGTAATAGCCTTTGTTTCCTACACGACCTTCAAAGGTACGTCCGAACACTAATTGCTCACCGCTATCGAGCGTTTTACTCCCGGTGCGATGCAGCGGGGGCACTATTGAAACCGAAGCTGGCTCCCGGAACGTAACCTCAATTCCCCACGACGAAAGAGGAGTGTCCCAATGCATCAAGTCTTCGATATCTGGGGGATTCACGGAGGCCGACGGCACGAGGACGGCGTGCATGAACGCGCATCCAGTACTCGCGTACATCACGAACTCGCCTGCTAGGGCGTTCTCCTTAAGGAAGGCCACTGCATCCTCCATCCGCAGCCACAATTCGAACGCTTCTTTTTCGACGGGTGTTTTGGAAATCTCCGTCAATCTCCGTACAGGATCAGGCATGCTGGGTTTACCTCGTTCTTTTGTTGCCGCGCGCACGCACCTAGTTGCGCGAACAGCTTAGTTTGGCCTGGTTCGGGAACACAAGGCGGGAATCAAAAAGAGGTCAACACCCGCCAGTTCGGAGAATCGTTGTTATGCACCGAAGTGCTTAGCGTGTAACCTTACTGGCCTTCTTCCTACGATGCCGGTATGAGTTGGAAAGTTGCCCACTCCCGAGCCAGCGCGCAAGTCCGGCGTGACCAGCGTTGTGTGGCCGCCTGCCTGTGGCAGGTAGGCCCGAAATGACGAAAGTGCAGATGACGGCTGGGAGTTGGCGCTACGAAATCGCGGGGTGGCCTAATCGAAGCCGGGGCGGAGGGGGTAGTCGACGATGATGGCTCGGCCGTCGGTGAGCGCTTTGACGGAGTGCGGGACATTGCCGGGGACGATGGCCACTAGGCCTGGGCGGACGATCTGCGTGACGCCGTCGACGGTGACTTCGAGCTCGCCCTCGATCACTTCATAGACTTCTTCCTGTGGATGGAAGTGCTCGTGAATGGAGGAGCCACGAACGAAGTCGTAGTGTGCGAAGGTCATGCTGGGCGAGTGGAAATAGCGGCCGTGCCAGCCGGGCAGGCGCTCGATGACCTTGAGTTTGCCGGTGTCGATGAAGGGCATGAGGGAAGATTCTAACAAAAAGTGTATTTGGAAACTCGGAGAGCAGAGGTGCCGAGGTTCAGATCAAGCCACGATTCCTCGCTGCGCTCGGAATGACAATCATCGGAAACAGAGGCCGGCAGGATGCTGGCGGTACGAAATCGCGGGGCGGGCTGAAGCCCGCCCCTACAAGGGGAAAATGCCGACAGGAAGCCGCCGCTACGCGGTGGCTTTCTTGGCCTTTTCGGAACGCATCTGCTGGGTGAACTGGCGCATGGCCT
>CAZGBQ010000324.1:0-3371 GCA_964524045.1 uncultured Acidobacteriaceae bacterium
ACGAGTCACTTTCTGCTACGATAGCGGCGTCCCCTTTATCCTGAGTTAATCCTTGAGGATGCGCCAAGGACTTCCGGCAGGACGGACCATGGCAGGCAACGTCACCGCCACAAAAACCGCCACCGAAGAGCGCGTCTATACCATTGGCGAGGTCAGCCGCCTCGCCGACCTGAAAGCGTTTGTGTTGCGCTACTGGGAGTCCGAGATTCCTGCCCTTCAGCCTAAGAAAGATGACGCGGGCCGCCGCATTTACAGCCAGGAAGACGTGGACATGGTCTTCCGCATCAAGCGGCTGCTCTATGACGAAGGATTCACCATTGCCGGCGCGCGACGGCATCTGCGTGAAAAAAGCAGCGCCGACGACACATTTCAGCGCGGCTCAAATCACGCCACGGACGGCGCGGCGCAGTTGTTGAGCCGCAAGATGCTGCTCGATCTGCGGGATGCGTTGCGCGCTTTCTTGACGCTTCTCGAACGGCGGTGATAGCCTTGCAAGTGAAGACGTGACGGCGATTCGGCCCCCGCAAGTCCCCGCCGCATCGTCGTCAACTCGCCGGTCGGGACGTAGCGCAGCCTGGTAGCGCGCACGCTTGGGGTGCGTGAGGTCGCGAGTTCAAATCTCGCCGTCCCGACCAGTTTTCTCTGAGTGCACGAGTCAACCTCTTGCTGCATGACGAAATCGCAATACTCAAGGCTTTTCAAGCTTCTTGACGGCTATGCGAAGAGACATCACAAATGTTTTCTTGCCGAGCTGTTCCTGAATGAGGAAGGCGATGAATATATAATGTGTTTTCGCCCGACGGTCCTCCACGACGATCCGAGAAATCAAAAGGCCTGCCAGTATGAGCGCATACGAATTGGCGAAGCGAGAGAGTTGAGCCACATAGGCCTATTGACGGAATCAGTTGCCAATATTCTCGACGAAAAGTTACAGCTATTGAGTCAGCTCCGATAAAGGCATCGTAACGCCGAGCGGCGAGCAGAGCGGCACGGCACAATCGCTGTCGAAGCCCGGAAAAGCTCAACCCTAAATGCATGAGCAACAGCTATTCGCCGTAAGGAACCCAGATATTCTTGACTCGGATGGAGTGGTCGAGAAACCAGCGCCCTTCGCCTTGTTTTGTGTCGAACCAATCGATCGCGCGTCCTTCGTTCGTAAACACCTGCTTTAGGTTTCCCACTGAGAGAGTTTTTGCGGCCGCGGCGCTGGCTTCGTCGGTGAAGCACCAGATAGCGTCGACGTCATCGTGCTCCGCGAGCGTCTTGAGAAGCTCGGCGAAGCGGCCCGTGACGATGTTCACTACTCCGCCGGGCAGATCGCTGGTTTCGAAAACCTGATAAAGATCGCCGGTAATCAGCGGATATTTTTCCGAAGGTACCGCAATCACCGTGTTGCCCACGGAGATGGCCGGCATGACCAGCGACAGGAAGCCGAGCAGCGGCGCATCCGCCGGACATAGAATCCCTACAGTGCCTACGGGCTCCTTCATAGCGAGCGTAACGTTGCGAAACGGCGGATTGTGCACTGCGCCGTCGAATTTATCGGCCCACGCTGCGTAAGTGAAAATGCGCTCGATGCCGAGTCGGACTTCTGATTCGGCCTGCTGCTTGCCCACGACGGCCGACAGACGCGCGGTGATTTCTTCGCGACGCTGCGAAAGATTCTCCGCAATGTAGTAAAGCACCTGGGCGCGATTGTGCGCGGTGGCTTTACCCCAGCCTTCGGCTCTGCGGGCTGCTTCGACGGCGTTGCGAATGTCTTTGCGGTTGCCGAGCGGCGCCTCACCGAGAATGCGGCCATCCGCTGCGCGAACGGCGAAGCTGTAGCCGGAATCGGGACGGGCTTGCTTGCCGCCAATGTAAAGCTTCACGGTGCGGTCGATCGGCGGCGTGGCAGAATCCACTTGGGGCTCTAGCGGCTGTTCAATGGCAAGAGGCGTTGAATGAACCGGTGGCGCTTGTTTGAACCACGCCGGCTCGAGATATTCCAGCAAGCCTTCGCGGCCGCCTTCGCGGCCGAATCCGCTTTCGCGATAGCCACCAAAACCGCAAGCGGCGTCGAAGAGATTCGTGCAGTTGACCCAAACCACGCCAGCTTTCAATTGCGCGGCCACATGGAGCGTAACGTTGATGCTTTCGCTCCAAACGCACGCCGCAAGGCCGTAGACCGTATTGTTGGCAAGCTCGACGGCTTCGCGCGGCGTACGAAAAGTCATAGCCGCGAGGACCGGGCCAAAAACTTCCTGCTGAGCGACGACCGAGGTTGGATGCACGTTGCTCAAGAGCGTCGGTGGGAAATACAATCCGCGCGAAGGCACGGGAATCGACGGTTGCCAGCATGTCGCTCCTTCGGCGACGCCTTGCTCTACCAGCCTCTGGATCCTTTCGAGCTGCACGCGCGCCACAATCGCGCCGATGTCGATGGCTTTATCGAGCGGCGGACCGATGCGCAGCGTGTTCATGCGGTCCTGAATCTTGCCGATGAGTTTCTCGGCGATGCTCTCCTGCATCAGCAAACGCGATCCTGCGCAGCAGACCTGACCCTGATTGAACCAAATTCCGTCCACAAGGCCTTCCACCGCGCTGTCGAGGTCCGCGTCTTCGAAAATGATGAATGGCGATTTTCCGCCGAGTTCGAGTGAAAGCATCTTGTGACTCTGCGCGGTGGCTTTGCGGATGGCGCGGCCGACTTCCGTCGAACCGGTGAACGCGACCTTGTCTACGTCAGGATGCTTGACGAGCGCTTCACCGGTCGAGCCATCGCCGGCGACGATGTTGACGACGCCGGGTGGCAATTCGATTTCCTGGCAAATGTGCGCGAAAGCAAGCGCGGAGAGCGGCGTAAATTCCGCAGGCTTCAAAACAACGGTATTTCCCGTGGCGAGGGCCGGCGCAATTTTCCAGGCGAGCATCAGCAGCGGAAAATTCCAGGGAATGATTTGGCCGACGACGCCGCACGCGGTGTAGCCGGGAAATTCCTGGTCGAGCAACTGGGCCCAGCCGGCGTGATGATAAAAATGGCGAGCAACCAGTGGAATATCAATGTCGCGGCTCTCGCGAATGGGCTTGCCGTTGTCCAGCGTTTCCAGAACCGCCAGCCAGCGCGAATGCTTTTGCACTTGACGCGCCAAGGCATAAAGGTATCGCGCGCGAACATGAGGTGCGAGCGCTTGCCAGACGGGCAGCGCGGCTTGCGCCGCCCTTACCGCGCGATCAACATCTTCGGCGGAACCCTGCGCGACATTCGCAAGTCGTTCGCCGGTGGAAGGATCGGTGGTTTCAAAATAAGTTCCTGCAACTGGCGCTAGCCATTCACCATGGATGAAATGACCGAAGCGGCGCTGGTGCCGGTCGAGCCAGGCCAAAGCCTC
>CAZGBQ010000325.1:0-3361 GCA_964524045.1 uncultured Acidobacteriaceae bacterium
TAGGACACGTTGGAGACAGGATGGCGGCCCAAAACATAGTCGAGACCGCGAAACGTATAGTCGCTTCCGATGATTTCCGGAAAAGCTTCATGCAGAAAGTACATCTGCGCGGCAAAACCTGCGGCCTGCCCCGATCCACCCCAGGTGCCGAGAGCGATGGGCACGCCATAGGGATTCTTCGACAAGGCATCGTCCAATTTAGCTTTGTTTGAGCGAAGAGACGAAGCAAGAGCATCCTTGAATTGCGAGTCCATGAAGGGGATGGCGCGAGCGGCGGTCCAGCCCAGCCAGGCAAATCGTTCCTGAATGCGAGGCAGAAGCTCCTTCAGGCGCTGGCGGTAAGGTTCGGCGCCTTTTGTGGCGATCAGCAATTCAACGGCGGCTTTCGTTTCTTCATCTTGCAGATCTCCGCCGGTGGTGTTGAACGAATGGAAGATGGCGGGTTCGCGGCGGTGTTCTTCGTCCCAGATGCGAATTGAGGTTTGCAGGCTTTCCGCGGCCATTTCGTCATTGAAGCCGTGAAGCACGCGGCTGGCGGCGGCGAGCGCGGAGATGGCGTCATAGTTCAGCGCCGTGATGTGGGTGGTGAAGGCCCAGCGGTCGTCGGGCGCACCGGAATGGATGCCATCGTTTTCCAGCGGGCTCGTGCGCTCGGAATAGACGCGACCGTCGGTCTTGGAAGCTGCATCGCCGAGATGGGTGTATTCCTCGAGCGTGGGTTCGATGATGCCGGGGATGGCGTGGCCGAAGGCTTTGTACTGCGCGAGAAGCAGGAGCACGCCGTGCTCGATCTGCTGGATGGCGTCGGGGATGCCATCGGGCTTGCGCATTTCGACGTAACGGGCTTTTTCGTCAACGCTAGTGTCGTCCCATGCGAGGCCGAAATGTTCCCGCGCGATGGTTAGGTCGGTGATCACGCGCGAGTGCGTTTGCGTGCGCAGGTCAAAGTCGCCGGCGTCGTACCAACCGCCGACGTTGATGCCCGGAATGTGCTCCCCGGGCTTGAACGGCGAGTCGGTAAAGGGACCCTGGGCGTAACCGTCAAAGTGCGTGTAATTCACCGGCGCTTGCCGGGCGTCATCGAGATGCGAAGCGCCATGCCAGATGCGGTAGCCCTCGCGTACTTTCACATGATCCATCTGCTCCGGGAGGAAAGTGTCGAGCGTGGCGTGCCAGATGCTGTCGTAAACATTTTTGGCGATGCGGAACGGGCCATTCCGTTGGCCGGCGTATTCAATCGCGTAGACGCCAGGCTCGCGCACGGAAGAAAAATCGAAGTGCGCGTATTGGTAGCGCAACCATTTGCCCCAGGGTTTTATTTCGCCGCGGAACACTTCTTGATACTCGCCTTGCGGTGTGAGTCGAAGCACCCGCGCGGTCTTGGGGGCATCGTAGAGGGGATCGAGCTCGAGGACAGCAACTTTGTCGCGCTCGGGTGTGTAACCGACTTGGTTGTAGGCAACGACGGGCGGGCGCGTCCAATCGGGAACCACATTCGGATGGACATGCCAGACGAGGGCGTTTTCGGTTTTGTTTTGCGGAAGCAGAGTGCGGATGACAAACCAGCCGTTCTGTGCCTTGGTGCGGCCGTCAAACAATAGCAAAGGGCCGCTGTCTGAGGTGATGGTTACGCGCGTCAAGGGATCTTCCGGCGAGAGAACGATTTGATGTGGCGTCGTGGCGAGCGGAAGAGGCTCCACGTGTCCATCGGCTTGCTTTTCCATCGGACCGTCGTCATGGCGAGGAAAAATGCCGTTCCCGTCGTCAAGGAGAAATGACTTCCCAAAATAAGCCGTGGGAATGAACTCAAGGTTGAATCCGGCTTTCCCGGCGAGCACCGAGGGGAGCGGCTGATCCAGATGAACTGCGACGCGGAAGCCGCCTGGTTCTGGCTGAACTTCGATGCGATAAGCCAAGCCCTGATTTGGATAGACACAGGAGGCGGTGAGCTCATTTCCCGCTGGTCCCCGCTTGCGCTCCTTGAAGTCAGGGATGGCATCCCACTGCGCCGGCACCGCAGACAAGCGAACGTCGCCGTTGGTAGCGATGCGGCGCTCGTGGAGAATTATTTCGAGGCCGCTCATTTTCTGGTCGCCAAAGACTTTGTGATAGGCGTTGTGGAACAGGAGGACGGTGAGTCCGTGCATTTCCAAGATCTCTTTCGGGCTTACCTGAAGGCCGGAGCCTGCGGCGCAAAGCGACACAACGAGAAATAAAGAAGAAAGAACGACCAGGCAGCCCCTAGCCAGGGAAGGTCTTCTGAGCATTGATGGCTCCTCGGATAGAGTTTTTCCTCACGGTGAGTCGATGAAAACACAATCAGCGGCGTTTGAATAGCGGAACCAATCGAGTCTCCACGTTCTCTTAGTGGAAACTCGAGCGACCATTTGCAAATCGGTGGCGGTTCCCTCATCATTGTTAGTTTGAATTGGGGCCGCAGCGCGCTTCCGCTGGGGCAATTCTTGAATTCAACCTAAGTTTTTGTCGATCAGATTTCAGCGGATGCTGGTCGCGCGCTGAGACTCGGCGAATGGTGGTTTCCAACTGGGGCGCAGCATGCTGCGCCCCTACAAAAGCGCGCGGCAGTAAACTGTGGCGACGAATTTCTAAACTCGGACACTAACTAAAGGAGTGAGATGGAAAAACCTTCTAAAATCGCGCCTGCAAAGGGAAAACTGGGAGTGCTGCTCCCGGGAATGGGCGCGGTGAGCACCACGTTTATGGCGGGAGTCGAGCTGGTTCGCCGGGGCAAGTCGCAACCGGTTGGATCGCTGACGCAGATGGGCACGATCCGGCTGGGCAAGCGCACAGAAGGACGGTCGCCGCTGGTCAAGAAATTTGTTCCGCTGGCGGACTTGAAGGATCTCACGTTCGGCGGATGGGACATATTCAAGGACAACGCGTATCAGGCAGCATCGAAAGCCGGCGTGCTGAGCCCCGAGCATCTGGGCCACGTGAAGACCTTTCTTACCAGCATCCGGCCGATGAAGGCGGCGTTCGATCACGAGTACGTGAAGAAGTTGGATGGCTCGCACGTAAAGAAGGCGAAGAACAAATACGAGCGGGCGCTGCAAATCAAAGAAGACATCGCGAATTTCAAGAAGGAGCGGCGGGTCTCGCGACTGGTGACTTGCTGGTGTGGGTCCACGGAAGTGTTCATCAGGCCGGAGGAGGTGCATGCGACGCCGGAAAAATTTGTCGAGGCGATGAAAAACAATCATCCGGCGATTGCGCCGTCCATGCTGTATGCGTGGGCTTCGGTGACGAGCGGCGTGCCGTTTGCGAACGGCGCGCCGAACCTGACGGTGGATATCCCCGCGATTCAGGAACTGGCGCACGAAAACAGCGTGGCGATTTGCGG
>CAZGBQ010000326.1:0-3359 GCA_964524045.1 uncultured Acidobacteriaceae bacterium
CTCCCGATTCGGCGTAAATCACGGTACGGTCGAGCACGACTTCGCCGCTCTCGCCTGGCTTCAGCTCTTTGACGGGGCCGCTCTTCGTGTCGGCGCGGTTAGCGCCGCCTGTGACAATGATGGCTTCAATCCGACAATCCTTCGTGCTGGTCTCAAAGTAAAAGTCCGGCTCGGTCTTGAACGTTTCCGCCAGCTTCGCATACGCCGGATTCGCCGCTTCTTTCGCCCCGCCCTTCCACGACGCGCGTGCGCGCTTCCGTTGCTCGGCCATAGCTTCGTCAAATTCGCGCCAATCCACGGTGACATTACTATCGCGCGTCGCGTCCTCAATGAAGTCTCGTGGCAGCCCAAAGGTGTCGTAAAGCTGGAAAGCGTCCCGGCCCGGTAACCGTGGCGTTGTGGAGTGCACGCGGCCGGTTGTGGCCATCTCCTCTTGCTCTTTTTTCGTAAAGGAACGAACCAGCATTTGGTCGAGCTTCCTGAGGCCGATGCCAGTGGTCCGCAGGAAACGGTCTTCTTCAAGCACCAGAATTCGCCGCACGCTGGGCGAAGCAACCGCATCTAGCTCTGGATAATACGTGCCCATCATCTTGTGCACGGTTTCAGCAATTTGGCTCATGAAGAGTGCGTGGTCGGGATTCAGGTAATAAGCGTGCAGGAGGGCTCGTCTTAGTATTTTTCTCAAGACATACCCGCGGCCCTCATTCGATGGCTTTACCTCATCGGCAAGGAGAAACGTTGTAGCGCGGGCATGGTCGGCGATGACGCGAAGGGAAGCGGCACCACCTTTGCCTTCTTCGGAGCGAACTTCTTTCTCGTAGTCGACGGCGCAAAGTTCGGAAGCGCGCTTCATCAGCGGCTGGAACAAGTCGGTGTCGTAGTTGGAGATCACGCCTTGTAGAACGGCGGCGACGCGCTCGAGGCCCATGCCGGTGTCCACACAGGGCTTGGGGAGAGGCGTGAGTGTCCCCTTTTCATCGCGATTGAACTGCATGAAGACGAGGTTCCAGATTTCGACGTAACGGCCGCAGTCGCAAGGGAATTTGCAGTCGCTGTGGCCTTCGTCGGAGGCGGCGGGGCCCATGTCGTAATGAATCTCGCTGCAAGGGCCGCAAGGGCCGGTGTCGCCCATGGCCCAGAAATTTTCTTTCAGGCCGGGGATTTCGAAGACGCGGTCGGCGAAGACGTGTTCGAGCCAAAAGCCCTTGGCTTCTTCGTCGACGCCAAGTGTCACACCCGGAGAAACTTCCCCGCCTCCAAACACCGTGACGTACAGCTTGTCCTTGGCAATGCCAAACCATTCGGGGGAAGTGACCAGCTCCCAAGCGTAGGTGATGGCTTCCTTCTTGAAGTAGTCGCCGAAGGAGAAATTACCGAGCATCTCGAAAAACGTGTGGTGGCGCTTGGTGAAGCCGACGTTTTCGAGGTCGTTGTGCTTGCCGCCGGCGCGCACGCATTTCTGCGCCGTGGTGGCCCGCAAGTAGTCGCGCTTTTCGAGGCCGAGGAAGACGTCCTTGAACTGGTTCATGCCGGCGTTGGTGAAGAGCAGCGTGGGGTCGCCATGGGGCACGAGCGACGAGCTGCGCACGCGCTTGTGCCCCTTGCCCTCAAAGAATTTGAGGAAGGTCGAGCGAATTTCGTTCCCGCTCCAAAACTTCCTGCTTTTCTCGTTCCCCGTCACTCATTCCTCATTCGTGCCTGCGAACTCCTGAATTATGGCAGACCGCCACACGCCCAGCAATTGTAGGGGCGCGGCACAATCAAGAAGGCTCATCGTTGTCGCCGGTTTCGATGTCGGCGACGTCTCCGCGCGTAAGGGACTTTAGTTCGCGGCGGATGACATCGGCGGAGAAGCCGGAGCGAAGAAGGCTGCGGTAGAGGGAGGCGAGTTTTTTGTCGTCGAGGTTGGCGCCTTGCCGGCCCACCCGAAGGTGGCCGCTACGTTCGCTTCCGAGGCTGCGCAAAGAGCGGAGCTTGCGCTCGATGCGCTGGCGGACGAGGGCGGCCTCGTCGGTAACTTTGGCTACTTCTTGCAGAGCCGCCTCGATGTGGCGGTCGGGAACGCCGCGGGCGCGCAGGTCGCGAGCGACACGAAACTTTCCCTGTTTGCGAGATTCCGTGCGCTGGCGGGCAAACTGGCTGGCGTAGCGGGCGTCGTCGATATGGCCATTCTGCTTAAGGCGAGCCATGACGTTTTTCACGAGCGCGGCGTCTTCACAGCGACGTTCGAGTGCCTTTTTCATTTCGTGTACGGAATGGGCCCGGCGCATAAGGATCTTGATGGCGGCGTCGTAGAGGGCGGTTTCGGACTCGATCTGGCGCGGCTTGGGGAACACGACGGAAGAATAGTGGAAGAAGTGGCGAGTGGCTAGTGGCGAGTGGCGAGAAAGAGCGAGGAAGAAAAACGCAACACAGAGCACGAAGGAGGAGCTACTGAGATGGAATTGTGCGGCGGTGATAGGCGACCTTGCGGCTGTGCGCGTTGACTAGAGGCGTAGCAATTGCAGTGAAAAGAAGGACCGTCGTGACCAGCAGAACGGAATTACGCTGCACCCAGGCAAGAAACGTTAGCCCCCATCTACGAGCTGAAAGCCGTGACTCGAGAAGCCTTCCAAAAGCTAACCACTGCAAAGAAGCAAGCAGGAGCATCAATAGAGCGTCCACATACGAACCTGAGTAGAGATCCATGTGGAAGGGCTTGAGCAAGGGCATTGCTAGTAGATCGGCTGGGATCTCGGCAATCTCAGCAGGTGAGTCGGCAAGGATCAGGAGTTTCATAGCAAGCGATTCGTAATAGAAATGAAACGGGCGCCCCGCAAAAAGAGTCATGTCAGACCAGCTGAGGCTCTCGAGCCATTTGGCAAAGGCACGCGAAGGCGGAGACATGTTCGCGATGGCGAGGAAGAACCAGGCAGCATGAAGGCAGACGAGAATCCATCCCAGCCGGCTCCGCAGCGAAGCCCGACCGAAACTCGCAATCTTTGTGAAACGCGAGGTCACACGATAACCCTGGCGGTGTGTTGGACACCGTGGCAAGCGCGATGGTTCCCGATGCAACCTTGAACTGGGGACTGCTTACTGTTAACTGCTCTACTTGCGGGCGAAGCGCTCGAAGTCCGCCATCTGGCGTTCCATTTCCTCGCGCGCGGCGTCGGAAGCGGAGCGGATGCCCTGGATGCGCAGCTTGAATTCGTCGGCGTTGGAAGCGCGGGCCAGAGCCTCGTCGATGGTGATGAGCTGCTTGGAGTACAGATCGAAGAGCGATTGATCGAAGGTCTGCATGCCGTACTGGCTGGTGCCGGCGGCGATGGCATCATGAATCAGGCGCGTCTTATCGGGATTGATGATGCAATCGCGGA
>CAZGBQ010000327.1:0-3356 GCA_964524045.1 uncultured Acidobacteriaceae bacterium
AGGCTTCGCCGCACATGAGAGCGGTGACAGCGCCAGCCATGTCGCGCCCTTCTGGAGAGTCGTAAGGAAGCGCCATAGACATCAGCAGCGCGCCGAGGTTGGCATAGCCGAGTCCGAGCGGGCGGAACTTGTGAGAATTCTCGGCGATCTTGGGCGTGGGATAGCTGGCGTTATCGACCAGGATTTCCTGGGCCGTGATGGTGACGTCGACGGCGTGCTTGAAGGCGGACACATCGAATTGCCCGCCCGCGGTGACGAACTTCATGAGGTTGAGCGAAGCAAGATTGCACGCGGTGTCGTCCAGGAACATGTATTCCGAGCAGGGATTGCTGGCATTGATGCGCGCGGTGGATTTGCAGGTGTGCCAGCGGTTCACGGTGGTGTCGTACTGCATGCCCGGGTCGCCGCAGTGCCAGGTGGAGTCCGAGATTTTGTTCATGAGATCGCGGGCGCGAAGTTTCTCAACGGGCTGGCCGTCGGCGACGTTCTTGGTCCACCAATCCTTGTCTTCGGTGACGGCGCGCATGAAGTCGTCGGTGACGCGCACAGAATGGTTGGCGTTCTGGAAGAAGATCGAGCTGTAGGCGTCGCCATCGATCGAGCTGTCATAACCCTGCTCGATGAGCACGTGGGCCTTACGTTCTTCCTTACGCTTGCACTCGATGAACTCGACGATGTCGGGATGGTCGATGTTGAGGATAACCATCTTCGCCGCGCGGCGGGTCTTTCCGCCACTCTTGATGACGCCGGCAAAAGCGTCGAAGCCCTTCATGAAGCTGACCGGACCGGAAGCGATGCCCCCGCCGCTCAGAGTTTCCTTGCTTCCGCGCAATGTGGAGAAGTTCGTGCCTGTTCCGGAGCCCCACTTGAACAACATGCCTTCCGTCTTCGCCAAATCCATAATGGAGACCATGTCATCGCGCACGGAGTTGATGAAGCAGGCGGAGCACTGAGGCTTGGGCTGAACGCCGACGTTGAACCACACGGGCGAGTTGAAGGCCATCTTTTGCTCAACGAGAAGATGGGTCAGTTCGTCGCGGAAGGCATCGCGCGAGGCGGCGTCTGCAAAATAGCCGCTCTGTTCGCCCCAACGGACGATGGTGTTCGCGACGCGGCCGATGAGTTGTCGCACCGAGCCTTCCCGGTTGGGCGTTCCCAGTTTGCCGTGGAAGTATTTGCTAGCCACGATGTTGGTGGCCGTTTGCGACCAGGTCTTGGGGACTTCAACGTCCTCCTGCCGGAAGATGGTGACGCCCTTTTCGTTTCCGATGAGCGCAGTGCGCTTCTCCCACTCGACCGCATCGAAAGGAGATTTTTTCCCGTCAGTAAAATGTCTAGCGAACGGCAGACCTCGCCCGGTTCCTGCCGTAGTCCTCGCTGCGGGCGTCTCCCTCGCTGGGGAATTTTCACTCAATGCATGCTTCACGGTCGCCATCCGTTCCTCCGCGCTCCAGGGTTCTCTCCCCAGCGCGGGGGGAACCCTCTCATTTTACTCCTCTGCCCTTAGCAAGAGGCGCCGCGCTTTGCTCCGGTTTGTGTTAGAGCAAGAGCAACTTGATTCGCGGGGGTGCATGAAAGACACGAGCGAAAAAAAGACGACTGCCAGGCAGTCGCACTAGAAACACGCGCAAAAAGCCAATGCACTGCCGCTGGCCGGTGGTTCGCACTCAGCCTTACAGCAGGTGCTCCGCCTAAATACGGGCGCGGAGCAAGTACTTCGCGCTCGATTTTTTTCGCTTAAGAACCGGGCCGCTTTGCGGAATCACACGGACCTTGCGCTATCCCCGACTCGGTCCGTGCGGCGCTTCCACGTCCCCCGAATCTGGATGTGCAGTATCAACGGATGCGAAATTCCTGTCAAGAGAAAAACGCAAAATGTGGTTGACATTTTCGTACCGCACCAATCTGTAGTGGTCTCGTTCCCACATAACTAGTTGCACGGGAATGCTTTCGCCACAATTTTGGTCCAATCATGAAAGAATCTGTCTCTCTCTTTCGATCGGTTCGGGCATCTAAAATGATGAACGAACAATGGCAACAAAACTCTTTCTCGCAACTTTGCCTTTGCTGATGGTGTGCTTGGTCTTCAGCGATGGATATGCTCATCCCGCACATCCAGTTGCGACCGCCCCCATCCTCGAAACGAAGTCCGATCAACTCTCCGACATCGGCGTAAGAATGCAAGTCCCAGGTATTTCGAATGTCGGGAAGCTCAGTGATTTTCTCTACCGCGGTTCTCAGCCCACCCAGCAAGGCTTTGAGCAACTCAAGAATCTTGGAATCACGACGATCGTTGACTTTCGCAGACAGCACCAAGGAGCCGTGAAAAAAGAACGCAAGCAAGTGGAGGCGCTTGGTATGCATTTTGTGTATATTCCCGCGAGCGGCTGGTCGCCTCCCAAGGACGAGGAACTCGCGCAATTCTTCACATTGGTTCAACAGAATCCCAAAGAAAAGCTCTTCGTCCATTGCTGGCTGGGCGACGACCGGACTGGCGTTTTCCTCGCGGCTTACCGTATCGCCTTCGCGCACTGGACCGCAGAGGAAGCGTTTCAAGAAATGCTCTTTTTTCATTTCAAGAACTTTTGGCATCCTTCCATGAGAAGGTACATCATGAATTTTCCCGCGCACTTCGCGGAGTCAGGCGCCTTCGCGGCTTTTCGCAGGTAATTCTCTGTTCAGCTCGACTATTAAACGTTCCGATTTGCGCTTTCCGCGCGCCTTTCTTGTGTGACCATGCTGAGGTAAGCTTGAAGCATCTTATGTTTGCGCGCCGTACCCTCCTCAGTCTGACTCTTTGTGGAATACTCGCGTCCGCGCCGTCGCTTTGCCCGCAATCTTCACCTTCCGCGGCCAGTTCCGATGTGCTGCACGCCTACGGCGCGCGCTTAAGGCTTGCCGGCGTGCATAACGCCGGAAAAATCGAAGAAGTTCTTTACCGCGGCGCACAACCTCATGCGGAAAGTCTTCAGGAGCTGAAAGGCCTCGGCATCACGACCATTGTGGATCTTCGGGGCGAAGGGCGTGACCAGATCGAGTGGGAACGCAAGGAGACGGAAGCGCTAGGCATGCGTTTTGTGCACATACCGGTTAGTGGCTGGTCGCCGCCGAAAGATGAACAGGTGGCGCAATTTCTTTCGTTATTCCACGGCGACGCGCCGCAGAGAGTCTTTGTACACTGCAGGTTTGGTGATGATCGCACGGGCGTGTTCGTGGCCACGTATCGCATGGCGGTGGAGAAATGGTCGTCTGAGGAAGCGATGAAAGAGATGTACCTTTTTGGTTTCAACGGATTCTGGCACCCCGCGATGAAAGCGTTTGTTCGCGAGTTCCCCAATCACCTCAAATCGTCGCCG
>CAZGBQ010000328.1:0-3297 GCA_964524045.1 uncultured Acidobacteriaceae bacterium
CTTGACCTTCCATTTTCTCTTCCGTATTTCCACAAGGCGTATACTTTTCCCTTGCCAATGAACGGCTTGTAAACGTAGAGTTAGCCTAGTCCTTGGGGGTTTTCAGGAGGCTACACCCATATATAGGAACCCAGTTGCCGAATCGCAGGGGCTTGCTTGTGCGCGCGGCCTTCGAGATTCTGAAGGGCAGGCGATCGGAGGCAGAAAAAGATGACCGCCATCATCACGATTGCGAATCAGAAAGGTGGCGTCGGCAAGACCACTACCGCAATTAATCTGTCCGCCGCGCTCGCTCACCGCGGCAAGCGCACGCTGCTCATCGATCTCGATCCGCAAGCGAATTCAACAATCGCTTTCTACGCTGCCGGCGAAATTTCCTCTTCGATGTTCGAAGTTCTCAGCGACGCTCATACGGGAATTACGGCGGTAATCAAATCCACAAAGGATCCCCTGTTGTTCCTGGGGCCTGGACGGTTGGCGCTGGCGAAGCTGGAGCAAGTTTTGGCGGGACAATTTGACGCGCCCTTCCGGCTGAAAGACTCGCTGGTGCCTGTGATGAAAGACTACGAGTACATCATTCTGGATACGCCGCCGTCGTTGGGAATTCTGACCGTCAACGCGCTGGTGGCTTCGACACATCTACTCGTTCCCATTCAAGCTGCCTATTTTGCAATTGAAGGAACGGACGATCTTCTGGAAACGTACGAGCGCATTCGCGCGCGGCCGAACCCAGGACTGAAGGTGCTCGGCGTGGTGATCACCCTGTTTGACAAGCGCACGAACATCTCCAAGGATACGCATGGGCAGATCCGCAGCGTGTTTGGCGAAGTTTTGTTCAAAACGAAAATTACCAAGAACGTGCGGCTGGAAGAGAGTCCGGCTTACAAGGAAACGATTTTAACGTTCGCTCCGAAATCACCCGGCGCGACGGAATATAAGAAATTGGCTGGGGAGGTTATCCATCGTGTCGAAGAGGATCGGATTACCCGTCACGCTGAAGATGCGGCATGACGCGCATTACGTAGAGTCACTGACAAGCTATAGCGGGGCGGCAGTCGGACGGATGATCCGGTTGGACCAGATTCGCCCGAACCCCGAGCAGCCGCGCAAGGCGCTGGGGGACCTGCGCGATCTCACGGATTCTGTTCGCGAGAAGGGCGTGCTGGAGCCTCTGCTCGTTCGGTACGTACCACGCGAAGACTGCTACTACATCATTTCGGGCGAGCGCCGCTACCACGCCGCGCGTGCGGCAGGGCTGCGCGAAGTGCCGTGCATCGAGAAGATGGCCGATGACGCGGAGACGCTCGAACTTGGCCTGATTGAAAACATTCAGCGCAAAGACTTGACGCCGTTTGAAGAAGCGGATGGATTACACCGCTTGAGCACGCAATTCGAATACACGCACGAAGATATTGCGAAGAAAATTGGCCGAGCGCGTTCCTCGGTTACGGAGACGCTCTCCCTGCGGAACATCCCGGATGCGCTTCGCAGGAAATGCATCGAGCAGGGGATCCTCTCGAAGTCCCTACTGCTGCAAATCGCGCGGCAGCCGACCGAGAAGAAAATGGTCGAGATGTTTCACCGGATCATGCAGGGCGGATTGACGCGGGATGAGGCGCGGCGCGAACGTCGCGAAGAGCAAACGGGTCCGCAGCGGCCGCGGCCGTTCATTTTTCAGTTCGAGCCGCCGGCGGAAACCTTCAAGTTCCGGATTCAGTTCAAGAAGAGCCACGTCTCGCGCGATGAGCTCATCGCCACGCTGCGCGAAATCTTGGCGCAGCTTGAGGGAGCCTCCACGGAAGCAGATACGACGGCCGCATAAGCGCAAGCTGGACCGCCGACAGACGGAAGTCGTTGTTGGCGTTCGAATCACGCGCTGCAGCGCCTGCCAAGAGAGGCAAAAACTCGTCCGAATAGGAATAGTCTTATTTAGACTAGTCTGAATTAGACTATGTTTCGAACGCGTCCGGATGGTTGAACTCTCCCAACTCCAAATGCAGGTGATGCAACGGCTTTTCGAAGCCGGTTTTCGTCCCATCGCGATCCCGCCTTACGAAAACGCTTTGTGTCTGAGAAAAGGGAATTGCGTGGCAGCGCTTGCGCCCGTTTTGAACGCGGGATTGAAGCTGCTCGCGCCGGCAACCTATTTGGTCGAGGGAAATTTCAGCGTGAAGCTGCAGCGCGGCGCCAAAGAAGTGTTCGTGTGGAAAAAGAAGGAAGTGGAAGCGACTGCGGAGAGGCTCGCGGAACTGGAAACATTTCGAAACGAGCTTCAGGAAATCCTGGATTCACCGCCGAAGCAGTAGAGCCTGGGCCCGCGGTTCCCCGACAGGCAATCCAGCTTGGAATCGACAAGTGGGCGCGATTTGCAAATCGGCCGGGCTCACGGCAAACTCAAATTCTCATGAAAACCTACGACGTCATCTGCATCGGTGCGGGGCCGACGGGGCTGGCGACCGCCATCGAGGCGAAGCGCGCGGGTATGCAGCCGCTGGTGATTGACAAAGCCTGTCTCTGCAATTCGTTGTACCACTATCCGGTGAACATGGTGTTCTTCACGACGCCGGAATTGCTGGAGATCGGAGATTTGCCGCTGGTGAGCGCGGCGGAAAAGCCGACGCGTCTGGAGGCGCTGAAGTATTACCGGAAAGCGGCGGAACATTATGAATTGGAACTGCGGTTGTACGAGCGCGTGGTCCATGTCGATGGGAAGGACGGAGATTTCACGGTAGTCACGAAGCCGGAAAAAGCCGCGCAAGAAAGATACCGCGGCAAGAAGATTGTCGTTGCCACGGGATACTACGACTTGCCGAACCTGCTTGGCGTGCCGGGCGAGAATCTGCCGCACGTTTCGCATTACTACACGGAGCCGCATTCCTTTTGGAGACAGGACGTGGTCGTCATCGGTGGGAAAAACTCGGCGGCGGAAGCAGCGCTGGACCTTTACCGAAATGGCGCTCGAGTGACACTGGTGCATCGGGGAATGGAGTTGGGGGCAAAGATCAAGTATTGGGTTCGTCCGGATATCGAGAACCGGATCAAGGCTGGGCAGATCCAAGCGCTGCTGAATACGCGAGTCGAGGAAATTACCAAAGACGAGGTCATCGTCGAGAATCATGCGCAGACTAAGCGGCTTCCGGCGAAACAAGTATTCGCGCTAACGGGATATCACCCGGATTACTCCTTCATGGAAAGCCTAGGCGTGAAGCTCGATGCGGAGACCAAGAAACCGGCGATGGACGCGAAGACCCATGAAAGCAATGTGCCGGGAATCCATCTGGCGGGAGTGGTGATTGG
>CAZGBQ010000329.1:0-3268 GCA_964524045.1 uncultured Acidobacteriaceae bacterium
GGCTTCGCGCGTTCCTCGTACACCATGGATTGCGGAGGACTGCCGCGCCTTTGCTATTAAAACCATCGACCGCATGTTGCGCGAAGCCTGGAGCGAGTCCCGCGGGTTTGCCCATCGCATTGGAGGACCGGCACTGGACGGCTCACTCGACGATCAAGTCTTTAGCGTACTAGCGCTGCTCGACGCTTACGAAACCACGCTCGATCCGCGCTATTTCACCGCCGCGCAAAAGACGATGGACCTCGCGATCGCTCGCTACGGCGATGCAGAACACGGCGGCTTCTTCGATCGACCCCACGACGCTGCGCCTATGGGCGGCCTCGACGTTCGCCGCAAGCCGTTTCAAGACTCCCCAACGCCCGGGGCGAATTCCGTTGCTGTTATCGCACTCATTCGTATGCACGTCTTTACTGGCGAGCAGCGCTACCGCGATTTTGCCCAAAGAACGCTCGAAGCTTTTGCCGGTGTCGCCTCGCAATACGGTCTCTTCGCCGCAACTTACGGCCTCGCCGCGACGCTCTTCACCCATCATCCCGTTCAGGTCGTCATTACAGGCAAAGCCGATGATCCCTCCGCGCAGGCCCTCGAAGCCGCCGCCCACCACGTTTTCCGTTTCGGCAAATCCGTCCTGCGCGTCACTCCCGGCATGCAACTTGTGGCTCTTGCCGGTGCCCTCAAAGAAACCCTTCCTCATCTTCCCGCCGACAAGCCTCTCGCCCTCGTCTGCACTGGCAACACTTGCCTTCCTCCCACCAGCGATCCAGCGCAACTCACCGCCCTCCTCGAGAATAGTGCCATCGGGGCCGCCACGTCTTAGACCTTTCTTGAAACCTTCGTCGTCAGAGTGCCGCTTGGCGTGCTCTAAGGATTCCAACTCCAATTTGAGCCACTCTGGACCAAGCGCGCAAAACAAAACGAGCGCGATGTGAACCCACCGCGCCCGTCACTTCGTGCAAGTCACAATCGCGAGTCACCAGTCACTTTATTTCTTCGGCCTTGACTCCGGCGGCACCATTCCGTTTGCCCGGTAATACACCACCAACTGTCCATAGTGCTCGCCCGAGTGCTCGATCAAGCCGTAGGCCAGGTCATATAGGCGGTCGAGGTGCGGGCCGCCGTCATTGACGGCTTCATTTAGCCCTTTGTCGCCCTTCGATTTGATCGCGTCTGCGCCGTCCTGCACGGCCTTCTTTACGAACGCTACGATCTCGGCTTTGGTTTTCAGGTTGTCGCGCTTGGGATCATCGGGATACCGCGGCTTTTGGCCCAGCGCGAAGTCCGTGAAGTAGTACATGGACCCCGCAGCGTGCAGCAATTGCCCCACGAACGTACGAGAATCCGGATTCGGCTTGTAATCGTACTTGTCCTCCGGCATGTCTTCCGCAATCGCGATCAGCCTGCGTCCAACGTCATTCCATTGCTCCAGCACCGCCTGCGACGGGCTCGGCGCCGGCTTTGGAGGTTCCTTCTTCGCCGTCTCCTGTGCCATCGCCGGCAACATCGCTAATCCAAGGGCCAACGCCAGACCAGCCAACCTGTTCCAGTTCTTCATGGTTTCTCTCCTCAGTTTGCCCCGACCGCTTGGGGCGCCTCCTCCATCAGACGGGCCTCTCCGCAGCTCGTTTCTCCGGTTTTGTCCTCCAGTACTTCGTACCCGTCTCTTTGGGGAGTTCATCTTACGCAGTTATCTCTTCAGCGTCATTCGAATTCGGCGGACAACGCATGGTAAAATTAAAGTTTGCATCTGGGGGAATGGTCACCGTGAACTGGGGATTTCTGGTACTGCGTGTTGCTATCGTTCTTGGGCTGGGATCGCTTCTGTATTTCTCGCAGCGTTTTTGGTACCAGTGTATTTGGCGGGTCACCTCCCATTGGGGTCGCTGGTGGCTTCGGTTTACTCCGCGGATTGGTTACCTGCTTCTGCTTGGGATGATGGTTGTGACTCTGGTTCGCGTTGTGGTCCTGGGACAATCGGGATTCATCCTGCACCAGCCCTCCTGGATGATTATGATTACCGGGCTTTGGTTTTTTAGTGCGATGTTCGCCTATCTCGCGGTCAAGACGGTTCACGGACTGGAAATTCTGTGGCATTGGCTCTGCGCCGCGACCGCTAAAAAGGCGGCAGCACCGGTGCAGACTGCGGCCCAATCTGCTCCTGCAAGCGAGGCCTCGGAGACCGTTCCTGATCCCAGCCGCCGCTATTTCTTCCGCGCCGCCACTGCCGCTGCTGGCGCGGCCCCTTTCCTCACTGCCATGTACGGTTTCGCTGCCGAACGTTTGAACTATCAGGTTCGCCGCGTCGAAATTCCCATTCCCAATTTGCCGTCCGCTCTGGACGGCATGAAGATCGTCCAGCTCAGCGACATTCACTTGAGCGGCTATATGTCGCGTACTCAGGTGCGACGCGCCGTGGACATGGCCAACAATCTCGGAGCGGACCTCGCGGTCGTCACCGGCGACCTCATCACTGGCGCCGGGGATCCCATCGCCGACTGCGTCGACGAAGTTCGCCATTTGCGCGCTCCGCTCGGCACTTGGGGCTGCAACGGCAACCACGAGATTTACGCGCGCGTCGAAGATGAGGCCGGCTATCTCTATTCCCAGGCCGGCATGAAACTGCTCCGCCAGGAAAACGCCCAGCTCACTTTTAGGGATGCGCAGTTCAATTTGATCGGTGTCGATTACCAGCGAGAACACAACAGCCGCGGCCAAAGACAGAAGCTTCTGGCCGGTGCGGAGCGCTTGGTTCGGCGCGATATGCCCAACATCCTCTTGTCGCACAATCCGAATTCTTTCAACCGCGCCGCCGAGCTTGGCATCGAGCTTTCTCTTGCCGGCCACACGCACGGCGGGCAGATTCAGGTGGAGATCCTGGATCATCGCCTCAGCC
This sequence comes from uncultured Acidobacteriaceae bacterium, assembly GCA_964524045.1. GTDB lineage: Bacteria > Acidobacteriota > Terriglobia > Acidiferrales > UBA7541 > Acidiferrum. The sequence goes on from CAZGBQ010000329.1 coordinate 2,891, forward strand.
CCGCGAGATTCATCAGCGATTACATTGCCGGCTTGTACCAGCGTCCGATGTTCGCTCCCGCCCCTAACGAGCGCGCCGGATCGGTGGTTTCGGCTTCTCGTAAATTCACGCCGCAATCTTCGCCCATGGCCAGCATTTACGTGAATCGCGGGCTTGGTACCGTTGGCGCACCAGTACGTCTAGGCGTGCCGCCCGAAATCAGCCTGATTGTCCTTCGCGGCGTTTAGCTGGACTTAGGAGGCGCGGTTCCCAGCTTGTCGGTCCCATTTGTGATAGGTCCTGCTTTTCAGGAAAACAAAGTTCCAACCTCTTCAGTCAAGTTCTATCAGTCTTCGGCTCTATTGTGAGCCTGACAATCTCTTGACATTTTCTTGACAT
>CAZGBQ010000330.1:0-3267 GCA_964524045.1 uncultured Acidobacteriaceae bacterium
ACGATGTAGCTGATGTACATCGCTCCGAGGAAATATCCCGGTTCCCGGGCGAAGAGCAAACCGCAGACCGGGCAGCGCAAATGCATCTTGGGCCAGCCGCGGAAAATCGAACGGTGGAACATCGTTCCCAGGCGGCAGCGCGGACACCGCTGGCCCAGTATGTCTTTCAACGTTAGCCACGCCCGTCTACTCATCGGCGCAGCTTCCATCTTAGCGCTTCTCATTTGGGGAAGGATCCGGCTGAATCGCGTCTGGCCGCCGCCCAAAAAAGTCGCCCACCTGTCAGCCGACGAACCAATCAGTGCTCTACCACCGGCGTCGCGCGCGTGAAGACCTGCTGCCAGTTGCCGTGGTGGTTCTGCCAAACGTCCGTGAAATTGAAGGTGTCATGGAAGGACTTCTGTTTGTACATGCCCTGGGAGGTTACGCGGCCCCAAAGGACCACGGTGTTGCCGAACTGCTTGGAATGCATCTCCTCAATATTCTCGGATTCTAGTTTGAAATCAGGTGACTTCATGAAGGCCAACTCATCAGCCTTCGTCGTTGTCTTGCCCGATAACATGACGAAGATCGCTGGGTCGGCAATCAGCTTTGCGGTTGTATCGACGTCGCCGCGCACTCCTGCGGCGCTCAATTCGCGATCGAGTTTTTCCACTTGAGCGGTTTGATCGGCTGGTGGTTGCTGCCCTGCTGAGAGTGTAAGGGCGATACCAGCCAAAAGAGTGAGCGCGGCAAGAGCCGGAACCTGAAAACGCATATCATCCTCCTTTATGGGCTCCTTTGTGGGATTGCGAGGGGCTCGGAAACGAAGTTGCGGCAGATTGTAGCCGCCCAGAGCGGAGTGCGTCAACATGCGCCGCGGCCTTGGCTCTTAGCCATCCGTCCGTCTGTTACAATCACGTACTTCGGGGAAGGAGGATTCCTATGAGTGAAGAGAAGAAAGGTGCGAGCGACCAACCGGTGTTGGGGCATATCGAGAGGCTCGTTGCCGAAGAGCACAAGCTTTTCAATCAGGGCACACTGGCCGAGGAAGACAGTTCGCGCCTGGCAGAGACCCAGGTAGAACTCGATCAATGCTGGGACTTATTGCGGCAGCGGCGGGCGCGACGTGAGTTCGGGCAAGATCCAAAGGGAGCGCACGTACGCCCAGCAAAAGTCGTAGAAAGCTACGAGGGATGATGACCGCGAAGATCAGCAAAGTTCATGCCCGCCAGGTTCTCGATTCACGCGGAAACCCAACGGTGGAAGCGGATGTTTACGTTGACGGGGTGCGGGGGAGGGCGGCAGTGCCGTCGGGTGCGTCGACAGGCGAGCATGAGGCGCTAGAGCTGCGCGACGGCGACAAGTCCAAATACCTGGGCAAAGGCGTTCTAAAGGCGGTTGCCAACGCTAACGGCGAGATTGCCAAGGCGGTCGTGGGCCTCGACACCGCCGACCAGCGCGCGCTGGACAAGCGCATGATCGAACTGGACGGCACCCCAACGAAGTCGCGCTTGGGCGCGAACGCGATTCTTGCCGTTTCGATGGCTGCCGCCCGAGCCGCCGCTGCCGCGCAGAACCTGCCGCTCTACAAATACCTGGCGCGCTATTCCTCGGACACTTCAGCGAATCTTCTCCCCTGTCCGATGATGAACATCCTGAACGGCGGCGCGCATGCGGATAGCTCCGTGGACTTCCAGGAATTCATGGTCATGCCGGTGGGCGCGCCGAGTTTTTCGGAGGGCCTGCGCTGGGGCGTAGAAGTGTTTCACGCGCTGAAGAGCGCGCTGAAGAAGCACGGCTACTCGACCGCGGTGGGCGACGAAGGTGGCTTTGCGCCGAGTTGCAAATCCAATGAAGAAGCGATTCAGATTGTGCTGGAAGCCATCAGCGCGGCGGGCTACAAGCCGGGCCAGCAGGTTTCTATTGCGCTGGATCCGGCTGCCAGCGAGTTCTACGACAAAGCCAGCGGCAAGTATGTGTTCAAGAAGTCTGACAAGTCCGCGCATTCCAGCAGCGACATGGCTGCGTACTGGACCAAGTGGACCGAGAAATACCCGATCGTCTCGATCGAAGACGGTATGGCGGAAGACGATTGGGCTGGCTGGAAGTCGCTGACACAATCGATTGGAAGTGGCGAGACGGCGCACGCAGCCGGCTCTTCCAAAATGAGTTACCAGGTCAGCGGCTACCCGAATGCGTACGTAATTCCCACGCCCACAGGCGGTTCCAGCTCATCTGCAAAGCGCATCCAACTCGTTGGCGACGACCTGTTTGTCACCAACACAGAGCGGCTCTCGCGCGGGATCAAGGAAGGCATCGCCAACGCCATCCTCATCAAGCTGAACCAGATCGGCACGGTCACGGAAACCATCGACGCCATTGAAATGGCGCGCAAAGCGGGCTACCACTCCATCATTTCGCATCGCTCGGGAGAAACCGAGGAAACCTTTATCGCCGATCTGGCCGTGGCCACCGCCGCAGGGCAAATCAAGACCGGCTCGGCCAGCCGTACGGATCGCATCGCCAAATACAATCAGCTTCTGCGGATTGAGGAAGAGCTTGGCTCCGCCGCACGTTTCTACGGCCATGCCGCTATGGGCTAAGAGGATGGGCTGAGTTCGCGGAATGACAAATCCATTCCCAGCCAAGATTTGGCTCAACGTTAGCGCCGCTGCCGCATTGGCAATTGCCGTGGGCCTGACAGGCCCGGCACAAGCGCAAGACGCTCAGGGGCAGGCAGCTGGAGCGAGTGCGCAGCAAGAATTCCTGAAGAAGCTGGTGGCTGCTGCAGAAGAGAGGACGCAACACGCAGTGCGCTACGACCCGGCGTACGTGCGGATTCCGTATCCGGGCGGAGACGTTCCGCAGGGCACGGGCGTTTGCACCGACGAAGTCATCCGGTCGTATCGCGCCTTAGGCGTGGATTTGCAAAAGGAAGTCCACGAGGATATGGAGAAGAATTTTTCGGCGTATCCGAACCAGAGGCGGTGGCTTCTTTCGCATGCGGACACAAATATCGACCATCGGCGCGTGCCAAATCTGATGGCGTTTTTCAGTCGCAAGGGAGAAACGCTGGCGATTACCCAGCGTGCGGAAGATTATTCGCCGGGGGATCTCGTCACGTGGGATTTGGGCGGCGGAGTGCCGCACATAGGGATTGTGGTGAGCGAGAAGTCAGCGGAAGGCGGGCGCCACCTGATTGTCCACAACATTGGCCAAGGGCCGAAGAGAGAAGATGTTTTGTTCCGTTGGAAAATTACCGGACACTACCGGTATTTTGGCCCG
>CAZGBQ010000331.1:0-3260 GCA_964524045.1 uncultured Acidobacteriaceae bacterium
CGTTTGGGGGCGCGAAGGGCGGAGTGATTTGCGACCCGCGCAAATTGTCGCGCGGGGAAATCGAACGGCTGACGCGCCGCTACACGGCGGAATTGGCGGACTGGCTGGGACCGGAGCGCGACATTCCCGCGCCGGACGTGGGTACCGGTGAGCAGACGATGGCTTGGGTCATGGACACATACGCGATGCACGTGGGACAAGCGACCACGGCGGTCGTGACGGGGAAGCCCATCGAGCTCGGCGGATCACGGGGAAGACGCGAAGCCACGGGACGCGGCGTGATGATTTGTTGCGACAAGGCGCTTGCGAAAGTCGGCTTGAAGCGGGAGGGCTGCCGTGTGGTGATCCAAGGATTTGGGAACGTCGGTTCGATGGCCGCGGACTTGATGCACAAAGCGGGCTACAAAATCGTCGGACTCGCGGATATTGGCGGCGGCCTTTATAACGAGAAGGGCTTCGACGTGCCCAAAGTGATCGACTGGGTGTACACGCAGAAGAAGCCGCTGCAAGATTTTCCCGGGGGCGGAGCAAAGATGTCCGCGCGCGACGTGCTTTTCCAGCCGTGCGACATTGCTATCCCTGCGGCGATTGAAAACCAGATCACCGAAAAAAATGCCAACCAAGTCCAGGCGAAAATTCTCTGCGAAGGCGCGAATGGGCCGACTACGTGGCAGGCGGATACGATTATCGACGGGAAGGGTATATTCACGATTCCGGACATTTTGGGCAACGCGGGCGGCGTGACCGTCAGCTATTTCGAATGGGTGCAGGACCGCCAGGGCTTTTTCTGGCGCGAGAGCGAAGTCAACGAGCGTCTGATGGACTTCATGGAAAATGCGTTTGATGAAGTGGTGCGCTACGCGGAGCTGCACAAAGTGAACAACCGCATCGCGGCGTATATGCTGGCGATCGACCGAGTTGCGACGGCGCTGAAGTTACGCGGAATTTATGCTTAGCACACCTCGGACTTGTTGCTCCTGACTTGCAGGCGGAGGGAAGGGCTGTCCGATGGCGCCCCTCGGCGATAGGGCCAAAAAAATTGCAGCGGCACTAGATTCCGAACGAGTTTTGTAATAGCTTCTTTCCGCTTGTGCCAGTCCCAGGGAGCTGGCGCGGCCATTTCGTAACTCCGCTACGGAGTGTGCCTGAAGCAATTCGAAAGCAAGGTGCGGCGAGCGTGCCGCGCCAGGAAGGAGTCCGCCCTTGACCCCGGACTCAATTTCGCCAGGCCACGCGAAAAGCGAGGCAGAGCACGCGCGCGACATTTGTGTCGCCGGGAGCTGGATGTACCGGCAGGGTTACATCGTCGCGTGCGAAGGCAACCTCTCCGTGCGGCTCGGTGACGGGCGCATCCTCACGACGCCGACATGCATGAACAAAGGAATGCTCTCGCCCGAGGACCTGGTGACCACAGATTGCGAGGGCCGACAGCTTGCCGGCGACCGCAAAGTTTCCTCGGAACTCGCCATGCATCTGCTGTTTTACCGCATGCGTCCCGATGTGAATGCCATATGCCATGCTCATCCGCCGACAGCCACCGGATTCGCGGTCGCGGGGCGCGCGCTGAACCAAGCGCTGCTGCCCGAAGTGATCGTAGGGCTGGGTCAGGTGCCGTTAGTGCAATACGCGACGCCGGGGACACCGGAATTGAGCGCCGCGCTCGAACCATTCGTTCCGCATTATGATGCGCTGCTGCTGGCGAACCACGGCGCAGTAACGTGCGGGCCAGACCTGCTGACGGCGTTTTTCCGGATGGAGACGATCGAGCACTGCGCGAAGATTACGCTGGCTGCGGAACTGGCCGGCGACCCTGTTTTATTGTCGGGCCGCGAAGTAGCAAAACTGATGGCGGCACGTCCCCGCTACTTCGTGTCGCCTCCTCCCGGCGGCGGCGCGGAGTTGCCGATGACGAATGATGGAGCCGAGTCCAACGAGGACCAGGTCACTCTGACGCGGAGCGAACTGGATAGCCTAATCGATGAAGCTGTGCGCAAGGACCGCAGCCGCCGCTGACTCGGCCGCCTCGAAATAGTCAAAGCGAGAGGCCAGAATTTTGGCGCAACCCTCGGCGCCCACTGTGCAAGAATAACCAGCAGCCACGTCTATGCGATGTGAGTTCACTGCAATCCTGTGTTTTTCGCTGTGCCTCTCCCCTTTGCTGTCGATTAACTCGCTCAGGCAAGGGAAAGGAGGAACCATGAAAATCTCCAGTGCAGCTTTTTCCGCCGGTGAAACGATTCCCAAAAAATTCACCTGCGATGGGCTGGATACCTCGCCGCAGCTCAGTTGGACTGAGGCTTCTGCAAAAACGCAGAGCTTCGCCCTCATCATGGACGATCCCGATGCCCCCGTGGGCACGTGGGTGCACTGGGTGCTTTTCGACTTGCCCTCGGACACGAAAGAGCTTGCCGAAGGTGCGCCGAAGCAGGAGCAGCTTTCAAACGGCGCGCGGCAAGGCCGCAACGATTTCGGCAAAATCGGCTACGGCGGGCCGTGCCCGCCGCCCGGCAACGCACACCGCTACTTCTTCAAGCTCTACGCGCTCGATGCGAAGCTGAATCTGAAAGCTGGCGCCACCAAAGCCGACGCCGAGCGCGCGATGAAGGGCCATATCCTTGCGCAAGCCGAACTGATCGGCCGGTACGCCCGTTGACCAGATGTTCGCGGTTCGCGTTGACGGCAGATTCAGAAAGGACGACGACCGACCCTTGTCTTGCAAGGGTGGGTCCGAGTTGACTCTACTCGCCGGTCTGGAACATTCTTCGGCCCAAGCGCCTGGCGGCTAATCTCGGATTCTTGGTGTTTGTGTATTCAGGCACTGCGGTTGAAGCCCTGGTAGTGAGTGGACCTGCCAATGAGGCTGAATTCTGAAATTTCAAATTGTGGTTCGCCGGGGATAAGCGGTCCTCCACACAACGAATTACAGCAAGAATCATCACCATCATGATAAACAACTCCCGAAGCGACATGGACATTCTTGAGGGAAATCTAGACTCAGCGCAACAGCGTGTGACAGACTTTTCGAGTGAGAGGTGCTAGATGCAATCAGACAAGGCTGGATCGGCAGGAATAGGGTGCTGGGGGTTTGGAAGCATCCTCGCTGTAACTCTCTCATGGAGCCTGAACCACTCTATCGTTTGGATGATAGTGCACGGCATTTGTAGCTGGTTCTATGTTATTTATTTCGCGATTCGGAAATGATGGTGATTTTATTCGCGGGCGTATCCCGAAAAGTATTGTTTGCTAATCTAGCGGCGCAA
>CAZGBQ010000332.1:0-3255 GCA_964524045.1 uncultured Acidobacteriaceae bacterium
CTTGACGTTCGCTTTCTTTTCGCCTAAAGTGCCTGTGGAAAAGTGACAGCGAGTGGAGGTGCAGCCATGCCCCTGACCAAACGGCAAAAAGAAGTTCTCGACTACCTCGTATCCTTTGAAACGAAGCACGGGTACGCGCCGAGTTTTGAAGAGATCGGCAAAGGGATGAAACTCACTTCGCTTGCCACTGTGCACAAGCACGTAACTACGCTTGAGAGAAAAGGCTTTATCCGCCGCGGCTATAACCAAAGCCGCTCCATCGAAATCGTCCAGTTACCGAAGCCCGTAAAAGAACAGGTCATCGAACGGAAGATTCAGGAGCTGCCATTGGTCGGGCGCATCGCCGCTGGCAGGCCGCTGGAGGCGGTGGAGGAGAGAGAGACCCTTTCACTTGGGGATTTTGCGCGTGGGGGAAATTCGTTTGTTCTACAGGTAAAGGGCAGCTCCATGATCGACGATCACATCATGGACGGGGATTACGTGGTTTGCGAACAGACCCAGGTCGCGAACGCGGGAGACATTGTGGTGGCGTTGGTGGGAGGGGAAGAAGCCACGCTGAAGCGATTTTATCGCGAAGGGCCCGGAAAAATCCGCCTGCAACCTGCAAACTCCGAAATGGCTCCCATACTGGTGGGGGCAAACGATGTGAAGATTCAGGGACGCGTGATCGGCGTCCTTCGTAAGTATTGAGCGCTTTCCCTATTGAGTTTATCCGCGAGGCGCCTGTAAACCTCATCTTGTTTGTTGCGGTTCTTGACTTGCTCGTCTCAGGCTTTTCCGGGTGTTCCCCAAAGAAATTGCACCGGAGCGCTCGTGCGTGCATCAAAAAGGCGACTCCGCTATTCTTATGAGGCTTGGCGGGGCATTCCGGCTCAAAACCAAGGAGGCTCGGAGCCTCGCGGCAAAATCCAATAGAGCATTGAGGTCCCCAGCGCTTGTCCTCGAAACGCGAAAGCATTCTGATTGTCGATCCCGATTCGGCATCCCTCCACCAGCTTGAGGAGTTGCTGCGCCCCGCAGGCTATGACGTGGCGGTATCAACTTCCCAAGCCGAGGGGTTCCAGTTCGTTCGTAACGCGGGAATCGATCTTCTTCTGCTTTCTGCCGATCTCGATGACATTCAGTGTTGCAACGCATTGGCCGATGTGAAAGGGAACGCCGAGACTGCCGGCACCCGTGTGGTTTTGCTGACGAGCGGAGCGGGAGCGGAAAGGGCGCGGGGGCTGGAGCTCGGCGCCGATGACGTTCTGTCTCGTCCTTGGGAACCGACGGAATTGCTCGCGCGTGTTCGCGTCCAGTTGCGCCAAAAGCATGCTCTCGATGCGATGCGCGAGAAGACGCGGATTGCCGACGAAGGCCGCGAAATGGCGCAGACGGCTTTCCAGGCGCTCGCGGTCACGGAGAAAATGACTCGCGATGCGTTCTCTCTGGAGCGCGCGCTTAAGATCGGCGTGTCAGCGCTGTTCGTGATCGCGATCCTCATTGCTGGAACGTTTCTGCTTTTTTCTCGCCGCGCGGACAAGGAGGCGCGCCGCGCCTATTCCGCGATTGCACAGTTGGAGCGCAGCGCGCATCGCCAGGAACAAATGGTTGCGGACGCCCGCAACGCGCGTGCCGACCTTGAGAAATCCGATGTTCTGCTGCAAAAACAGCAGCTTCAGCAGCAGTCCGAAGAATTGCGGCAGAAGATCTCAAATGCTGACGGCGCTGAAGTTTCCGTGTTGCGCCAGCAGCTTCAAGAGACTACGAATCGTCTTCGCCGGATGGAAACGGAGTCGCAGACGGCCGAAGATGTGATTCGAGCCTACGCCCCGAGCGTTTGTCTGCTCCACGTATCCATTGATTTTCTGGACCGCTCTTCCCGGCGTCCACTGCGGTACGTTGCCATCAACCCCGACGGTCAGCCTCTTAAGGATAGCGATGGCAATCCGGCTTACACGCTGGAGGGCCGCGCACCCGAAGTGCGCGCGGACTTCTTCGGCACTGGCTTTATCGTTGGCGATGGAACCATTCTCACCAACCATCACGTTGTTCAGCCTTGGTGGAAAAATGATGAACTCGGCTCCGTTCTTAGCCAGGGGCTGGACCCGGGGATCGCGGAGTTGACCGCGTACTTTCCGGATTCAGCCGCCGGAGTTACCGTCAGCATTGCCCAGATTTCAGAGGAGGCGGACTTGGCCGCGGTGAAAGGGGATCTGACGGCACTTAGGCGCCGCATGCTGAAAACGGACGAACGGAAAGAAGCGGCCGTCAGCGGTCAGCCTCTCATCTCACTGGGATATGCCACGGGCCTGAATGCTATGCTCGCGCGCGCCGGCGAAGACGCCGTGAATGAAATTGCCAAAGCTAGTGGAGGAGATCCAAAAAAGGTTGTCGAGGAACTCCTGCATCGCAAACTTATCCGCCCGCTAATAACTCAAGGCCACATTGGAGATGTTCTAGCCGATAAGATTGTTTACGACGCGCAGACGACTTCTGGCGGATCAGGCGGGCCGCTTATCAACAAGGATGGGCAAGTTATTGGCGTGACATTTGCTGTGGTGAGAGGCTTTGGCGGCTCCAATTTTGGGGTGCCTATTCGCTATGCCGAGCCTCTCCTTAAACCCTGAACGATGAGCTTCGCCCGGCGACTGTTAGAGGGAGACACTCAGGTCCTATTCGAGTCATGAATCAGCGCTTCGTATGGTTTCGTAGTGGAATAATTTGTTGCCTTGTGGCAGCTCTTGCGTGGCCTCGTCCCGCGAGTGCTTATGCGGTCCTGTCGCACGAAGCCATCATTGACGCGGTCTGGGAAAGCCACATCAAACTGGTGATCTTGCAGAAATATCCGCAAGCTACCGAGGAAGATCTGAGCCTGGCGCAAGCGTACGCTTACGGCGGAGCGATCATTCAGGACATGGGCTACTATCCGTATGGCAGCCCTTTTTTCAGCGATCTTACGCACTACGTTCGCAGCGGGGATTTCATTCACGCGCTGCTGCGCGACGCGCGGGATGCGAACGAGTATGCTTTCGCCCTGGGCGCCCTGGCGCATTACGCGGCCGACAGCGACGGTCATCGCATCGGGACCAACCGCGCCGTTCCGCTGCTCTATCCCGGATTGCGCAGGAAATACGGAGATAGCGTTGCCTACGAAGATGGCAAGCTCGCGCATGTAAAAACGGAATTTGGATTTGATGTCCTGGAAGTTGCACGCGAACGCTACGCTCCAGATAGTTATCACGACTTTATCGGATTTGAAGTGGCGCGCCGCGT
>CAZGBQ010000333.1:0-3186 GCA_964524045.1 uncultured Acidobacteriaceae bacterium
GTGGCGCTGGCCGAGCAATTTAAATTGCGCCTCAACGAGGAGTGCCTTTCCGCGCCAACCTTAGAGGAGGTCGCCCGCCGCTACGTGCGTTTCGCCGAGCAACACCCGAATGAGTACAGGCTCTTGTCGAATTCCTGGACCGAGGTGTTTCACCCGGAAGGCCCGAGGCCCTTGCACGCCTGGCTCCTCTCGCAGCTTGCGAGCCGGTTTGGCGGCGCGCCGGAAGACTATGCCCTTACTGTCTACGCGCTCTTTCTGCTGAGCCATGCTGCCGCAATGCTCCTGACCGTTCCTGGAGATGAAATAGCTCATGAGGAAGTGCGCGAGAATTACCCGCGCATTGTAGATGCAGTACTGGGCAATCCGCACCTGTTCCGCGAAAAGAGCGCCCGTACGCGAGAACGTTAATTATCGATCCACGACTGGCTCTCCAGCGCTCGCACTTTGCCGGAAATCGCAGAATCAAAGTTCAAAACAATGAGGGGTGGATCGGAGCAGACTTTCGTCTGCCACGAGCCGAGATTAATTTCTGGTACGGGGGCGCCCGAGGGTGGGTTTGCGCTTGCGAAGGAAGGATCGGAAGGCCTCCGCGCTAGCGAGATCGTGGAGCAGACGCTTGCGCTCATCGGGAGGAATAGCGGCGGAAAACAGTTTGGCGCGCTCCTCGCCCAAGTGTTCGAGCCAAGCGGCGTATTCGGGGTCGAATTGTTCCTCGAGCTCCTTCCGGAGCCGCTGAGCGAGCGCCGGGCTTTGGCCGGCGGTTGAAACAGCGATTTGCAGGGCGCCGCGCTGCGCTACTGCGGGGTAGTAGAAGTCGCAAAGCTCAGGAACATCCACCACATTACAAAGCACGCCGCGCCGCTGCGCTTCGGCAAAGATCTGCTCGTGTAACTCCTGCGACGAAGTTGCCGCAACCACCAAGAACATTGTGTTGAGATCGCCGGGCGTCCAGGGGCGGGAAAGCCATTCGAGTCTCCTGGCTTCGGCCCAAGACTGGACCTGGGCAGTCGCGTGGGGTGCCACGACGTGAACCGCAGCGCTAGCATCGAGGAGGCTGGCAATCTTGGCTTCGCCGACAGGACCTGCCCCCACGACAAGGCAGGGGCGGCCGGCGAGCTTGACGAACATTGGGAAGAGGGTGGGGGGCGAGGGTTTCACAGGATCATTTTAGCGAAGTTGCGCGCGAGAAACGAAAATGGAAATCGGAGGCCAAAGTTGGGACCCAGATGTCTAGCAACCGGGCCTGGCCAGCCAAGTGGAGGGGACAAGCAGCAAAGAGAGTTTGCGACAGATCGCATTTGTCTGTTTTCCCCATGCTCGTTCGTCGAGTAGATGAGCGAAGAAGAGCAGGGAGGCGAACATGGGGACGCAAACGAAAGCATGGAAAAGAGTTAGCGGCGCGGCGGGGGTAGCACTGTCGGTGGTAGGAGCGGGCCAAGTATTAAGGGATTTGGAACTTGTGGTTAGGCACGTAGCACACCTGCTGGCCAGCGCCGCTTGTACAGGGTTAGGGGCGCTGCCTGCTGTGATCTTGACACTCTGGGATACTCTGCCGCTGTGTGCGTTGGTCCATGAGCCGACAGGGGAGCTCTTTCGGGTACTGGTATCATCCTGGCCGGCGATTCTGGCTATTGTCGGAGCGTGAGATTGTCATCAGAATTCCTTCGCTTTTCAGTGCCTGTCGATTTGGCGCTAGTTGGTTCGACGTCAAAGTAGGAGAGGGTTTGCAGAGACATGAAAGCAACAGAACCAGCCTAATTCCGGAGAGGAGAAAGAGAATGCGATTCATGATGCTGCTGCCGGCCCCGCCGGAAGCGCTGGAGAAGGTCGAGGCGGTTCCAAACAAGGAAATCGTGACAGCAATGAGGAAGTTCAATGAGGAGATGGCGAAAGCCGGCGTAATTCTCGCGGCGGAGGGATTGCATGCACCCTCCAAAGGATTCCGCATCAAGGTGTCGGGCGGGAAGAGGATTGTGACCGATGGCCCGTTCGCGGAAACCAAGGAAGTGATTGCTGGCTTCTGGATCATTCAGGTGAAGTCGAAGGAAGAGGCGCTAGAGTGGGCCAAGCGCTGCCCGCTGCCGGAGAACGGCCTGATCGAGATTCGCCAGGTGTTTGAGAATTGCGACTTCCCGCCGGAATTGCAGAAGAAAAAAGCGGAAGCGTAGGGCGCGGAACGCAGGATCGAACAGAAAGGGAGGAAAAATGATGGCGCGGAGAAACTTCATAGCGGGGTCGGCTGCCGGTAGCATCCTGGCGGCGTCCGCCAATGCGTTCGGGCAGACAGGCACTGCCAGTTCTGGTTCAGTGAAGACCGGCTACGCGCCGGTCAACGGCCTAAAGCTGTATTACGAGATCCACGGCAGCGGAGAGCCGCTTATTCTGTTGCATGGTGGGCTGGGCTCCATTCAAATGCTGGGCGAGCTTCTGCCGGCGCTTGCGAAAACACGGGAAGTGATTGCCGCGGACTTGCAGGCGCATGGTCGCACCGGCGACATTTACCGGCCGATCCGCTACGAAGCGCTGGGCGACGACATTGCTGCGCTGATGAACCATCTTGGCATCGCGAAAGCGGACGTGGTGGGCTACTCGCTTGGGGCAGGGACGGGGTTGCGATTGACTATTCAGCATCCCAGCATGGTCACGAAGCTGGTGGCGGTATCGGCGGTCTTCAAGAGAGAAGGCTGGTATCCCGAGATGCGTGCCGCAATGGCGCAGATGGGGCCAGCGGCAGCCGAGCAGTTGAAGCATACTCCGATATATCAAGTGTATGCCCGGATTGCGCCCAAGCCGGAGAATTGGCCAGTGTTGGTCACCAAGATGGGAGACTTGCTCCGGAAGGACTACGACTGGTCGAAGGAAGTCGCGGCGATCAAGGCGCCAACAATGCTCGTTGTGGGTGACGCGGACTCGATGCCTCCATCGCACGCCGCAGAGTTCTTTGCGTTGCTTGGGGGAGGGAAGAAGGACGGCAGCTGGGATGGATCGGGGATTTCCAGCGCGCGGCTGGCGATCCTGCCTGGCGTGACGCATTACAACATTTTCAGTTCACCGGCGCTGCTTTCGACGGTGACGCCGTTCCTCGAAGCGCCGATGCCAGGAGGGAAGTAAAAAAACTATGAGGCGTGTCTATTTCTTCGAGCGTCATTCGACGTAACTATAGAGCGGAAATTCCCAACCGTTCCG
>CAZGBQ010000334.1:0-3168 GCA_964524045.1 uncultured Acidobacteriaceae bacterium
AGCAGTATGCCCCCAACTGCCCGCCATGACGAATTCGCGGATTGGCTTGCGTGTCCTGGGCGCCAACTCGCGGTCCTTCAGCTTAGGAGGCAAGGATTCTGGGTCCCCCGGATAGCCGATCGCGATGGCCGCCACAGCTTCCCACCCCTCGGGGATTCCGAAAGCCTGGCGAGCTTTCTCTGGATCGAAACCCGCCATTTGGTGGACCCCTAGCCCGTGCGCGGTCGCTTCCACCGACAAGAATGCTGTAGCCGCACCCGTGTCGTACAGCGCGTTGCGGTTTGGGGTGTGACTCTTTGCGAACGCAAGCTCACTCACTGCGATCGCCAGGGCTGATGCGCTCTTCGCCCATCCCGCGTTGAACTCCACCAGGGTGCCCAGCACTTTCTCAAAGTTCGCCTTGTCGTCTTTGGTCGCCACGATATAGGCCCACGGCTGCTCGTTGTTGCTGGACGGCGCCCAGCGCGCCGCTTCAAAGAGGCTGCGCAAGACGTCGTCGGGAATCGCCTTGTCCGCAAACGAGCGCGGGCTCCAGCGGTCACGAAGGAGTTGGTGAATCGGAGAATCGATGGGTGCGGGCTTTTGCATGTTTCTGATGCCTTTGTCCTCAAAGCCTTCTTAGATGATCGAGCTGGCTGGTGTGGTGCACGAATGGCCTCGTGGCTCCCGCCGCCGTCAATTGCTTGGCTTTGGCGAGGCTTTCTGAATCAGCTCGACATCGATCGTAATGTTGACGTCATCGCTCACCACTACGCCCCCGTTGTCCAGTTTGGCGTTCCACTTCACGCCAAAGTCCTGCCGGTTGATTTTTGCCGTGGCCGAAGCGGCTACGCGCGTGTTGCCCCACGGATCTTTCGCCGGAGCGGTTGGCCCGTCGACATCCAGGACCACTTCTTTAGTTGTGCCGCGAATGGTCAAATCGCCGGTAACTTTAAGCTTTCCCGGCGCGGCCTGTTCTACTCTCTTCGACTTGAAGGTCATCGTGGGGAAGTGCGCCACGTCAAAAAAATGGTCACTGCGCAAATCCTTGTCGCGGTCCGGTTCGCGCGTATCAACCGTGTTCACGTCGATGCGCACTTCCACGCTCGATTTCGTAATGTCCTGGTCATCGAGCGCCATCGTTCCCGTAACTTTGCTAAAAGCGCCTCGCACCGTCGAAATCCCCATGTGGCGCACCGCAAACTGCGCCGATGAGTGCTGCGGGTCGATATTCCAGGTCGAGGTTGCCGCTCCGGCAGGCGATGAGAGAATTGTTGCTGCGGCCGCCAGAACGGCGATTCCCGGAAAATACTTCTTCATTTTAGTTTCCCCTTCTTTCTTTCGAGTTGGCCCAAAGACTTGTTCCTAAACCTGTCAATCCTGCTCATCCCTCCGGATTTCTTCCAGCAGCGTGTGCAGCCTCTTCAGTCGCGTCGCTGCCATGTGGCGGAACTGCCGCCTGTGCAAGTCCCTCATGGGATGGTCCAGCGGCTTCAACAGTTCCAGTCCCTTCGCGGTGATTCGCGTCTTCACCACGCGCCGGTCGTCCTTCTGCCGCTCCCGTGTGATCAGCCCGCGTTTCTCCATGCGGTCCAAAAGCCGGGTGATGTCCGGATCGTGCGTGATCATGCGGTCGCCGATCCCGCGGCACGCCAATCCTTCCGTTCCGGCTCCGCGCAGGATGCGCAGCACGTTGTACTGTGTGCCGGTCAGGTCTGCGGAGCGCGTCAGCTGTTCGGCTTCCTGGCCGAGGGCGTCTGCCGTCTTCAGCAGGGCCAGGAACAGCCGCTCCTCGAGTGACGCGGGATGCTTTGCCGGCTTGGGCAGTGAACTCATGTCTGCACTATAGTCGTGTAAACGACTATTGTCAAGAGGAAATTGCCGGATGGCTGGCGTGCTCTAGGGCTTGCGCAACGGCCGCAGGTGCATCTCGCTTAGAAAGCTCCCCGGCCCTTGCTTCACAATCGCTTCCACGGCGTGCGCCACGTCTTCCGCTTGCAAGGCCCTTGAAGGAGTCTTATGGACGTGGCTCGAGAACTCCGTAGCCACGCTTCCGGGGCAAATGACGCTGACGCGAATCCCGTATTCCCGCAGATCTTCTGCCATGCAGCCGGAAAGCCCCATCAGCCCCCATTTCGAGGCGCAATAGATGCCTCCCCCGGCAAATGTGTTTTTCCCCGCCAGCGAGCTGATGTTGATGATGTCTCCGGTCCCTCGGCGGATCATGGACGGGGCCACGGCGCGCGAAACCAGAAACACGCCTTTGAGATTCGTATCCAGCACGTGATCCCAATCAGCCTCCGTTCTTTCGTGCGCTGGACCGAAGACTCCTACGCCTGCGTTGTTGACTAGGATCGAAATCGGACCCAGTTCGGATTCGGTCCTTGCAACAAGCCCTGCTATCTGATCTGTTTTGGTCACGTCTATGACATCAGATACGCAGCGGCCGCGGAGCTTTTTGAGTTCTGCTGCGGAGTTTTCCAGCGCTGTGCGGTCGCGGCCGCAGATGGCCACCGAAGCTCCAAGTCTCGCTAAGCGATGCGCAATCGCCCGCCCGATGCCGCGACTCCCTCCGGTCACCAGAGCCACCTTTCCAGCAAGTGGCACCTTCTCTGCAGACCTTCCATTTGTACTTTTTATTCTCGCCATGAGAATTCTTCCTCGCGCAGGCCACTCTTTTTGTGCGACACTCATCCTATCATTAGTTATTTCCGCCACTGCGGGCTTCCCCCGTTCGCGGCTGCGGAGATTTTAGAGATGCGATCACCACAGAATGAAGATCATCAGGTTCTCAAGTTTGTCGAGGATAACGCCTTGCGATTTCGGCGGCGCTTTTCCTATAATCCCAGAGTTTTCCAAGACAGAGCGAATCCCCGTGGCGGGTTTGCAGCGTGCGCTGGAAGCGCTTTCAGCCTTGGAATTTGAGTGAGGAGAAATCGGAATGAATGGAACTAGAAGAGTTTTGGGATTCGCGCTGGCTGCGGCGCTTTGTTTGATTCTTGTAAGCGCGCCCTCTTTGCGCGCGCAAACGCCCGCGGGCGGGCAAGACAGCGGGGTCGGCAAAGCGCCTCCCTACACCATGGCTGAGTACAACGCCTATCAAGCCTGTGCCGGGGAAAAAACGCCGGCGGCGCAGATCAAATGCCTGGATGATTTTGTCTCCAAGTATCCAAACTCTACGCTCCTCAA